>DBEYUK010000049.1:0-13675 GCA_048181625.1 Collinsella sp. | reverse complement strand
CCCACCGGCATGATCATGAACTCCTGGAAGTCAACGTTATTGTCGGCATGCACGCCGCCGTTGAGGATGTTCATCATGGGCGTGGGCAGCAGGTGGGCATTGACGCCGCCCAGGTACTGATACAGTGACAGGCCCGCCGACTCGGCAGCGGCGCGGGCAACGGCCAGCGACACGCCCAGGATGGCGTTGGCACCGAGCTTGGTCTTGTTGGGGGTACCGTCCGCGGCAATCAGCGCGGCATCGACGGCGCGCTAATCGAAAGCGTCGAGGCCCACGACGGCGTTAGCGCACTCGTTGTTGACGTGCTCGACGGCCTGCGAAACGCCCTTGCCCAGGCAGCGGCCCTTGTCGCCGTCGCGCAGCTCGCAGGCCTCAAAGGCGCCGGTCGAAGCACCCGAAGGCACCATTGCGCGGCCAAAGCTGCCGTCCTCGAGCACGACCTCGACCTCGACGGTGGGATTGCCGCGGCTGTCGAGCACCTCGCGACCGTAGACGTCCAAAATATCGTTCATGTTGTCTCCCTCTCACTTGGAAACGTAGTGGATGCAAGCGACCGGCTGACCGTGCACCGTCGGTGCGCCTCCGTAAGTTAGCCTTGTCGCACTTTTTGCATTATGCCCTAAGTTAGCCAAGGGATACAATCTTTTTTAAAAAATAATGGGGCGATGGAACAAGTCCGTCCCATCGCCCCCGCGGTATTACTCCCCTGCCTTTGCTGCGTCCCACAGGTCGTTGAGGCCATGGGTCGAAAGCTCGGCAAGATCCACGTGAGCATCGGCCGCCATCTGCTCCATCGCGGCCCAGCGACGGCGGAACTTTGCCGTGCTGGCACGCAGGGCGCTCTCGGCGTCAATGCCCTCCTTGCGCGCGACGTTGACCAAGGCAAAGAGCAGGTCGCCAAACTCCATTTCGCGCTCGGGCGAGCCAGGGGCCTCGGCCTCAAACTCGGCACGCTCCTCGGCGACCTCGTCCCACACATCCTGGACCGTCTCCCACTCAAAGCCCACGGCAGCCGCCTTGCGCGACACCTTCTGGGCCTGCATCAGCGCCGGCAGATGCGTGGGCACGCCATCGAGCAGACCCTCGGGCGCGGCCTCGCCTGCTGCCACAGCCTTGTCCTTGGCGGCCTTCTCGGCAAGCTTGACCTCGTCCCAGATCTTGAGCACCTCGTCGGAGCTCTCGGCATCCGCATCGCCAAATACGTGTGGGTGGCGGCGAATGAGCTTGGCGTCAATATCGTGCGCCACGTCGGCCAGCGTAAACTCGCCGGCGTCCGCCGCGATCTGCGCATGCAGCACGACCTGCATGAGCACGTCACCCAGCTCCTCGCGCAGGTGAACCGCGTCGTCCGCCTCGATGCAGTCGAGCGCCTCGTAGGCCTCCTCGATCATGTTCTTGCCAATGCTGCGGTGCGTCTGCTCGCGGTCCCACGGGCAGCCGTCGGGCTGACGCAAGCGCCAGACGGTCTGCACCAGATGTTGTAGCTCGGCCGACGCGTCGACCAGCGTGGACAAATCGCGCGAGCCCTCGGCATTTTGCTGAGCCATGTGCTGCGCCATGGTTAGTCCTCCTCCAGGATCACGTGGCGGAACGCTCCGCCCTCGTAGATGCCGTAGCTATGCGTGCCGTCCTTGGGGATGCTCACGCTGCCGGGGTTGAAGAGCCACAGGCCCGGGTGTGCGGCGCTTTCCTCGTTGACCTTGATGTGCGTATGGCCGTAGACGAGCGCGGAGCCCTCGGGCAGCGCGGGCGCGTGGTCGACGCTGTTGTGCATACCGGCGCCAAAAACGTGGCCGTGCGTCAGGAACAGCTCGCGGCCGTTCTCGTCGAATAACGTGGCATAGTCGGCCATGATGGGAAAGTCGAGCACCATCTGGTCGACCTCGGCGTCGCAGTTGCCGCGCACCGCGATGATGCGGTCGGCCAGGGCGTTGAGCAGCGGAATCACGCGCTTGGGAGCGTAGTCGCGCGGCAGGTCGTTACGCGGGCCGTGGTAGAGCAGGTCGCCCAGCAGCACAATGCGATCGGGCTGCTCGGACTCGATGGCGGCGCAAAGGCGTTCGGTCCAATATGCCGAGCCGTGGATGTCGGAGGCGATGAGGTATTTCATGGTGGTCCTTTCGGTGGGGTTAATAGGATTGGTGCAGCGCGTCGTTGGCCTGTGTCACTCAAATCGCAGTGCCGCGGCTTGCGCCGCCTGCATCACGCGCTGGAGCGGCACGTCGTGCTCACGGGCAAGACGAGCGCAGTCTTCGTACTCGGGCGCCGCGCGCTCGCTGCCATCGGGCAGGGTTGCCACCTTTACGGCCACCTCGCCCCAAGGCGTCGCCACTTGTTCAAAGCGGCGCGGCAGGCAGACGCGCTCCATAATCTGGCGCCGGATACCGTTGGTCGTGGTTTCCAAAAAGATAATCGTCTGCAGGCGCTCGATATCCTCATGCGAGCAGATCACCTGCAGCTGCCAACTGGGACGGCCTTTCTTGCAATAGAGGGGCAGCCAATGCACCTCGCGCGCACCCGCCTCGCGCAGGCGGTCGGCAGCGTAGGCGAGCACCTCGGGCGACGCGTCGTCGATGTCGCATTCCAGCTTGACGATGGTTTCGGGTGCATCGGTCTCGCGGGACAGCGGGGATGTGCTATCGCATTGCATACGGTCCGAATCCTTTCCGCGCGGGCTCGTTTTGTTCATCCAAACGCTAGCACATCGGACGTGGCACAGGCGTGACTTTCGTCCGCCACCGCCCTCGCCCCTATCCAAACATGTACATCAGCCTCCAAACATGTCATTTTCTGCAGCTTTTTGAGGCTGATGTACATGTATTGGAGTAGAGCCGCACCGCGCACCCTTTCCAGTCGATTTCGGCACCCCGCGTGCACGACGCGCCGAGGCTGCGCCATTACAATGGAGCGGATTCGCTTGACGCAAAGGAGCTGCCATGTCTGCTTGCCCGCTGGTCGATTGCCACACCCACACCTCGTTTTCGGACGGCCACGCCTCGTTTGAGGAAAACGTCCGCGCTGCCGCGGCCGCTGGCTGTCGGGTCATGGTCTCGACCGACCACCTCACCTTACCCGCCAGCATGGATGCCAACTGCGAGGTGCAGGTTGTCGAGGGCGACCTGCCGGCACATCGTCTGGCTTTTGAGGATGCCCGCAAGCTTGCCGCGCAGATCACGCCGGAGCTCGAGCTTATCTATGGCTTTGAATGCGACTGGTACGAAGGTTGCGAGCCTCTGGTTGAGCGCTGGTCCGCGAGTGCCATAGTGCGCTTGGGCAGTGTGCACTGGATTGGCTATCCGGGCGATATCATGGCCGGTGCCGCGGGTGCGGCGGGAACGGAAGACGTCGCTCGCCCCGATACGCCCGATTCCCTTTGTGGTTGGATCGACGACGACACCGACCTGCACGTTTGGGAAAACCTGGGCGTGCGCGGCGTGTGGGAGCGCTATGTCGATGACTGGTGCCGCGCCTGCGAAAGCTCGCTCAGCTTTGATGTGATGGCCCATCCCGACCTGGTCATGCGCTTTTCGAAGGAAGGCTTTACGCCCGACTTTGACCCGACGCCGTTCTGGGGGCAGATGGCCGAATGCGCCCACGATACAGGTCGCCGCGTTGAGGTCTCGACCGCCGCACCGCGCAAGGGCCTCGACGACTATTACCCCTCGACGGGGCTGTTGCGCTGCTTCGCCCATGCCGAGGTACCCATCACCTTTGGCTCGGACGCGCACCGCGCCTGCGACATCTGCTGGAATATCCACGAGGCACAAGCCCACGCCTACGACTGCGGTTATCGAACCTTCGACATCCCCCACCCCACCGGAGAATGGGAGTCCACACCCCTCGCCTAACTAGTCGTTTAAGAACGTCCCCAATGACTAGTGGCGGCGAGCGTTGAGTTCGCCGGCCAGTTCGTCGAGGGTGATGCCGTAGCGCTCGAGCGTCACGAGCAGGTGGTAGACCAGGTCGCCGGCCTCGTAGCGAATATGATCGTGGTCGTTATCCTTACAGGCCATGATCACCTCGCTTGCCTCCTCGGCAAGCTTCTTGAGCAGCTCGTCCTCGACGTCGGTCAGCAGACGCGCGGTATAGCTCTCCTGCGGCGATGCATCACGACGACCGTGAATCACCTCGGCGAGCCCCGTCAGCGTCTCACCGATATTTCCATCCTGAACGTTTGCGGTGCGCACACCCATGGTTCAATCCTTTCTGGTGGCCGAGCGTCTAATCGAGCGCCCGCCCTACGCGAGTTTCTTAAAGAAGCAGGTACGGTTGCCGGTATGGCAGGCCGGGCCCGGCGAGTCGACCTTGACCAGCAGCGTATCGCTATCGCAGTCGGCCCAAAGCTCCTTGACCTCTTGCATATTGCCGCTCGTCGCGCCCTTGTTCCAGAGCTCCTGACGGCTGCGGCTCCAAAACCACGTGGTACCGGTCTTGAGCGTCAGCCCCACCGACTCCTCGTTCATCCAAGCAACCATAAGCACCTCGCCGGTGTCATACTGCTGAACAACACAAGGAATCAGCCCACGGGCGTCGTATGTAAGCTTTGAAGGATCGGTTATCTCTTCCATTTCTCTCCCCAAATTCAAACTTCGCAGGTCGGCGAGGGTTGTCCAGGTGCCGCAGGTTGCCGCGAAAGAGGAGCGACGCGTACTTTGGTACGCGAGCGACGGTTTGAGCGGCAAGATGTGGTACCTGGACAAGCCGCAGCGTTAGAAGTCCAATCTCACAGGGATGCCCTGTGAGGCCATATACTCTTTGACTTCGCGAATGCTGAACGTCCCAAAGTGAAAGACGCTCGCCGCCAGCACAGCGTCGGCCTCGCCCTCGATCACGCCCTCGGCAAAATGCTCGAGCGTACCCACGCCGCCGCTTGCGATCACCGGAATCGGCACCGCGCGCGCCACGGCACGGGTGAGCGCCAGGTCAAAGCCGGCCTTGGTGCCGTCGCGATCCATACTGGTCAGCAAGATCTCGCCGGCGCCGCGACGAGCCGCTTCCTCGGCCCACGCCACCGCGTCGATACCCGTGGCGTTGCGACCTCCCGCGGTAAAGACCTCCCACTTGTCGGCACCCGGCTCTCCGGGCAAACCGACGCGCTTGGCATCGATCGCCACGACCACGGCCTGACTGCCAAAAGCCGCGGCAGCCTGGCTAATCAGCGACGGGTCACGCACGGCCGCCGAGTTGAGCGACACCTTGTCGGCACCGGCGGCAACCATGGTCCGCATGCCCGCCAAGTCGCGAAAGCCGCCGCCCACGGTATAGGGAATAGCGAGCTCCTCGGCCGCGTGCGCCGCCATCTCGATGGTCGTCACACGGTTGTCACTCGTCGCGGTAATGTCCAAAAATACGACCTCGTCCGCACCTTCGCGGTCGTAGGCGCGCGCCAGCTCCACCGGATCGCCCGCATCGCGCAAGCTCACAAAGTTGACGCCCTTGACCACACGGCCGTCCTTGACGTCCAGGCAGGGAATTACGCGTTTGGTAAGCATAGGCTACTCCTCCCCTCGGGCGGCGGCCAGCGCCTGGGCCAGCGTAAAGTTGCCCTCGTAGAGCGCGCGACCGGTAATGGCACCCTCGATGGCATCCCCGCCCACCGCGGCAAGCGCACGGATGTCGTCGAGCGTCGAGATACCGCCCGAAGCCACGACGGGAAAACCCGCGACCTCGGCCACATGGCGATACGCCGCCACATCGATGCCCGTCTGCATGCCATCACGCGCGATGTCGGTATACACCAGATGCTTAAAGCCCAGCTCGGAAAGCTGCGCCACGGCGTCGTCGAGCGCCACGCCCGCGCCGTCACGCCAACCGTTCACCTTGACCTGGCCGTCGCGAGCGGCGATGTCGGCCACGAGCAGCTCGCCAAAGCCTTGGGCTGCCACCTCAGCAAAACCCGGCTCGGTCACCAGCACCGTGCCCAGCGCGATGCGGCGCGCACCGTAGCCGGCCAACTCGTCGATGCGCGCGAGCGAGCGGACGCCGCCGCCCACGTCCACGGACAGACCGTCGACGCCGCAGATGGCCTTAATCGCCGCCGAGTTGGCAGCGCATGTGTCCTCGTCCTCGCCAAAGGCAGCGGACAGGTCGACGACGTGCACCCAGCTTGCGCCCTGCTCGGCAAACGAGCGAGCAACGGCCACGGGGTCGTCGGAATATACCTTGCAGCGGCTGCGGTCGCCACGCTCCAGGCGCACGACTTTGCCGCCGATCAGATCGATTGCGGGAAACAGGATCATCGGCCAGCCTCCTCGACGATGTTGACGAAGTTCTTAAGGATGCGCTGACCCAGCGCGGAGGATTTCTCGGGATGGAACTGGCAGCCCCACACGTTGCCATGGCGCACGATGCACGGGAAGCTCCGCGTATAGTGCGTGCGCGCCAGCACATCGGCGGCATCGGCGTCGTCGGCCACCGCATAACTGTGGGTGAAGTACATGTTGGCACCCTCGGCAAAACCGGCAAGCAGCGGATCAGCCGCACCGGCGGACGTCATGTGCACCTGGTCCCAGCCCACGTGCGGCACCTTCAGGCGGCTCGACTCCAGGCGCGTGCACGAGCCGCGCATAATACCCAGGCCATCGACCCAGGGACCGCCAGCCTGCTCGGGAGCGTTTCCGTCCGCGACCGCGCCCTCGTCCGCCGGCACGCCCTCGTTGCCGCGCTCAAAAAATAGCTGAAGGCCCAGGCAGATGCCGAGCAGCGGAGTTCCAGCGGCGACGGCATCGAGCACGGCCGTCTCCTCGCCGCTCTGGCGCATAAAGGCAATCGCGTCATAGAACGCACCCACGCCCGGAATGACCAGGCCGTCGGCGTTGCGGATCTGCTCCGGATTGTCCGACGTGCAGGCGGCGGCACCGGCGCGTGCAAGCCCGCGCACGACGCTCGACAAGTTGCCCTTGTGGTAGTCGACCACCACGATCTTCGGTTCGCCCACGCGACCCTCCCTTTTCCCATCGTCCAAAACCACCACAAAGGGGACAGGCACCTTTGTGGTAGTTTGTGCGATCCGTCAGCTACAGCGAACCCTTGGTGCTGGGGATGCCCTGCACGCGGGGATCGAGCTCGCAGGCGTGGCGCATCGTGCGACCCACGGCCTTAAAGGCGGCCTCGATAATGTGATGCGAGTTGCCACCCGCCAGTTCGCGCACGTGCAGCGTGAGCTTGGCATCGCGTGCGAAGGCATAGAAGAACTCAACGGCCAGCTCGGTATCGAAGCTGCCCACGCGCTCGGTCGGCACGGGCAGCTCGCAGTAGGCCTGGCCGCGACCCGAAATGTCTACGGCGGCCATCACGAGCGTCTCGTCCATGGCGATTGCCGCGTCGGCAAAGCGCGTAATACCCGCCTTGTCGCCCAGTGCCTGGCAAAACGCCTCGCCCAGCACAATGCCCACATCCTCGACGGTGTGGTGCGCATCGACCTCCACGTCGCCCACCGCGTGTACCGTCAAATCAAACAAACCATGGCGGCCAAAGGCGTTGAGCATGTGGTCGAAAAACGGCACGCCGGTCGAGATGTCGCACACGCCAGATCCGTCCAGGTCGAGCTTTACGACAATGTCGGTCTCGCCCGTCTTGCGGGTCACCTCGGCATAACGGCCCATCTACATCTCCTCCTTCACCAGCGCGGCAAACGCGGCCAGCACCTCGTCATTTTCCTGCGGGGTGCCCACGGTAATGCGTAGGCAGTCCGCGAGCCCCGGCGCGTAGCTAAAGTCGCGCACCAAAAGTGAATACTCGTCGCGCAGGCGCTCGCGCACGCGCGTGGCATGCGGCGTGCGCACGAGCACAAAGTTCGCCGCGCTCGGCCACGCCTCCACGGGCATGCCCTCGGCAGCCATTGCGTGCAGGGCACACAGTTCGCGCTCGCGCTCGGATGCAACCTGTGCTACCACGGGTGCGTACGCATCGCGGGCACGCACGCAGGCAAGCGCGGCGGCCTGGCTCAGCACGTTAACCGAGTAGATCTGGCGAATTGCCGCAAACACATCGATGGCCTCGGGCGCCGCGATCACATAGCCCAGACGCGTGCCGGCGGCGCCGAACGCCTTGGACAGCGTATGCAGAATCACCAGGTTGGGATGCTCGGCGATAAGCCCCTGCGCCGTAGTAGCCGCGCCAAACGAATCGTCGGCAAACTCAACGTAGGCCTCGTCGACCATGACCATGCCGGGGCACGCATCGCACAGGGCCGCGACAAAGTCGAGCGGCGTCACATCGCCCGTGGGGTTATTGGGCGAGGTCACGATCGCCAGATTGCACTCGGGCGCCGCTGCGAGCACAGCCGCTTGGTCGAGCTCAAAGGTCGCCGGGTCGCGCCACACGTCGCGCACCTCGGTCTGACAGAGCGACGCAAAGAACGCGTACTCGCTAAAGCACGGCGGGCAGTTGAGCAGGATCCGCCCCGCGCCGCCAAACGCCAGCAGGAAGTTATAGAGTAGCTCGTCGCCGCCGTTGCCCACGCAGATGTTCTCGCGCGTCACGCCATGCCAGGCAGCAAGCTCGTCGCGCAGGTCGTTGGACATGGGATCGGGATAGCGGTTGAGCGGTGCGGCAGCCAAGGCCGCATCAACCGCCTCGCGCACGCCGGCCGGCACGGGATAGGTGTTCTCGTTGGCCGAAAGATTGATGCGCGTGGGCGTAAAGTTGGGATCGTAGGGCTCGATGCCGGTCAAGTAGGGCTGGACGAGCTCCTTCATGCGCGGCGTGAGTTCGGCCATGTTAGACCTCCTCGCCGGTCGCGCCAGCGGCACCGCCTGCAGCCGCCGCCAGGTCCACGCCCTCAGCAACCGTCGCCACGGCGTCGCCCGGCCAGGCGACCTTGGTCAGGTCGGCCGCAGCCAGTGACTCGGCACTCACGGCATCCTCGCCCTGCTCCAACACGCGACGGCGCAGTGCGGCAGAAAGCGCGTGTGCCCACAGGCCCTCGGCCTCGGCCAGACGCTGCGTAGCGGGAGCGTCGGAGAGCAAGCCCTCGGGCGTATAGCAAATGACACTCGAGCGCTTGACGAACTCCTCCACCGAAAGCGGGTTGGAGAACATGGCGGTGCCGCCGGTCGGCAGCGTGTGGTTGGGGCCGGCAACGTAATCGCCGAGCGGCTCGGAACTCCAAGCGCCCACAAAGATGGCGCCGGCGTTGCGGATACCGCCGAGCAGGCCCATCGCATCCTTGCAGTGCAGCTCCAGGTGCTCGGGCGCCACGGTGTTCACCGCCTCGACGGCGGCAGCCATGTCGGCTGCCACCACGATGGTGCCCTCATTGTCGAGCGAGGCACGCGTGATCTCGGCACGCGGCGACTGCGCTACCAGAATGTCGATACCCGCCTCGACCTCACGCGCAAACTGCTCGTCGCAGGTCACCAGATAGCAGGCCGCCAGCGGATCATGCTCGGCCTGGGCCATCAGGTCGGCCGCGACCACCATAGGCTTGGCCGTGGCGTCGGCCAGCACGCAGACCTCGGAGGGACCGGCGACCATATCGATACCCACGTCACCCGAGACAATCTGTTTGGCAGCGGCGACGAAGGCGTTGCCCGGGCCGGTGATCTTGTCGACACGCGGAATGGTCTCGGTACCGTACGCCAGCGCGGCCACGGCCTGGGCGCCGCCCACCATATAGATCTCGTCCACGCCACCGAGCTTGGCGGCCGCGAGCGTATACGGGCTGATCAGGCCATCTTTTTGCGGCGGAGTCACCATGACCACGCGCTTGACGCCGGCCACCTTGGCGGGAATGGCGTTCATGAGCACGGTGGAGGGATACTGCGCGCGGCCGCCCGGCACGTAGATGCCGGCCGCAGCAAGCGGGGTCACCTTAACGCCGAGCATCGTGCCGTCCGGGCGCGTGGTAAACCAGCTCTGCTCGACCTCGCGCTGGTGGAACTCGCGAATCTGGCATGCGGCCTTTTCGAGCGCCGCGACAAAGGCGGGATCGAGGCCTTCGAGCGCGGCATCGATCTGCTCTTGCGGCAGACGGAAGCTCTGCAGCTCAACACCATCAAAACGCTGGCAATAGTCGCGCACCGCGGCATCGCCGTTGGCGCGCACGTTGGCTACGATATCGCGGGCAGCGTCGACGATGTTTTGCGGCAGCACGCCCTTGCGGTTGAGCTGGTTGGTAACGAGGCGCTCACCGGGAGCAAGCTTGATGGTCTTCATATCGGTATCCCCTATCGGTCGAGGTTGCGTCTGAAAAACGAAAGGCCGGGCGGCGGCGCCAATCAGCCCGCAGCCCGGACGTTGGGGCGCCCGTGCGTGCTCGCGCTATTGCGCCGAGCCCGCGACGGGCTCAAAATGCTTGTCCTTCACGGCCGCGGCCAGGCGATCTGCCAGATTACGCACGCGCGGATCCAAGCGAGCGGCACCCGGATTGACGAAGAAGCGCGCCGTGCAGTCCATAATGCGACCAGTAATAACCAGGTCGTTGTCACGCAGCGTGGCGCCCGTGGCGGTGATGTCTACGATACGGTCGGTCATGCCGACAATGGGGCCCAGCTCGATGTTGCCGTGCAGCGAAACGATGTCGGCGTTCACGCCGCGCTCGGCATACCAGGCGCTCGCGATGCGCGGGTACTTGGTGGCCACGCGAAGCGACCCGCGGCGGGCATAGTTGCGCTCGGCCTGGCCGGCGCGCCACGCGGGCTCCGCCTCGATAAAGGTGCACAGACCGTAGCCCAGATCGACCAGCTGCAGCAGGTTGAGGTCTGCCTCGATAAGCGAGTCCCAACCGCAGATGCCGCAATCGGCACCGCCGCAGCCCACAAAGGCGGGCGCGTCGCCGGGACGCACGATGACAAACTCGATATCGCCGACCGTGCCCTCGCCGGCACGCGTGTCGCGGCCGCGCACGATCAGGTGACGGCCGGGGTCGCGCAGCTCAGAGACGTCCAAGCCCGCGGCCTCGAGCACGTCGAGCGTGTCGGCCTTAAGCGAGCCCTTGGGCACGGCGATGCGCAGCGGGCCCTCGGCGCCACGGCCCGCAGCGTGATCGCCGTCGGAAGCGGCGTCCTCGGCCGAGGTGCGCGCGGCCTCCAGGCGCTCGAGCGAAAAGGCGAAGCCCGCCGCCGGCACCTCGATACCGTCGCCAAATGCGCCGGTAAAGATAGAGTCGTAGCGACCGCCCGAGCCCACCGGATCGGGCAGGCCGCCGGCATAGGCCTTAAAGACCAGGCCCGTGTAGTAATCGAAAGAGTTCATGATAGAGAAGTCGAACGACAGCACCTGGGCGTCCTCAGGTGCCAGGCCCTCGACCAGGGCACGCAGCTCGCGCGTCAGCGGCGCGACGATACCGGCGGCCTCCAGCAGCGCGTCCACGCGGTCGAGCACCTCGGCACCGCCGTGCAGACGCGGCAGCTCGCTAATGGCGGCCTTGACGGCATCGGACTCGACGCTTACCGCCACGCGGGCATCGAGGCCCACAAAGTCGTTGGCATGCACGCAGCGCAGGGCCTCGGCAGCCAGCTCACGATCCTCGCACGCCGCAAGCAGCTCCTTAAACGGACGCACGCTACCTGCGATAATGCGCGCATCGGGCAGCGCCAACTTGCGCACGGCCTCGGCCACGAGCGAGACAATCTCGACATCGCCCGCGGTATCGCCCGCGCCGATAAGCTCAAAACCCAGTTGCGTAAACTGACGCGAGCCGCCGGCATTGCGCTGACACTCGCGGACCACCGGCGCCTCATAGCGCAGGCGCAGCGGCAGATCGGCCGCGCGCATGCGAGTCGAAACCAGGCGAACGATCGGCAGCGTGTTGTCGGGACGGACCACCAGCAGGCGACCATCATCGTCAAAGAGCTTAAACGGCGTGTCCGCAATGCGGCCGCCCTCCTCGAGTGAGCCCTTGTCCTCGAGCAGTGGCGTCTCGACCGGCAGGTAATGATGCTCCCTAAAGCAGCCCTTCACCGTACATGCGATCTCCTCGCGCGCCTGAGCCTCCTCGGGCAATATGTCCCGGAATCCCCACGGTGTGGCCGTCATCTGGTGAGCCTCCTCATGCTGTGTTTCATATAGAGCAGAAGACCGGCATAGCTCCGCCGGTCTTCTGGGTACTTTAGCATACTAGAGTGTTTGCGGGGAGAATCGTCCTCCTCGGCTCATAGCGTATTCATTTGGAAACATAGGGGAAAGCGTGTCCCGCCCGCCAGCCAAAAACTGGGATGCGGTTTCCGGTTGAGGTCCTCAGCGGAAAGTGTGTCCCATTCTGAGCGCCTGTTCTGGGACGTGCTTTCCGCCAGAAGCCTCAAGCGGAAAGCACGTCCCGTTTCTCAAAAAACGTCAAACGCCAACTCGGCGCCCTGTCCCACTTAGGCGCCAATCGCGCGTCGGTACTCCGCCATAACCTGAGCGTCGGCAGCTGCGGGGTCGGCAAAATAGCGCCAGTCATAGGTCTCGGCCGAAACAACTCCGCGATAGCCGCGCGCCACCAGCCTATCCAGGTCGGCGCGCATATCGCGGTCGCCGTCACCCCAAGCAAGATGCGTCGTGCCATCTGCCGCAACATCGACAAAATGCACGTGGGCGACATCATCGCCAAGCAGATCGAAATAATCGTCGATGGTATCCCCCGCCACCGCCATAGCGCCCAAATCCAGACACGCCTTAAGTGCCGGATGATCAACTGCCTCGATCATGCGCTTCGTGTCGGCCGCCGAGTTCACGATCATCGACTCAACCGGCTGTAGGGCCTCGAGCACCAGTCGCACGCCGCGCTCTCCCGCATGCTCGGCAATCGCACGCAGCATCGAGGCGCTGCGACCCCACGCGTCCTCGATCGGCTCGTTCAAAAATGCCCAGCCGCTCGAGACCATGACCTGCTCGGCTCCAAGTTCCGCCGCGATATCCACAACGTTCTTAAAGTACGTGAGCGTGCGAGCGCGCGCCTCATTCCCGCGCGCCGCGATATTCCACGGCTTGGGGTTGTTCTGTTCGGGACAAAGCCCCACAATCCGAATCCCATACCGCTGTGACAGCTCCTGCACCTGCTCGAGCGAATCGTATCCATGGCAATCGACATACAGATGCATCGCCCCGGTCCAAAGCTCGCAACACGTGTAGCCCGAGGCCGCTGCCGAAGAAAAGAATTCCTCAAGGTCAAAATAACGATGGCTGATATTCATGACGGCAAGCTGGGGATAGCTCATAATTACTCTCCAACCCAAGCGAGGCCCCGTTCCATATAGGAGCGAGGCCCGATTACACAAACGTTATTTGCTCTTAGTAGTCGAACTGGTGATAGTAGCGACGGTAGTTGAGGTTGTGCTTGGTGACCGTCTCGTAGTAAGCGGCAAGGCGATCGGTGATCAGCGAGGAGAGGATCCACGGGGAGACGATGACGCGGAACTCGTCGTCAAGGCCGGGGATCGCGAACTCGGCGGTATCGATGATGTTGATGTCGGTGTCGCCGGTCACGCCGCGGGTCAGGAACGCGCGGGCGCGCTCGTCGAGCTTGCGGTTCTCGTCCTCGCCCATGAACAGGAACACGGGGACGCCCGGCTCCACGAGCTCGAGGGTGCCGTGGAAGAAGTCGGCCGAAGTGATGTAGCGGGTGCGCTTCCACTGCATCTCCTCGAGGATGCACATCGAGAACAGGATCGTCTCGCCCCACAGGGCGCCGGAGCCGATGAACATGGTGTAGGGGGCCAGGGCGTACTTCTTGGCGAGCTCCTCGGCGCGC
>DBEYUK010000048.1:0-6560 GCA_048181625.1 Collinsella sp. | reverse complement strand
TGGAGGAATACATAGTCCACTGGAACACGAGCCGGAGGCAGGTAAGATTGAAGGGCCTGACCCCGGAGGAGTTCCGGAATCAGGCCCTCGCGGCCTAGTCGCTATTTAGGGCGTCCAAGATTTGGGACGCAGTTCACACGGAGGTCGGGCTTTTTGCAAACGCCGACGTATTGACGAATTTGGAACTGCTGGAAATACGAAACTATGCCGGTTTACTACGATGAAATGAGAAATTCCAACCACGCCGGCTTTTCGCAAAAAGTGCAAGGCATCTACCTGCGGTTTTAGTTCAACAAGTTTCGGAGTGGTCGCGGTTGAGCGATTCATTGTAGTAAACCGCCATAGTTTTGGCGGAGGCAGTCAGATTTGTGGGTGTTAAACCAAAGAGTGTCCCTTTTGACTAGTCGTTTAAGAACGTCCCCAATGACTAAGTTGCAGGTGGCGGCGGTTGTGTTACACTAATGCTGTGTATATGACGCAAATATCTCGATACAGATCAATGATGTCCGTCGGTATTTGACGGAGCTAGACTGTTTAGCCGCCCTGAAGGTTTATGCAGGGAGCATGTGATCACAGGGCTTGAAAAGAAAGTTGAGCAAACACTGTGTCTGATCAACAGCAAGAAAACGAAATAACGACGACGCAAGCCGCTCCCGCTGCACCGGTTGCGTCGGACCAGGTCGCGGCGCCCGCGCAAGCCTCGGCTCCTGAGACGCCTACGCCTGCAACGGCTGAGAAGGCCGTTCCTGCAACTGGTGAGGAGGCTGTTCCGGCAAAGCCCAAGCGCACGCGCCGCGCGGCCAAGCCTGTCGCTGACGGCGAGGAGGTCACCAAGCCCAAGCGCCGTGCCACGCGCACGACGCGCGCCAAGCGCACCGTTGCAGCTGACTCCTCGGAGCCGATTTCCGATGAGGTCGCGCAGGCGCGTGCGTTGGCGCAGATTAGCGAGGCTCAGGTGGTGCGCGCCCGCCGTCGTGCTGCCGAGCGCGAGGCCGCGGCTCTGACCGAGCTTGCAGCTCCGTCTGTGCCCGAGACACCTGCCGCCACCGAGACCCCTGTCGCCGACCAGCCGACCGAGAAGCCGGTACCGCGCACACGCCGTCGCACGGCTGCTAAGGCCGAGCAGGTTGCCGATCAGGTAACCCCCGAGCTCACTGAGGCTTCGGTCCGTTCCGTGGCAGGGGAGGGCACATCGCCTGTTGAGCCCGCTGCGTCTGTCGAGGCCAGCGAAGTTCCCGTTGTCGATCCGGCTTTGCGCCCGCACCGTCGCGGTCGCAAGCCCAAGGCCTTCGTCGAGGCAGAGAAGGCCGCAGCCGCAGCTGCAGCCGCTCGGGATGCTGCGGCGACCGCCGAGTCTGCAACCGCTGCCGATGCACCCGTCCAGGATGCTACGACTTCCGAGGCCGCTCCCGCCGATGTCGAGCTCGCCGATGTCCGTCCTGGTCGCAGCCATCGTACTGCTGCTAAGCGCACGTCCAAGGCCAAGGCTGCCAAGAAGGGTGCGTCCGAGGATTCCGCCGAGACGACCGTCGATGCATCGATTGATGCCGCCGAGCCCCAGGACGTCGAACGGCCTGCGTCCGAGAAGCCCAAGCGCGGTCGTAAGAAGTCCGCTAAGGCCAAGGCGTCCGAGCAGCAGGCTGATGTCGAAGCGCAAGTCGATTCCGGCGCCGAGGGCAATGACGCCGCTGCGGCCAATGCCGACGCCGCCGCAACCGATGGCGCCGCGCCCGCTGAGGCCGATGACAACGGTCGCCCCAACCGTCGCCAGCACAAGCGCAACGACGAGCGCAATGAGCGCAAGGACGAGCGCAACAACGACCGTCGCAACCGCCAGCGCGATCGCAAACAGCGCAACAAGGAGCGCAACGCCGCCCCCACCGAGCCCACGCTTTCGCGTGAGGAGCTCGCTGCCATGAAGGTCGCCGAACTGCGCGAGAAGGCCAAAGAGTTCGAGATCGAGACGACCGGCAAGAAGAAAGCCGAGCTCGTCGAGGAGATCTACGTCACCGCCGCGAAGGCCGAGGGCTTCCGCGACATCAAGGGCATCCTGCAGATTCGTCCGGACAGCTCCGGTATCATCCATGCCCACGGTTACATGAAGTCCAACGACGACGCCTTCGTCCCCGCCTACCTCATCCGCTCCGCGCGTCTGCGCACGGGCGACGTCATCGAGGGCTCGCTTCGTCCTTCGCGCGGCGGCGACAAGCGCGCCGGCCTCGCCAAAATCACGACCGTCAACGGTCTAGACCCCGAGCAGATTCGCAACCGCCCCAAGTTCGGTGACCTCACCCCGGTCTATCCCAACGAGCCGCTGCGCATGGAGCATGGCAAGGACTCCATTACCGGTCGCGCCATCGACATCGTGTCGCCGATCGGCAAGGGTCAGCGTGGCCTGATCGTGTCCCCGCCCAAGGCCGGCAAGACCACAATCCTCAAGAAGATCTGCCAGTCTATCTCGATTAACAACCCCGAGGTGCACCTCATCTGCCTGCTCGTCGACGAGCGCCCCGAAGAGGTTACCGATATGCAGCGTTCCATCAAGGGCGAGGTTGTGGCGTCGACCTTCGATATGCCCGCCGACAACCACACTCGTGTGGCAGAGCTCGTCATCGAGCGCGCCAAGCGCATCGTGGAGCTGGGCGGCGATGTCGTGGTGGTGCTCGACTCCATCACGCGTCTTGCCCGCGCCTACAACTTGGCGGCGCCCGCCTCGGGCCGCATCCTTTCGGGCGGCGTCGATTCGGCGGCCCTGTATCCGCCCAAGCGCTTCCTGGGCGCAGCCCGTAATATCGAGAACGGTGGCTCGCTCACCATCCTGGCCTCTGCCCTCATCGACACCGGTTCCAAGATGGACGAGGTCATCTTTGAGGAGTTCAAGGGCACCGGCAACATGGAGCTTAAGCTCGACCGCGACCTAGCCGATCGCCGCATCTTCCCGGCTATCGACCCCGTTGCCTCCGGTACGCGTAACGAGGACCTGTTGGTCGACGAGCAGATGCGTCCGTTTGTCTTTGGTCTACGTCGCATTCTTGCCGGCATGAACAACACCGAGCGCGCGGCCGCATCGTTTATCAAGGGTCTAAAGGGCACCAACACCAACCAGGAGTTCCTGGTGCGTTCGGCCAAAAAGCACAGCGACTACGAGCAGACGTTCTAGGTTGTAATCCACAGCAGCGTTAATCATCAATGCGATAAAGGGTCGGGGCTTTGAGCCTCGGCCCTTTTCTATATCGCCGCTTCGCACTTATTTTTGACCATAAGACTTGCAAGCAGCAGGCTTCCCGTTTCAATCCGACATCGTCGCTTGCAATCGACAGGGCGGTTTCGCATAATAGCTTTTAAGCTTCGCGACGGAAAACGCAGATGAAACGAACCATATACCGTTGCTTTGGGGCATAGCCCCGCTTCATCTTCTCTCGCGCAGCCAACTGAATGATGCGATTTGGGTGCTGGAAGATGGGGAGAGCTCATGGCTTCTTCTGATGCAACACAACGAGCAGTCCTTGCCGGACTTTCGTGCGGGATCGGCCTTGCCGCTCCCGTGGTTATGTATGCCGCGACGCTGCCGTTTTCGTCGGTGAACGAGACGGTCGTGGCGGGTGCGGTTCCCTTCGCCGTGGGTGCGGTGGCGGGCGTGGGTATCTATGCCGCCTCGCTGGGTATCTCCGAGTACCGTGCGCAGCGTGAAGAGCGTCTGTTCCAGCCCGATGCCATGGGCGGTGCCGCCAATCTCAATCAGCATCAAAGCGAGTTCAAGACCGCCTCGATTCCAGCCCAGCAGCAGGATGCGACTCCTTACGCTGCGACTTCTGCTTCTCAGGCTCAGGCGGAGCAGTCTACCTCGGCATTCCTTTCCGGCCTGACTGGTGCGTTCCAGCGCCGTCACGCCGATGATGGTGTCCCTACCATCGCTCGAGCCGCAGATGCTATGGACGAGGACGAGGCTTGGTCCATGATCGACAGTATGCTCGACGACGATTCGCCGGTGAGCTGCGACCCTGCACACTCGCGCGACGTCTATCAAGTCGCCATCGACGAGCTCACCAACGGCGGGCAGACCGGCTCCTTCAATCGCGACGACATCGCCGCCGCGGCACGCGCCGTGTCTGGTTCCCAGGCCGCCCCTGCGGGCAGCACGGCGGCTTTCGTGGCACTCGTTGCCAACGCGGCAGCCAATAACGCCTGCAACGCTACCTCGGCGGACGCGAACGCTTCTGCCGACAATTCGTACGTTGATGAAGCCATGACTGCGGACGAGGAGGCCGTTGCCGCCCGCCGTGCCGCCGAAAGCTCGCTGTGGGGCGCTCCTGCCCAGCAGCAGGCGGCTGAGGCTGCGCCGTACAATGCAAACCTCGCCAGCATGCCTATCATCTCCGGTGCCGCGGACATCGATCTCGATGAGCCTGCGGCCATCACCGCATCGATTGATGTCCAAGATCGCATCGACACCGGCGACCTTCCGGACGCCTCGCTCGAGGTTGATGTTCCCATGGCCGATTACTCGGGCCACGAGGACATGTGGGCCGCCGCCACCGCGATTCTGGATGAGATTGACGAGCCTGCTCCTGTTGCAGCCCCCGCTCCCGTCGCTGCCCCTCAGCCTGCTGCCCCCGCCTATGTCGGTCGTCACAGCGCTGTGTTCCCCGAGGATACTGCCCGTATCTCGCGCGAGAGCATCGAGCGGGCCGAGGCTATTGCCGCCGGCATTATGGAAAACCGTCGTCACGAGCGCGTCAATCAGATCCTCGAGGAAGAGATCGAGCGCCTGCAGTCCTCTACCGCCAGGCGTACGGGCCGTGCTTATCTGAGCGTTATCGAGGGCGGTACCGCCAGCTTCGCGCCGCTCCGCGCGGAGGCATAACTTCTGCATGGTTAAGATCAATCGAAAATGGGCGGTTGTAACCTGCCTGATGGCGCTCTTGATCTGGGGCAATTCGCTGGTTCCCGGCTCGGGGTCGGGCTCGCTGAGCCTAACGGTCATGGAAGCTATCCGCGGTTTCCTGCACGGCGTGGGACTTCCATATGAATGGGTGACCAACTTTGTTGTTCGCAAGTGCGCGCATTTTACCGAGTATATGGTGCTCGGCATCTTGGCAACGCACGCCTTTGATTTTGAGGGCCGGCGCACCTTTGACGTGCTGCTGCCCACGGCGGTGTTCCTGCTGCTGATTCCCTCGATTGACGAGACGATTCAGCTCTTTGTGCCGGGACGCGCCGGCATGATCACCGATGTGATGATCGACTGCTGTGGAGCGGCAATGGGCGTTGTGCTCCGATATCTCTTACGGTCGCTGATATGCGCCAAAAAAGCCGCCTAGGACGTATTGTTTGGTCCTAGGCGGCCTTTTTTTATTTGAGGCTTATATGAGGCGTGGTGGCGTCGTTCCGTAGGTTGGATTTGCCGGGCGCGCCACGCCCTGTGGGTGCGTCTGTTACTGAAGCGCCTGCGCGCCCAGGGCCAGGCAGCCCATGATGCCCTGCTTGCCCTCAAGGCTGTTGTTGACAATATAGGTATCGATGTCGTTGACCTCGGGCGTGACGATATAACCGTTGAGCATCTCGGCGCACTTCTTGCGCGCGAGCGGCACGATGGGGGTGTGGTCGGCCACGCCGCCACCGATGATGATCTTTTGCGGCGCGTAGCACAGCGTGTAGGTCATGAGCGCCTGTGCCAGATAGCCTGCGAGCAGGTCCATGGCCTCCGGGTCATCGGCCATGTCTCCGGCGCTCTTGCCATCCCAGCGCTTTTTAACGCCGGGGCCGGCGATGAGACCCTCGAGGCAATTGTCGTGGAAGGGGCAGGCGCTATGCTCGCCGATGGTGTCGCGCGGGTCGCGCGTGACCAGGATGTGGCCAGCCTCGGGGTGCATCATGCCGTGCACGAGCTGGCCGCCCGAGAGCACGCCGGCGCCCACGCCGGTACCGATGGTCAGGTAGACCACGTCCGTGAGGCCCTGGGCGCAACCAAAGGTGACCTCGCCCAGGCAGGCGACGTTGACGTCGGTATCGTAGCCGCAGGGGATATTGAGCTCGTTTTGGATAGTGCTCAGCAGATCAAAGTAGCGCCATGCCGTCTTGGGCGTCTCCAGGATCTTGCCGTATTGGGGTGAGGCGGGATTGACTGCGGTGGGGCCAAAGGCGCCGATGCCCAGCGCGACGATGCCCTTGTTCGCAAACCACGCGTTGACGGCCTCGACGGTCTCCTGCGGGGTCGTGGTCGCGATCTGCTCGCGCTCCAGGACCGTACCGTCTGCATAGCCCGTGGCGCAGACCATCTTGGTGCCGCCGGCCTCGAGCGCTCCGATAAGCTGCTGTTCCGCCATAGTATTCCTCTCTCTGGGACGAGTTGCTCCGTGACTAAAGTATAGAGCTCTAAACCATTTAAGAAAGCGCTATAAAAAGAAGCCTCGCAACGCGGCTTATAGGACAAAATGTGTGTCCCGATAGAACATCCGTTTCTATCCATTAATCCAGCCAGAACGGGTACGGGTCCCTGTGGTGGAGATCCTCCCACACGGCCCTGTCGCCCCACTCCGGCCCTCCGTCCTCGCGCGACG
>DBEYUK010000047.1:0-60501 GCA_048181625.1 Collinsella sp. | reverse complement strand
TCCCGCCGGTTCGACCGGCGCGCCACGGGTCGAGATGCACTGGGCCTGGACGAAGTCCGGGCCCGCGCCTTTAGACGCGAGCCCGGGGCCCGTGGGTTATACCCTAAGAGCAAACCACCCTTTTTAAGGGTGGTTCTGATTTTGCTCCGGTGGATGGCAATGCGCGGTAATCATGAGGAGTGAGGACGTCTACTGCCTTGCAGATCACTCAAAATTATTGGGGGAGGGGTTAATAACTATATCCTCTATACCAAAGGACATAAAGAGATGCCAATTTTGTTGACAAGCGAATGACGATTAGCTGCGAGTCAGCTACCAGCGTTAATAATCGATAAAGAAATGTCGTAATTTGGTGCCAAATGCCCAGATAACGCCGCGTCTATTTTAATTAACTGCTTTGAGCAAACAGTAAAATGCTACTATCTAACTTGCACGTAAGAAGGCAGATTAACGGTTAAGGCTAAGAAGTGGCAGGTATGTCGGAAGCAACTAGGACTCGCACGCATGCGCCCGAGGTTAGGCAGCGCGCCGTCGAGATCCTCCAAGAGGGGGTCGGTCATCGCGCCCTCGCTGCGGAGCTTGGCATTCCCCAGGCCACGGCTCGTCAGTGGGCCCGCGCGTATGCCGCGGGCGGTGCCGACGCCGTTCTCAATGCCGGTTCGCATCATCACACCTATTCGTACGACGTAAAGCTCGCTGTGGTTAAGGACCGTCTGGAAAACGGCTTGACGGTTCGCGAGGCCATGATCAAGCACAAAATTCCCAGCGAGTCTTCGGTCAAGGCTTGGTGCCGTCAGTACCGCGAGAGCGGTGAGGCCGCACTGGTCGATAAGCCGCGCGGTCGCAAGCCGCGCGTTAAAAAGGCGGAATAGCAAACGGGATGGTGCGCCCACAGGGGCGCATTTTTCTTGCCGCCCCTCTACTCCAATGCGGACAGACTCCTTGCCCCGTACGCCTAAAACTCCCCAGTTGACCGAAAACCCGCCGCCGCTACTTCTCAATTGAGCTATAACGTTAAACAATTGCAGCGTTTTTGCATGGGGGAGCGATGGTATGACGCTACTGTATTTCCTTACCCTGTTTCCGCTGGTACCGGCGCTGGGAATGCTGCTCGCGCGCGGTGACCGAGCTCGCGATGCGGTGGGGCTCATAGGCTCCGGCATTATCATGGCGGTGACAGTTGTAGTTGCCGTCATGTTTTTTGGCACGGGTCCGCAGAGCTTTGAGGTTGCCCCCGGCACTTCGCATGTGCTCTCGATCATCAGCTCCGTCATCGACGTAATTCTGTGCGCCGTCATCCTGTACAACGCGCACAAATATAAGAGCGTGCTTACCACGGCGCTCGGCATAGTCCAGTTGGTGGGCTCCGTTACCTTTGCTGTCATGACGCTGCCTGCGGCCGAGGCTGTCACCGCAACGCCGCTCTACCTGGATTACATGAGCGTGATCATGGTCCTCGCCGTCGGCATCGTCGGCAGCCTAATCTGTGTGTATGCCCTGGGCTACATGAAGGACTTCCAGGCCCATGACGAGCACGAGGCCGCGCTGCGCGGGCAGACCGCGCCCGATCGACGCCCGCAGTTCCTGGCGCTCATGTTCCTGTTCCTCTCGGCCATGTTCGTCATCGTGACGAGCGACAACCTTGAGTGGCTGTTCTGCGGCTGGGAAATCACCACCGTGTGCTCGTTCCTTATGATTGGCTACACGCGCACGCCCGAGGCCATCAAGAACGCTTTCACCCAGATCATCCTTAACATGCTGGGCGGTATCGCGTTTTTGGCGGGCCTTATGTTCTCGCACGTTAACGACATGCCGCTGACCATCTCGGGAATGATCGAGCTTTCCGGTGCCGGAACCGCGCAATCCGCGCTGCTGGTGATGCCGGTCGTTCTGCTGTCGCTCGCCGCGCTCACCAAGGCCGCACAGATGCCGTTCCACACTTGGCTGCTCGGTGCTATGGTTGCCCCCACGCCCACGAGCGCCTTGCTGCACTCGTCAACCATGGTCAAAGCCGGCGTGTTTTTGATGGTCAAGCTGAGCCCGCTCTATGCTATCTATCCCGTGACCGGCTTTATGGTCACGAGTGTGGGTGCCATCACGTTTTTGCTCGCTGCCCTCATGGCCATCTCGCAGAGCAACGCCAAACGCGTGCTCGCGTACTCCACCATTTCCAACCTGGGCCTCATCAGTGCCTGCCTGGGTGTCGGCGCGCCCGAGGCCGTATGGGCGGCCATCTTCCTGATCCTGTTCCACACGGTGGCAAAGTCGCTGCTGTTCCTGTGCGTGGGCACCGCCGAGCATCATATCGGCAGCCGCAATATCGAGGACATGGACGGTATGTTCAGCCGCATGCCGCACCTGACGCGCCTGATGATGCTGGGCATCATGGGCATGTTTGTGGCGCCGTTTGGCATGCTCGTGTCCAAGTGGGGCGCCCTGGTGGCGTTCGCGCAGACCGGCAACGTGCTCATGATCATGGTGCTTGCCTTTGGCTCGGCCGCGACATTCTTCTTCTGGGGTAAGTGGCTCGCCAAGCTTTCGGGCGTCGACCCCACGGCTCAAAACGTTGAGGTCAATGTCCATAAGACCGAATGGATGGCGCTCAACACCATCGCCGCGCTGCTGATTCTGTGCTGCGTGGCGTTCCCGGTTATCTCGAGCGGTCTGGTGTCGCCTTACCTCGCCATGGTGTTTGGCCGCGTGCCGTACGTTATTGGCAAGGACGCCATGTACCTGATGGTGGTTATCGTGGCGTTTATCGCCGTGGTACTGCTGACGTCGTTCCGCGTGAGCAACAAACCGCATGTAAACGTATATCTTTCGGGTGTGGGAACCGACAAATATCGCCATTTCCGCGGCTCGATGGGACACGAGGTGAAGGCCGAAAAGCGCAATTGGTACTCGGAGGACGCCCTTGGCGAGAAGCGCATTAGCCCCGCGGGTAGCGTCGTGTGCTGCAGCATTATCTTGTTTGCGCTGCTGTGTTGCGCGTGGATTGGGCCCGAGCGGCTTGCCATGAGCGCGCCCTCGGTGCTGCGCGGCAAGTATTTCGAAGGCTCGGGCGTCGTGGGCATATTTATTGGCACCGTGGCGTTTGCCCTGATTGCGCCGCTTGTGGGCGGCCTGATCGACGGCGTTGACCGCAAACTTTCGGCCCGCATGCAGGGCCGCGTGGGTCCGCGCCTGCTGCAACCGTTCTACGACGTTGCCAAGCTGCTGCGCAAGGCTCCCGCCAGCGTAAACACCATGGACGATACCTACATGGCGTGCGCGCTCATCTTTACCGTGGTGGGCGGCGGCATCTTTGTGTCGGGTTCCAATACGATGTTGTGCGCCTTTATGGTGACGCTCGCCGCGATCTTTGTGGTGCTGGCGTCCGCCTCGACGCAAAGCCCGTTTGCCCAGGTCGGCGCCGACCGCGAGCTGCTGCAGGTTATGAGCTACGAGCCCGCCGTTCTGCTGATGAGCGTGGGCCTGTATCTTGCCACCGATAGCTTTGATTCCATCGCCGTGACGGGGCAGTCGGCCCCCATCATCGTGTACAGCGCGCCCATTTTCCTCGCGCTGCTTGCGGTGCTTACCATCAAGCTGCGCAAGTCGCCGTTCGATCTTTCATACTCGCATCACGCGCATCAGGAGATTGTCCAGGGCGTCGCTACCGAGATGAGCGGCGGCACGCTGGCCAAGATGGCCCTTATGCACTGGTGCGAGACCGTGCTGTTTTTGATGTGGGTGGGCATGTTCTTTGTTTGGGGCAACCCGGTGAGCTGGGTGGTCGCCCTGGTCGTGATGGCTGCGACGTATTTTGTCGAGGTACTGATCGACAACACCTTCGCACGCAGCACCTGGCGCAGCTGCTTTAAGCTCGGATGGGGTGTGGCGCTGGTGTTTGGCCTGCTCAACCTTATGCCCATCCTCGTCGACGTGTTTATTTAGGAGGCGGCATCCATGGGTCATAAAATGTCGCGCTCGCCGTGGGTTATTCATTACGACGGCTCGAGCTGCAACGGATGCGATATCGAGGTGCTGGCCTCGCTCACACCACTGTTCGATGCGGAGCGCTTTGGCGTGGTCAATACCGGCAACCCCAAGCATGCGGACATCTTTTTGGTGACGGGGTCGGTCAATGCCCAGAACCTGCCCGTCGTGCGCCAGATCTACAACCAGATGCTCGAGCCCAAGTGCGTGGTGGCTTGCGGCATCTGCGCGTGCTCGGGCGGCGTGTTCCGCGATGCCTATAACGTGATCGGCGGCGTGGACCGCGCGATTCCCGTGGACGTGTACGCGCCCGGGTGCGCCATTCGCCCCGAGACCGTGATCGATGCCATCGTTGAGGCGTGCGGCATTCTGGACCAGAAGGAGGCCGTGATGCGTGCCGGCGGTGACCCGCTTACCGTGGGCGGCGCCGCAACCTGGGACGGTGGCGTCGAGCTGGGCGAGGACGGGTTTGTGGCTGCGGCTGAGGCCGGTGTCGACGCGGGCACGGCTGACGGTGCGCCCGCCGCTGCAAAGGAGGCCGAGTAATGCAAAAGGCTATCTATACCACCGTCGGGATCGACGAGCTCCTGTCGCATGTTCAGGCGTTCAAGGGCGTCGGCGCGCGCTTTGTGCAAATGCACGCCGAGCGCAACGTCGACGACGGCACGTATCGCTTGGTCTATACGTTTATCAACGTTCGTGCTGCTCGGGAGCAGATTGCACAGGACGGCAGCTATGCGATCGAGAACCTGGTGGTTGAGGGCATCGACCAGTACCAGGAGATTCCGTCCATCAGCTCGTATTACCCCGCGGTGTTCCCGTTTGAAAACGAGGCGCACGACCTATTTGGTCTTGCCATCACCGACATGCAGATCGACTTTAAGGGCTTTTTCTACCAGGTTTCGACTGCCGAGCCCATGAGCGTTATCACGCCCGAGGTGAAGGCCTCGCGCGAGAAGGCCATGAAGGTCCGTGCCGCCGCCGAGGCCAAGGCGCGCAAGGCCGCTGCCGAGAAGGCTGCCGCGGCTGCGGCTGCTGCAGGGGAGAGCGCTGCGAGCGCCGGCGATGCCGCGGGCGCCGCTGCTCAGCCCGCTGCGGCTGCCGGCTCCGATGCTCAGCATGATGAGGCTGCTGCGAAGGCCGCGCTCAAGGCCGCCGAGATGGAGGCAAAGCTCGCCGCCATGGATCCCGAGAAGGCGGCCAAGGTCCGCGCGGCGCTTGCCGCCAAGGCCGCCCGCGACAAGCAGAAAAAGGAGGCGTAAGGCCCATGGCACATCGCTCTGTTATTCCGTTTGGCCCGCAGCACCCGGTGCTGCCCGAGCCGCTTCATCTGGACCTGGTGATCGAGGACGACCGCGTCATCGAGGCAATTCCGCAGATCGGCTTTGTGCACCGCGGACTCGAGAAGCTCACCGAAAAGCGCGACATGCATCAGTTTGGCTACATCGCCGAGCGCATCTGCGGCATTTGCGCCGTGGGCCACAGCTGCGGCTATGCCAGCGCCTGCGAGCACATGCTCGACATCGAGGTGCCCGGTCGCGTGCAGTATATCCGCACCATCTTGCATGAGCTTTCGCGCATCCACTCGCATCTGCTGTGGCTGGGCCTGCTCGCCGATGCCTTTGGCTTTGAGGCGCTGTTCTACCGTTCATGGACGCTGCGCGAGCAGATTCTCAAGATCTTTGAGAGCACGTGCGGCGGTCGCGTGATCCTGTCGATTAACGAGATCGGCGGCCTTAAGCACGATATCGAGGATTCCGAGCTGGCGGGCATTGTCCAGACGCTCGATGCCATGCGTCCTGACTACGAGGCCCTGGTGCATACGTTTTTGGACGACGACAGCTGCGGCGAGCGCCTGCATGGCGTGGGTGTGATCAGCAAGAAGGACGCGTTGGATCTGTCGATGGTCGGCCCGTTCGGCCGCGCCTCGGGCGTGGACTACGACGTGCGCATGTTCGGTGACGGCGCCTATGCGGATTTGGCCGCGTTTGAGCCCATCGTTGCCACCGACGGCGATTGTTATGCCCGCTGTCAGGCGCGTTGTGCCGAGGTCACGCAGGCCATGGATATCATCAAGGAGCTTGTGGATAAGATTCCGCACGACGGTATCGGCGGGCGCACCAAGCTTACGCCAGCCGACGGCGCGCGCGGCGAGGTTGTGATTGAGCAGCCGCGTGGCGAGGCGTATTACTATGTGCGCGGCAACGGCACCAAGAACCTGGACCGTTTCCGCGTGCGCACGCCGACGTCGCAAAACCTGGCGGGTCTGACGCATGCGCTGCAGGGCGTGCTCCTTGCCAACGTGCCCATGATTATCCTGACCATCGACCCTTGCATTAGCTGCACGGAAAGGTAGGCGTGGCATGAGTTTGCTGACATTTGCCAAGACGGCCTTGGGTTCTATGGTCAAAAAACCGGTCACGGTGTGCTATCCGCAGGAGAAGCTCGCGGCATCCGAGCGCTTGCGCGGGCATATCGTCAACGATATGGACGCGTGCATCTGCTGCGGCATGTGCGCGCGTCGCTGCCCGGCGGGCGCGCTTGCGGTCGATCGCAAGGGCGGAACGTGGTCAATCGATCCGTATGCTTGTGTGGTGTGCGGCGAGTGCATCGAGAGCTGCCCCAAGCACTGCCTGACTATGGACACCGCCCGTACTCCAGTTGCGGTGGATAAGACTCCCACGGTAGAAACCAAGCCGGAGTAACGCGAAGACGGGGCCGGTGGGGCAAAAATGCCCCACCGGCCCCGCGCTATAGCGCGCGGCGGAGCCGCCGCAAACAAAACTATGCCGGATTACGGGGCTGGACAGCCGACCTTCGACCATACCGAAAATCGCGAAAACAAAACCGCAGGTAGATGGCTTGCTGTTTTTCAAAAATAAGGGGTATGGATGAGGGTTCTGACTTCAGCCCCGTAATCCGGCATGGTTTTGAAATGGCACCGTATTGGTAACACCCTCTGATCCCCCGGGGACGGAGGAAAACGGATCATTTTGGCCTTGCGAGGGTGCCCGCGCGACCCGCCCGCCACGAAATGGGCCTATCTACTACGTTTAAGCTACTGCCCTCAACCATAGCAAAAAACGCAAAAACAAAACCGCAGGTAGAACGCCTGCGGTTTTTCGTGAAACACGGTTATGGTCAGCGGTATCGGGTCAAACGTAGTAGATGGGCCAGTTTCGTGGTGGGCATCGCCAGCTGATCCCTCGGGGACGAAGGAAACCGGATTATTTTGCTCCTGCAAGGCCCCATATAGCGCCGTTTGCCGCTGTGCGCGCCCACGACTTTTGAGTCGCACCCGTTTTCCTGCGAAAACGCTGTGTCTCAACTTTGGTGAGACATTTGTCTCATGCCTAAAAACGAATCTGGAACGTGTGTCACCTGTCCTAACTGTGTCTCATTTCGTAACTTTAGGCTGATGCAAGGTCTGAGCCCGCGAGAAGGGAGACGCGATGAGTAGGTATACGAGGGGTCTCTTGGCGGTGATACTGGCCGTAGTGCTGGTGTTGCCAGCCGCAGCATTCGCCATGCTGCCCGAGGCCAACGCCAGGTCCAGCACAGGAATGGACGGACCGATAATGACCGGAAAGGTCGCCGACCCCGACACCAGCGGTCGCTGGGAAATCTGGGCGGCAGGCCACGGTGGCAATAAGGTAACGACCCAAAACGTCGGTCGAATCTGGACCGACAAGACGGTCAAGGCAACCGAGGAAAACGAAGAGTCGGACTTTTTGACCACGCTTTCGGCGATGTCCTCGACGTCTAATTCAACCGTGACGGTTACCACGCCGCTCGACATCGTGATGGTGCTGGATGCCTCTGGCTCGATGGATCATGAGATGGGCGGTGGAGATCCCACCAGGCGCATCGATGCGCTGGAGAGCGCTGCCAGCAGCTTCATCGACGCCATTGCCAAACAAAACGAGGGCATCGAGGGCGTGGATAGGCAGCATAAGGTTGCTATCGTTAAGTTTGCGGGCAAGACGTCCAACAATATCGGCAACGAGACGTATCGTGACGGAGGATACACCTACAATTACACACAGGTTATGAAAGACCTGACCGATTGCTCCGGCGGCAACGTGAAAGCTCTTAAGCATAGGATTGCCCAGATTACACCCGCTGGTGCAACGCGCGCCGACAATGGTCTGCAGCTGGCAGAGGGTATCACTTCTGGTCGCGCGGACGCCAAGAAGATTGTTGTGTTCTTTACCGACGGCACGCCAACGAAAATTGACAAGTTTGATCCTACGGTTGCTAACGCTGCCGTGGCGGCTGCCAAGAACATGAAGGACAGCAAGGCCACCGTTTATACTATCGGCATCTTTGATGGCGCGGATCCCAGCGCTGGTATCCAGGATTCGGGAAAAAGCCAAAAAGAGAACAAGTTCATGCAGGCCGTTTCGAGCAACTACCCCAATGCCACGGCATGGGATACTCATGGTGCACGCGCGGAAAACGCCGACTACTACAAGTCGGCGACCAATGCCGAAGAGCTCAAGAAGGTTTTCGACGACATCTCACAGGCCATCACATCGGAGCCGCCTTATCCGACCGAAATCCATAAGGGATACGACGAGACCAAGTCCGGCTACATCACGTTTACCGATGAGCTAGGCGACTTCATGCAGGTTGATGGATTTACCGAAGTCGTCATCAACGGCACGTCGTTCACCAAGCCGAGCAAGACGGTCAACAAAGAAGCCAATACCGACACATACGAGTTCGCCGGCAAGGCAAAAGACCTGCTCATCACCGTGCAGCGTGCCGGCGATGACAATCCCCAGAAGGGCGATATCGTAACGGTTAATATTCCTGCGTCGCTGATTCCGCTGAGTCACTTTAAGACCGTAGACGGCAAGCTTTCGGTCGATACCGTTAAGCCCATCCAGGTGAAGTATGCCTCGAGCGTGAAGAAGGGCGCACTCGACAACCTGTTTACGCCCGAGAAGGTAACGGGGCTCAAGGATTACATCGAGAGCAATACGGCTGTTGCCAACGGCGCCAAGACCGTGAGCTTCTACGCGAACAAGTGGAGCGGTGGTGCGTTGGGTGATACGGTTGCGACCTTTGAGCCGGCCGACACCAACCGCTACTACTACTTCCAGAAGCAGACTCCCATTTACGCGGATAAGGACTGCACGCAGCCTGCAAAGAATTCGCTGGCAGATACCGGCACCTATTACTACAAGGATGAGTTTGAGGAGCAGGGCGCGAACGGTGAGGCCAAGTCTGCCACCGCCGTCATCGAGTTTATCGGCCGCGACGCTGCCAAGTTTGACGGCGCTATAGTTGCCGACAAGGACGGAAACCTGTCGTTTAGCGTGGGAACCGCGCGCCTGGCCTTTATCGACGAGCTCCACACCGCCAAGAAGAGCGTGGGCGACAACAACACCGGCACCGCGACCGACGTTCTCAACCCCAAGTGGAACAACATGTCCGCCAAGGCAGCTGCGACGCATGTCAATTCCTACCTGGGCAACAACGGCAAGATCAGCTTTGCGTATGACATGACGCCGGCAATGGTGAACACCAAGGCCAGCTTTGGTCTAACCAAGGTGCTCGAGGGCCGCGCCTGGACGGATACGGACACGTTTGAGTTTGGGCTGACGTCCGAGGGCAATGCTCCGATGCCTGCGACTACGACTGCGATCGTGCACGGGGCCGACCTGGACGACAAGGGCAAGGCTGCCATCGACTTCGGCACGATTGAATACACCGAGCCTGGCACGTACGTCTACAAGGTTAGCGAAAAGCACGCCGGGACCACGATTGACGGCATTGCCTACAGCGGTAGCGTCGCGGAGATCACCGTGACGGTGACGCCCAACAAGAAGGGTGAGCTCAGCGCCGCTGTGAAGGTGGCCTGGAGTGAAGCCGAAGTGACCGAGTTCAAGAACGTCTACGCTGCGGATCCTGTTGAGTCCAGCGTTACCGACCAGATTACCGTGGCCAAGTCCCTGACCGGGCGCGACTTGACGGAAGGCGAGTTCAGTTTTGAGCTGCGCGAGGTTAAGGGCGAGGACTCTGAGCTTATCGAGACCGTTGCGAACGCCGCCGACGGCAAGGTGACGTTCAGCACCATCAAGTACACCGAGATCGGCCAACACACCTACATGCTGCGCGAGGTCAAGGGCGGCGCCGGCGGCATTACCTATGACGATACGATCCACACTGTCGTGACGACCATTGCCGATAACGGCAAGGGCCAGCTGGCCGCTACGCACGAGCTGAAGGGTGCCAAGGACGTCAAGAGCATCGAGTTCAAGAACGCCTACACCACGAATGCTGCCGAGGCATCGCTTACGGGCATCAAGAACCTGCAGGTTCCTGATGGCTTGACCCCGGCTGACATTGCCGGCAAGTTCACCTTTACCGTGACCGGTGAAGAGGGCACACCCATGCCCGCGAACGCGAGTGTGACCAATGATGCCAAGGGCAAGGTCGACTTTGGCAAGATCACCTTTACGCTCGACGACCTTAACAAGGCTCTGGGCGAGAAGCCCGAGAAGCGCGAGCACACCTTTACCTACACCGTGACCGAGTCCGGCGAGGTCGCTGGCGTGACCAACGACGCCAAGCCGTCGCGCGAGGTTTCCTTCACCGTGACCGATGACGGCAAGGGCAATTTGAGCGTGTCCCGCAAGCCGGACGGCAACGCAGCATTTACGTTCACCAATACCTACAGCGCGACGCCTGTCGAGACGAGCGTCACCGACCAGATTACCGCGAACAAGGTTCTGACCGGGCGTGAGCTTGCTGCCGGCGAGTTCTCCTTTGAGCTGGTCGAGGGCGACGAGGTTGTCGCCAAGGGTACCAACGCTGCCGACGGCACGATCGCCATGGACAAGATCGCCTACGACAAGCCTGGTAAGCACACCTACACGCTGCGCGAGGTCAACGGCGGAACAACCAGCAAGGGCATCACCTACAGTAACGCCAAGTACACCATCGAGACCACCATCACGGACAACGCGACGGCACCCTCAAGGCCGAGCATGTCCTGAAGGACGCCAAGACCGCAACCTTCAAGAACACCTACAGCGTGACCCCGACCGATGCAGACCTCGACTTTGACCTGAGCAAGGCCATCGACGGTCGCGAGTGGACGGATGGGGACGAGTTCAGCTTTACCATTACCGCCCCCGATGGCGCCCCGCTACCCGATCCTGCAACCGTAACCGTGAGCAAGCACGATGCGAAGGACGGCATTGCCGCCATCAAGTTCGGCAAGATTCGCTACACGGCTGCCGGAACCTACAAGTACGAGATCCGCGAGAACGCGGGTAATACGGTCGGCATGACGTATGACTCCCACGTCGCGACCGCCGAAGTGACCGTGACTGAGGACGGCGAGGGCAAGCTGACCGCCAATGTCACCAAGAAGGAAAACGGACGCTTCACCAACACGTACCGCACTGAGCTTAACTACACCGCGGCCGGCGGCCTCAAGCTCAGCAAGAGCCTCTCCGGACGTCCTATGACCGAGGGTCAGTTCACGTTTACCGTGACGCCTGCCGACGAGGCCTCGGCCAACGCGCTTGGCCTGCTGCCCGGAGCCAACAACTTCAAGTCCCCTGCGACGGCAGAGGCAACGGTCGGCCTGATCGACATCCTGGCTGGCCATGAGGTCAAGTTTACGCAGGCTGACGCCGGCAAGACCTTCACGTACACCGTAGCCGAGAAGAATGACGGCAAGCCCGGTTACACCTACGACGACGCCGTGCGTACCGTGACGATCGCCGTCGCCGATGACGGTGCCGGTACGCTTACCGCCACGACGACCGTCTCCGGCGGTCCCGAGGGTACGCATACGACGGTCCACAAGAGCGGTGAGAACAAGGTCGAGAGTGCCCTGGTCCCGTTCCACAACAGCTACAGCGCTACGACCAATACGCCTGGTGGTACCGCTGCTCAGGTTGTCGCCACCAAGACCCTGACCGGTCGTCCGATGGCCGACGGCGAGTTCTGGTTCGGCATTGCCTATCAGGGCGAGCTTGTGGGCTACGAAAACCTCAAGCCCAATATCGGCGGGCATGTGAGCTTTGATGCGCTGCACTACGACACCGAGATGCTTGCCAATCTTGAGGCGGCTGGGCTTGCCCATCGTACCGACAAGGACGGTAAGCTCGCTTGGACCATTAACTACACGGCCTACGAAGATTTATTCGGGCTGCCGAATGGCGTTTCCGCTACAACGTGGAGCTTTGGCTTTAAGGTTATCGTCGTCGACAACGGTGACGGTACCCTGACGGCGACGGTCGACTACGGCGGCGTCGAGCCCTTGTTCGAGAACGTCTACGGCGCCGACGCCGTGGATGCCGCGCTCACCGGTACTAAGAAGCTCCAGGTTGCCGAGGGCCTGACCCCGGCCGACATCACGGGTAAGTTCACCTTTACCGTGACCGCCGACGAGGCAGGTGCCCCGATGCCCGAGCGCACGACCGTAACCAACGACGCAGCCGGTAACGTGGACTTTGGCAAGATCCACTTTACGCTCGAGGACCTCAACCGCGCTCTGGGCGTGACGGACGATGCGACCGATAAGGCCGAGGCGGACGAAGCTGACGAGGCCGAGGCCGACGAGGCAGAGGCTGAAGAGGCCGACCCCGCCGCTGACGCCAATGTCGACGAGTCCGAGCCTGCGGCCCCCACCGCTCCGCGCTCGCACACCTTTGCCTATACGGTGACCGAGACCGGCAGCGCCCCTGGCGTGACCAACGATGCCAACGCCACGCGCAAGGTTTCCTATACCGTGACTGACGACGGCGCCGGACATCTGAGCGTCAAGCGCGAAGGCGACGACGGTGCTGCCTTCACGTTCACCAACATCTACAGCGTAACGCCTACCGATTCGTCCGTGACCGATCAGGTCAAGACGGTCAAGCGTCTGACCGGACGCGACCTTGCAGTCGGCGAGTTCACGTTTGATCTGCTCGAGGACGACGTGGTTGTCGCAAGCGGCACCAACGACGCCAACGGCACTGTGACACTGAGCCCGATCCGCTACGAGGCGCCCGGCACGCACACGTACACGCTGCGCGAGGCTTGCCCCAATGCGCTCGGCCTGTACAAGGGCGTCACCTATGACGGTACGACCTACACCGTCGTGGCCACCGTCTCTGACAACGGCGATGGCACGCTGGCCGTGACGCACAAGCTCGAGGGAACCACCGAGTCGGCTGGTTTTACCAACAAGTATCACGCCATGCCCACCCAAGTCTCCATCGGCGCCATCAAGGTGCTCGAGGGACGCGAGCTCAAGAAGGACGAGTTCAGCTTTAAGCTCGTTGGCGAGGGCATCGAGTCCACCGTCACCAACGATGCCGACGGTAAGATCAGCTTCGACAAGTTTGAGTACGACGAGCCCGGTACGCACGTCTACACCATCAGCGAGGTCAAGGGCGACGAGGTCGGTATGACCTACGACAAGTCCGTCTTTACCGTGACCGTCAACGTGGTCGATGACGGCGAGGGCAACCTCAAGGCGAACGTCGCCTTTACCAAGGGCGACAAGAGCGTCGAGGGTATCGTGTTCAACAACACGTACAAGAAGCCCGAGACGCCCGTGCCGACGCCCGATCCCGGCACGCCTAAGACCGTGACGAACATCGTCAAGACGGTCAAGGGTTTCCTGCCCACTACAGGCGACCAGCAGGCTGCCGCTCTACTTATGGCATTTGTCATCGCCATGGCCGGCGTCGGAGCCCTGGTCTGGGGTATCCGTAAGCGCTAGGCACGCTGGCAGCGCCCGGGGCCAAAAGGCCCCGGGCGGCTAGCGGGGAGCCAAAACACAGCCCCCACCCCACCCCTGGCCGCCACGGAGGTATCTCCCTCCTCCGTGGCGGCACTTTTGTGTGCCGGGGGAGGAGAGTGCGCCACGAAATCGGCCCATCTACTACGTTTGGCCCCTTACCCCCAACCATGCCGAAAAACGCGAAAACAAAACCGCAGGTAGAACGCCTGCGGTTTTGCTTAAAACGAAGGCATGGTCAGGGGTACCGAGTCAAACGTAGTAGATGGGCCGATTTCGTGGCGGGCACCGTCAAATGATCCCCCGGGGACTGAGGGAAACGGGTCATCTTGGTTTCACGAGGCTTGCGGAGGCGCTCGTACAGGGCCGTCCGAAAAAACTATGCCGGTTTACGGGGCTGAATCACGAGTCCCCAACCATGCCGATATTCGTGAAAATAAAACCGCAGGTAGACGAGCCGTCATCTTGCAGAAAACGCAAGTATGGATGGGGCCCTGAGTTTAGCCCCGTAATCCGGCATGGTTTTGAAATGGCATTAAATCGATAACAGCCATTTTGCTATGCCGGGGCGGTCGGTCGTTGGGTAATTACCCTCGCAGATAGGCGATGGCGATCTGCGTGCGGTTGCGTAGGCCCATCTTTGCCAGGATCGAGCTGATGTGGTTGCGCACGGTGCCTTCGCCCATATAGGCAGTGGCGGCAATCTCCTTGTTGTCGAGGCCGCGGGCGATGAGCTCTGCGACTTCGAACTCGCGGTCGGTCAGGCTGACAAAGGCCGCGGGCCGGCGGGTCGTGCCGGCCTCGACGCCCGCCCCATCAAAGTTGATATCCTCGATCGCCTTACCCTCGAGCACGCGTTTGCCATCCATGACCTGTGTCAACGCGGGAGGGATGGCAGCGACGTCGGTTTTAATCAAGTAGCCGCGCGCGCCCAGTTTGAGCGCCGACACAATGTATTCGTCATCCGAGAATGTCGTCAGAAACACCACGCGCGCCGCAGGGTCTCGCTCAAGGATCTCGCGTGCCGCCGAAAGTCCGTCGCGCCCCGGCATCTGGATGTCGAGCAGTGCGATATCGGGCGCGTGTTCGGCATAGAGCGAAACCGCGTCGTTGCCGTTGGCGCCGGTGCCCACTATCTCGATCTGCGGCTGGGCGCCCAGGATAATCTTGAGCGAATCGACCACTAAGCGGTCGTCGTCGACAACGATGAGCCTCATCGGCCCTCATCTCCTTGCTGTTTGGGAATGGTGGCAAACACGCGCCAGCCGGGGGAGCCGGCGCGCGGGCCGGCGGTAAAGGTGCCGCCAAGCGCCTCGACGCGCTCGCGCATGGAGCCGAGCCCCATGCCTTCCGCGACGCCACGGCTGCTCGCCTGGGTCCCGCCCGTCCCATCGTCGGTAACGATGAGCTGGTAAAACGACGGATGCTCCATGCATCGTACGGTGACGGTCTGGGCGCAAGCGTGGCGCATGGTGTTGGAGAGCGCCTCGCGCAGGACCGCCGCAAAGCAGTTGGCGACGTTTGCGGGCGCATGTTCGGTCATAACTTCAAGCTCAATCTGCGGGTCGCCGTCCGATCGCGCGCCTTCAACGATGCGTTCGAGCTGCACGGAAAGGTCGACGGCGTTGTCGTTGAGCGCATGGACGCTGGTGCGCACAAGCTGGAGCGCCTCGTCAACCGTGCGTTTGACGTCGGCGAAGTCGGCGGCGACGCCGGGCTCGTCGGCATGGACCACGCGCAGGGCTTCGGTCTGCAGTGAGGCGCGTGTGAGCTGGTGGCCCACATTGTCGTGGATCTCGCGCGCGATGCGGGCGCGTTCGGCGAGCGTCGCGAGTTCGACCTCGTAGTCCTGGCGATCGGCAAGGTCGCGGTTGCGCGCTTCGAGCGCCAAGGCTCGTTCTTGCAGCTCGTCGCGGGTACGGCGCATGCGCTTTTGCTCACGCTCCAGCTGGGCTGTGCGCAGTGACAACAAGGTGGCGGCAACCGAAAGGATAGCGGTCAGCAGAAGCGTTCGGGAGGTGAGCGCGTCGGTGCGAAGGTCCGCGACGAGCGCAAGGGCAAAAGCGGAGCCAATGCCCAGCGCGACCCAGGCGTGCTCACGGCGCACGCGCCGCGCGATGTCATAGAAGGCGAGAGGCGCAAACGGCACAAACGGCGGCACGAAGACGGCCGCGATGATGCAGGCGTAGCTCGCGGCCTCGCTCACACGGCGGGCGCGGTTTCCCTGTGCGACCTCGGCCAGTGAGGTGGCAATAACGCCAAGGCAAAACGCCGCAACCAGACGAGCGTCCACAACAAGGCCCGTGGCGGCTGCGATGCAGCACGCCAGCACGATCGATTTGTCGAATAGCCTGTTCATACGGGTATTGTACGCGATGCCGCGCACGGGGGAGGCGCTACCCGGAGCAACCGTGACATTCCTCCCACGCGGCAAAGCGGGGGCGTCGGCGGGCCACGCGACCGAGCCCCCGCACTCGTGACAAAGCTCACTGGTGCGCGCCGGCCGCTCCTGCGATGATGCAATCGTACCGGGCCGCAAGCAACAGAAGGGCCGCCTCATGACAGACATCGTCCACGTCGAAAACCTCGTCAAGCGCTACGACGATCTTATCGCGCTCGACCACTTTAACCTGAGCATCGCCCCCGGCGAGATCTTTGGCCTGCTGGGCCCCAACGGCTCGGGCAAGACCACGTCCATCAACTGTATTCTGCAGCTGCTCGCCTACGACAAAGGCACTATCGAGCTGTTCGGCGAGCCCATGACGCCCGCCCGCTACGACCTCAAGCGCCGCATCGGTGTGGTGCCGCAGCAGGTGGCGGTGTTCGACGAGCTTACGGTGCGCGAGAACATCGACTATTTCTGCAGCCTCTACGTCAACGACCGCAAACGCCGTCGCGCGCTGGTCGACGAAGCTATCGACTTTGTGGGCTTGGGCGACTTTACCAAGTTTCGCCCCGGCAAGCTCTCGGGCGGCCTGGCGCGTCGCCTCAACATTGCCTGCGGCATTGCGCACAAGCCCGAGCTCATCTTCTTTGACGAGCCCACGGTGGCAGTCGACCCGCAGAGTCGCAACGCCATTCTGGAGGGCATCTGCCGCTTGCGCGACGAGGGCGCCACGGTGGTGTATACCAGCCATTACATGGAGGAAGTCGAGCAGATTTGCAGCCGCATCATGATCATGGACGGCGGACGTGTGCTGGCGCAGGGCACCAATGACGAGCTCAAACGCATGATTCAAATGGGCGAGCGCGTGACTGTCGAGGTCGGCGCCGTTGAGACCGCCACGGTCGAGCGGCTGCGCGCCCTCGAGCACGTGCTTTCGGTTGAGCTGTCCGGCGGCGAGCTCGTCTGCACCTGCGAAGCGAGCCCGCACAATTTGGTCGACATCCTCGACACGCTGCGCGCCGCCGATGTGGCGCTCGGCCGCGTGTGGAGCGAGCCGCCGACCCTCAACGACGTGTTCCTCGAGATCACCGGCCGCGAGCTGCGCGACTAGGGGGCAGTCATGTTCAACACCATCATCACTACGGTCAAGACGCTGCTGCGCCGGCCGAGCACGTGGGTCTGGGGCGCTCTCTTTCCCATCGCACTTTCCACGATGTTCATGTTTATGTTTGCGAATCTGAGCTCCGACGGCACGGTCGACCCGGTACCGGTTGCCGTCATAGCGGACGAGGCCTGGGACGCCTCGACCTTTAAGGACGTGGCGACGTCGCTTGCCAAGGAGAGCGACAATCAGCTGCTCGAGATCCACGAGTGCGACGACGCAGCCGATGCGAACCGTGCGCTTAAGGCCGGCGAGGTCGCGGGCATCTATACGGTCGACGACGCAGGCGTACCCAAGCTCACGCTGCTGTCGAGCTACGACAGCTCGCGTGCGTCGTCGGTGCTCACCGACCGCAGCATTTTGGAGACGGTGGCAAGCTCGTATACACAAAATGCCGAGCTCATGTCCCAGATTGCCCAGGACAACCTGGCGGCGCTCGCCGACCCGGAGGCGGTTGCGCGCGCCCTGTCGCTCGAGGGCAGTACCCGCCGCGTAAGCCTGACACGCACCACACCCGATGGCACGGTCATCTACTATTACGCGCTCTTTGGCCTGGTCGCGATGATGTCTGCCGAGTTTGCCGCCTTGAGCGTCGTCGATCTGCAGCCCAATCTGTCGGGCCTTGGCGCGCGTCGCTGCGTGGGCGGCCTTTCCAAGACGGCGTCGCTGGCCGGCATCTTTGTCGGCTCGTGGCTGGTTTCCTTCGCCTCGATGGCGATCGCAATCGGCTACGTGCGCCTGGTCGTGGGCGTCGACTTTGGCGGGCGCGAGGGGCTGTGTCTGGTGGGCGGCGCCGCTTCCGCGCTTGCCGCCACGGGCTTGGGGCTCTTTGTGGGCACGCTTCCCGTTAAGGGCGGCAAGGCGTCCAAGTCGGGCATCCTCACGGGCTTTGCTACCACGTGCGCCCTGTTCTCCGGCCTCTACGGCGAGCCGGCGATGGCGCTTGCCGACGACGTCGCCCGCGCCTGCCCGGCCGAGTGCTGGTTCAACCCCGTCAAGCTCATCTGCGACATGTTCAATCGCCTGTATTTCTTTGAAGACCTGGGGCCCTTCGCCGTTCGCGCCGGCGCGCTCGTCCTGATGGCGCTGCTGTTCGTTGCCGCCGCCACGCTGATCTTTGGAAGGAGCCGCTATGAGCACCTTTAAGACCGCGCTTCGCATGGCGCTGGCGCACCCGTTCTACCTGCTCATCTATACGGTGTTCATCTCGCTCATGGGCGTATTCATCGCGGCCTCGGTGAGCTGGAACTCGTCGCAGCTTACCGAGTACGAGCCCTACGACACCAACGTGATCGTGGTCGACCGCGACAATAGCGACCTTTCGCGTGCGCTTACCAAGCACCTGGGTTCGCGTTTTGAGCTGGTCACGGGCATCGGCGACGATACATACGATCTTGCGGACGCGCTCTCCAAGAGCAACAGCGCCAAGGGCAGCGCCGACTGCGTGTTCTTTATCCCGGAGGGGTTTGAGGGCGACCTCGTTGCAGCCGCCCGTGCGGGGGAGTCCCTACCCAAGCTCGATGTGACCTACGGTGCCGGCACTATGGCGGCGGCGCTTTCGTCTGCCGAGGCCTCGCGCTGGATCTCGCTCGCGGGCGCTGCGGCGGCGCTTGAGCCCGCTGCTTCTAACGGCGACGTTGCCAAGGCCGCCGAGCATGCCGCTGCAAAGCGCGCGGAGGTCCAGATCGAGCGGGTCAAGGTCGACTCGGCTGCTGCTGCCACGCTCGAGTCGTATTTCAACTTTGGCGCGTATGCGATTATCTCGTCGGTCATCGTGTCGGTGGGGCTGGTGTTCTCGGGCATGAACGAGCCCGAGCGCGTGCGCCGCATGGATGCCAGCCCAATCTCCGAGCGCCAGCGCTCGCTTGCCGTGTTCGCGGCTGCTGCAGTGCTCACCGTCTGCATCTGGTTTGTGTCGAGCATGATGGGCGTCGTGGGCTTTGCCGGCGCGGTTGCCGAGGTCGGCGTGGGTCGTGTGTGCCTGGCGCTGGCGGCGACGTTTGCCCTGGCGTGCACGCCTCTGGCCGTTGGCTTTGCGCTGTCGAGCCTGGGTGCGCGCGAGGAGCTGCTTAACGGTGTGGGCAACCTGTTTGGCATGCTCATGACGTTTTTGGGCGGCGCTTGGATGCCGCTGTCGCTGATGGACTCGGCCGTGCAGACGGTGGCGCACTTTGTGCCGACGTATTGGGTGAACGACGCGATTGGCAAGGCGCTCGCTTCGGATCTGACGTCCACCGTGTTGGGCGACATCGCCTGCGACCTGGGCGTCACCGTGCTCTTTGCCGTGGCCATCGCCGCCGCAGGCCTAGCCCTCGCCCACAACAAATCCCGCGCCTAACCGCCTAGTCGTTGGGTACTCATTGGGGACAGACTTAAACGACTAGTCATTGGGGACAGTCTTTGCCGAACCGCCGGCTTGCCGGCCGGGTTGCCAAGGACTGTCCCCAGCTGCCGGCAGAAAGGGAACGTCCCTAACTGCCGGGTGGCGAAAGAGTGTCCCCAACAGCTAGTCATTTAAGAACGTCCCCAATGACTAGTCTTGAAACAAATCCCCACTCTCGCCCCAAAATAGTTCGCCAAGGTTTACTATTACGTTCATAAAGTAGTACAAGGCTAACAATGGGGGATACCATGGCAACGCAGAGAGCCTACGTCCAGGTTAAGGATCTCAAAAAGCACTACGGCGATGGAGATGCACGCCTGACGGTACTCGATGGCATCGACACGTCCATCAGCCGCGGCGAGATCTGCGTCATGCTGGGGCCCTCTGGCTCGGGCAAATCGACATTCCTCAACCTGATCGGCGGCCTGGAGGATGCCGACGGCGGCTCTATCATGGTGGACGGCTGCGACCTCACGGTGCTCAAGCCTACCGACCTGGGCGAGTATCGCCGCCGTGAGCTGGGCTTTGTCTTTCAGTTCTACAACCTGGTGCCCGACCTCACCATCAAGGAAAACATCGAGGTCACGGCACACCTGTCCAAAAAGCCGCTCAACATCGACGACCTGCTACGCTCGCTGGGCCTCTACGAGCACCGCAACAAGTTCCCGCGCCAGGTTTCGGGCGGCCAGCAGCAGCGCTGCGCCATCGGCCGTGCGCTCGTCAAAAACCCGGGCCTGCTGCTGTGCGACGAGCCCACGGGCGCGCTTGACTATAAGACGTCCAAGGAAATCTTGCAGCTCATGGAAGATGTCAATCACGAGTACGGCTGCACCATCATCATTGTCACCCACAATGCCGCCATCGCGCGCATGGCCAATCGCGTGCTGCGTCTGCGCGACGGGCGCATCGTCGAGGATGAGCTCAACGAGTCGCCCGTCGCGGCCGCCGAGCTCGATTGGTAGGCGGCGCCATGACACCTCTCGCAAAACGTCTCCCGCGCGAGCTGCGCCGCAATATCGGTAAGTACCTGGGCATCTTTTTGCTTATGTGCGGAAGCATCGCCCTTACATCGGGCTTTTTGCTCGCGGCGCATTCCATCGGCTGCCTTATCGACGACATGCGCGATGCGTACGCGATCGAGGACGGCCGCGTGACCACCTCCTTCGAGGCCACCAAAGACCAGCTCAAGGCAGCCGAGGACGCGGCAGACGACGTCGGCGGCGTCACGCTCTACAAGAATTTCTCCATCGACGCCATCATCAAAAAGACCGCCGGCGACGACGGCACCAAGCGCACGCTGCGCACCTATGCGCACCGCACCAAGGTCGATATCGCGTCCTACTGTGAGGGCAAGGAGCCCAAGACGGACGATGAGGTAGCCATCGACCGTGTCTTCGCCACCAACAACGACCTCGCCGTGGGCGATAAGGTTGAGCTTGAGGGCCGCACCTACATCATCTGCGGCATCATGACCCAGCCCGACAGCCAGGCGCTGTTTCTCAACAATTCGGACTTTACGGTGAACACCATCACGTACGGCGTGGCCGAGGTCACCGATGGCGGCTTTGCCGCGCTCGAAGATGCCGGCGGCGCGCCCGCCTACACCTACTCCTTCACCTTTACCGATCGCGACCTCCCCACCGCGGACCGCATCGACGCCGAGCAAGATATGGTCGAGGCACTGACCGACGCCGATGCGCGCGTGGACGATCTGATCGACGCCGATTCCAATCAAGGCATTGGCTATGCGCGCGATGACGTGGACGGCGACTCTATGATGTGGATGACGCTGCTCGACATCATCATCGTGATCATGGCGTTCGTCTTTGTGGTCCTTACCGACGCCACCATCGAGGAGGAGAGCGCCATCATCGGCACACTGCTCGCCAGCGGCTATCGCCGTCGCGAGATCGTACTGCACTACCTCGCGCTTCCCGCCATCGTGGGCATGCTCGCGGCGCTGTTGGGCACCGCGCTCGGCGTTGCGTTCTTTACCGAGCCCATGCGCGGCCTCTATTACGGCTCGTACAGCCTGCCGCCCTTCCAGGTGTACTGGAGCTGGGAGATCTTTGTGAAGTGCGCCGTGGTTCCCGCCGCCGCGCTCATCCTCATTACGCTGGTGGGCCTGCTCCGCAAAATGGGCAAGACGCCGTTGCAGTTCCTCCGTCACGAGGCGGGCGGCAAGTCGGGCACCAAGCGCGGCTTGCAGCTGCCGGAGCGCATGGGCTTTGTCTCGCGCTTCCGCCTGCGTATCTTCCTGCGCAACCTGGGCAACTTCGCCACGCTCTTCGTGGGCATTGCGTTTGCCTCGCTGCTGCTGCTCTTTGGCCTGGCGATTCTGCCCACGATGACGCACTACGCGGACAACCTCGAGACGAGCCTGGTCGCCGAGCACCAGTACACGCTCAAGGCTCCGCTGGAGCTCGAGGGCACTGCCGGGGAGCGCGAGCAGTGGTCGGCACTCGAGTGCTTGCAGTCGGTTGACGGCGCGCTGCTTTCTGCCGCCCAAGATGCCGATGACGAGCTCGACGACGCGGCCGATGCGGCGCAGGCGGCAGCCGATGCCGCGACCGCATCCCCGTCTGCCGAGAGCCTGGCCGCGGCGCAGGACGCGCTCGCCAAGGTCCAGGACAAGAAGGATGCGCTTTATGCGCGCCTCGATGACCTTGCCGATGCTCTCGGCTGCGACCACGATGAGGCTATCGACCTGATCGACAAGGCCTCTAAGATCGACACTGACAACGACGATATCCACCCGGTCAATACGACTGATAACGGCGCGGGCGCAATCGCACAGGCCGAGAAATACGCCGTCTACCAGCTGCAATACGACCGCGGCGACGGAAATGGCGAGGAGACGATTTCCGTCTACGGCATTTCAACCGATTCGTGCTATTGGAAAGGCCTCAACGTCGGCGACGGACACGTCGTCTTTGGCGGCGGCCTGCTCGACAAGTTTGGCTGGAGCGAGGGTCAGAAGGTCACGCTCATCGACAAGTACGAGGGGGAGCATTATTCCCTTGAGTACGCGGGCAAGGACTGTGCCTGGGGCTCCAAGTCGGACATGAATATCTATATGAGTATCGACGACTTTAACGAGCTGTTCGGCAACGACGCCGCCTACTTTAACGGCTATGTGAGCGACGAGAAGCTCGACCTCGATGCTCGTTACTTTGCCGGCGACACCACGCCCGACGACATGCGGGCCGTGGGCGACCAGTTCATCGGCATGATGAGCAAAATGATCGGAATGATGATCGGGCTCGCGGTGTTTATCTTCCTGCTGTTTATGTACCTGCTGACCAAGGCGGTGATCGACCACAGCGCCCGTTCGATCAGCTACATGAAAGTCTTTGGCTATCGCGATAGCGAGATCTCGCATCTGTACATCCGCTCGATCACGCTGTGCGTGGCGGCGTCGCTCGTGCTGAGCCTGCCCGTGATCATCGGCTCGCTCACGGCCATCTTCCGCTCGATGCTGCTCGCCTACAACGGCAATATTGAGATCTACGTGCCCGCTTGGTCCATGGCGGCGTGCGTGGGCATTGGCTTTGTGACCTACCTGGTCGTGGCACTGCTGCACACGCGCTCCATCAAGCGCGTCAGCCTGGCCGAAGCCCTCAAAGTCCAAGAGTAGTCATTTAAGAGCGTCCCCAATGACTAGGTGCCGTACTTGACTTTACCTCTGCTTTAACTGGTACCATCCTCTTATGTCTGTAACGCCATATAGACCGAGGGGATAGATCTATGACCGCAACTGCACCCGCAGCACCCGCTAAGGTGTACTTCACCAACCTGCGCACGCATGCTCGCGAGAGCCAGCTCGACAAGCTCAAGCGCCTCATCCGTCACGCCGGAATTGAGCAGATCGACTTTGAGAACAAGTTCGTTGCTATCAAGATTCACTTTGGCGAGCTGGGCAACCTGAGCTTTTTGCGCCCCAACTACGCCCGCGCCGTCGCGGATGTCGTCAAGGAGCTGGGCGGCAAGCCCTTCCTCACCGACTGCAACACGCTCTATGTCGGTAGCCGCAAAAACGCGCTCGAGCACATCGATACCGCCTACCAGAACGGCTTTACCCCGTATGCCACGGGCTGCCAGATCATCATCGCCGACGGCCTTAAGGGCACCGACGAGGCGCTCGTCCCGGTCGAGGGCGGCGAGTACGTGCACGAGGCCAAGATCGGTCAGGCGCTCATGGATGCCGATATCGTGATCAGCCTCACCCACTTTAAGGGCCATGAGCAGGCCGGTTTTGGCGGCGCCATGAAGAACCTGGGCATGGGAGGCGGCAGCCGTGCCGGCAAGATGGAGCAGCATGCCGCCGGCAAGCCGAACGTCGCGACCGAGCACTGCGTTGGCTGCCATGCCTGCGAAAAGATCTGCGCGCACAACGCTGTCTCGTTCGACGGCACCCGCGAGCGCGAGCTTGCCAGCGGCGCTACTCACACGGTGCACGTGGCCACCATCGACCACGATCGCTGCGTGGGCTGCGGCCGCTGCATTGCGGCATGCAACCAGGACTGCATCAAGCCCGGCTATGACGCCGCGGCCGACGTGCTCAACTGCAAGATCGCCGAGTATACAAAGGCCGTTGTCGACGGCCGCCCGAGCTTCCACATCTCGCTTGCCATGGACATCAGCCCCAACTGCGATTGCCATCCCGAAAACGACACGCCTATCGTCAACGATATCGGCATGTTCGCGAGCTTCGACCCGGTCGCCATCGACCAGGCCTGCGCCGATGCCGTCATGGCATCCGAGCCGCTGCCCAACACCGAACTCACCGATAGCGCGGCCAAGATGGAGCACAACCACGAGCATCTGGAGGGCGAGCAGGCCAAGGATCCCTTCTGCATCACGCATCCCGACACCGACTGGCGCGCGTGCATCGCGCACGCCGAGAAGATCGGCCTGGGCACGAGCAAGTACGAGCTCATCGAGGTCAAGTAGCGCCTAGCTATTGGACAAAATAAGCGCCTTTGTAGCGTTAGTTGAGCAAAAGCCGCCCGTGAGCACAGCGCTCACGGGCGGCTTTTTGGAAGTGCGGCGAAAAATCGAATCCCGCCGACCACAAACCGTTTTTTGGCAACAAAACCCCAGACGTTGCTTTTTGCCTAAAAATACTCGTCGAGGAAGTTGCCGACCGTGTTCCAGTAGAGTTCGGGGTCGACCTGCGCGCTCTTGGCGTGGGTGGCGCCATGGATGGTGAGCTTTTGCTTGACCTTGCTGGCGCACGCGTCGTAGTTTTGGTCGAGCGTATCGTACGGCACAAAAGTGTCCTGGTCGCCGTGGATAAACAGCATGGGAACCGTCGCGTGTTTGAGTTGCTCCACGCTGCTCGCCTTATGAAAGTCGTAGCCCGCGCGCACGTTGCATACCAAGTTTGCTACATCGAGCAAGGGAAAGCTGGGCAAGCCGAACACGTTCTTGAGCTGCAGAGAAAACTCGTCCCAAACACTCGTATAACCGCAGTCCTCGATAATGCATTTCACGTTTGCGGGCAGAGATTCCCCCGCGACGTTCATGGCGGTTGCCGCACCCATCGACTCGCCAAAGACCAGGATGCGTGCCTCGGGGTCAGCCTGAACGATTTGCTCGATCCATGCGACGACATCGAGCCGCTCGGGCCAGCCCATGCCGATATAGTCGCCGCCGGAGCGCTCGTGGGCGCGCGCGGCGGGCGCGAGTACGTTCATGCCGCGGTCGTGGAATCGCTTGACGTATCGGGCCATACCGATGGGCTCGTTGGTATATCCATGCAGGCAGACGGCGTAGTCGTGCGTGCTCTCCGACGCAGCAAAATACCAGGCGGCAAGCTCGGTCCCGTCGTCCGCGGTGAGGCTCCTGCTCTCGCGGTTCTCTTTAAACCATGCCCGCGCCTCGGTATCCTCGGCATCCGGCTGCTCGTCCTTTTCGGCGTTCTTGCTATCCTGCATCATCTTCATGGTGTACGGCGCTTGGGGATTCAGCGCGAAGTCAAACAGAAAGTTGCCGGCAAATCCGAGCAGCGCAACGACAGCCACCAGCGCAACGACGCCGGCTATCTTGAGCTTTCGATGGGAACGTGCGTTTTGAGACATGAGAAGCTTTCCTATAAGATGTTAATACATCAACATTTAATGCAAGCGCATTATGGACGTTCGCCGTTGATGCGTCAACAGGCAAAGAATGGGTAAACGAAAGGTCACGTATGGTGCAAATTTCGCACGTACCTAGACGCTTTGATATAGTGTTGAGAACTCTTTACGTTGGAGGATGTAACCGGCATGTCCGATTCGAGCGACAGTTCTAAGCCGCGACCCAAGACCGCGGCCGTTCCACACTACACGGTGGGTGAGGAGATCATGAACTCCGTCACCCATGGTGTTGGCTGCCTGCTGGGTATCGCGGGCCTGGTGCTCCTGATCGTATTCGCTGCCCTGCGCGGCGGCGGTCCGGCACATATGGCCGCGGCGATTGTCTATGGTGTCAGCATTATCCTCGAATACCTAGCCTCCACGCTCTACCACGCGATTCAGCCCGCGCGCGCCAAGCGCGTGTTTCGCATCATCGACCACAGCTGCATCTACCTGCTCATTGCGGGCAGCTATACGCCGTTTTGCCTTATCACGCTCGCAAACGACGGCGGCCCTGCGCTGTTCTTTGCCGTATGGGCCATCGCCATTATCGGCATCGCCCTCGAGTGCTTTATGCGCGAGCGTCAACCGCACTGGGTAAGCGGCCTGGTTTACCTGCTGATGGGCTGGCTCGTTGTCTTTAAGCTGCCCGAACTTGTGGCGCTGCTCAACCCCGTGGCACTTGCCCTGCTCGCCGTCGGCGGCGTGTGCTACACCGTGGGCGTGCCGTTCTATATCGCCAAAAACGTGCGCTATCTGCACAGCGTGTTTCACCTGTGGGTGCTCGCCGGCAGCATCTTCCAGTTCATGGCGGTGATCCTCTTCGTAATCTAGCGACCACGCCAGCGCCCGTGCCCCCGCTCGGTCGCCAGTGCAATTGCCGTATCCGCCACCAACGTTTTAATCCGACGTCCCGAATCTTGGAGGTTCGAGAAACTCCCGATGGACATAACCATCTCCCTTATCACCACCCTCGTTTTGACCCTCATCAACGGCTACTTCTCTATGTCCGAGATGGCGCTCACCACGGCCAAGCGCGCCGTGCTGGAGCATGAGGCCGAGGAAGGCGACAAGCGCGCCGAGCGTGCCATTAAGCTGGCTGCCGACTCCGACCAGCTGCTCGCCACCATCCAGGTCGCCATCACACTCGTGGGCTTCGCCTCGTCCGCCGTCGCCTCGACGAGTCTGTCCGACCCACTCGCCACGTGGCTCATGAGCTTTGGCATCGCGCCGCTCTCCGCCATCGCGCGCGGCCTGGCGCCGGTCATCATCACCGTCGCGGTCGCCTTCGTGTCCATCGTGATTGGCGAGCTTGTGCCCAAGCGCATTGGTCTGGCCAATGCCGAGGGCGTATCCAAGCAGGTCGTGGGACCGTTGTCGTTTTTCCAAAAGATCGCCCGTCCGCTCGTGTGGCTGACCGGCGCCTGCTCCGATGGCCTGGCCCGCATCCTACGCATCAAGAGCGCCGACGACCGCCAAAACGTCTCGGAAGAAGAGATCAAGTACATGGTCTCGGAGCAGGACGACCTGCTCGACGAGGAAAAGCGCATGATCCACGAGATCTTCGACCTAGGCGACACCGTTGCCCGCGAGGTCATGGTGCCGCGCGTGGACACCACCATGTGCGAGGACGACGAGACGGTCGCCGACGTGCTGTCCACCATGCGCCAGACCGGCTTCAGCCGCATCCCCGTCTATCACGAGGATCCCGACAACGTCGCCGGCATCGCGCACATCAAGGACCTGATCCAACCCGCGCTCGACGGCAAGGGTGACCAGCCCATCGCCGGTTTTTTGCGCGACGCCACCTTTGTGCCCGACACCAAGGACATCCTGCCGCTGCTGTCCGAGATGCAGACCTCGCACGACCAGATCGTGGTGGTCGTGGACGAGTACGGCGGCACGGCCGGCATTATCACTATCGAGGACATCGTCGAGGAGATCGTCGGCGAGATCGAGGACGAGTTCGACCCCGACAACAAGTATCTCACGCGCCTTTCGCGCCGCGAGTGGCTCGTTGATGGGCGTTTTTCGTGCGATGACGCGATTGAGCTTGGTTGGCCGCTTGAGGAAAGCGATGATTATGAGACCATCGCCGGCTGGATTTTGGAGCTTTGCGACTCGGTGCCCGACATCGGAGAGGTGTTTGAGGTTGCGGGGTACAAGTTTAAAGTGCAGTCGATGCGTGGCCAGCGCATCTCGCTCATTCGCGTGATCGCTCCGGCCGAAACCGATAAGAAGGATTCCGAGTCTTCGGTAGACGAGCCGACGACGTCGGGTGCGGGTTCCGCGAATCCGCACGACGGCGACGAGTAGGGCAAGGAAGAGTAGGGGAGAGTTATGGCAGGCCTGTTCAACATCCTTAAGGTCACCGTCAGCGAGGACAAGATCTGCGCGCATGTGCTGGTGAACCCCGGCATGCCGCTCATGACCTCGGAGGATATCGAGGCCACGGCGCGCGTGTATTACCTGGTGCCGGCGATTGCCAAGCACCTGTGCCTGGGTGATTCCGGTCGTGAGTTCCAGGACTGCATGGGCCAGACCGAGCTTTGCCACCTGCTTGAGCATGTGACGGTCGAGCTCATGAACGAGACCGGTCTTGCGGGCAGCATCTCGTGCGGCCGCACCCGCGTGAGCGAGCACGACGAGCGCGTCTTTGAGATTGAGCTTTCGTGCCCCGATGATGCGCTGGCCATCGGTGCGCTGTCTTCGGCCACCTTTATGATGGACTGGGCGTACCTGCACGCCGACCAGCCTGCCCCCGACGTGGAAGGCACGGTCGCGGGCCTGCGCAACCTGGTGCTGGGCATGCGCGCCGAGGCCGAGGGCAAGGATCCTCACGAGGCCGTCGCCGCTGCGAACGGCGAAGATGCTGCCGAGGACGAGGGCTCTGACGAGGGCGATGTGCCGGTTGACGCCGAGCCCGTTGCCGATGCGACCGCCGAGCCCGTTCCCACCGAGCCCCAGGGCGTCCCCAACTTTGACGACGAGCCCCAGGTGGCGATTGATACCGAGGGCGCGGTTGCCGAGAACCACGAGGCCTCCGCTGCCGTCTTTGGCGGTGCGGCGACGGTTCCGGCAGGACCTGCGCATGAGGGCGGTCTGCCGCTCGTGGACGGCGCCGGCGAGGACCCGGGTGCCACGGTGACCATGCCGGCTATGCCTCAGGAGTAGGCCTACGCGTTTATCACCATCACGTACCTGCGCCTTTGCCGTACGCAGATGAGCGGAGCGGCAAGTGATGCGCTGCGGGTATAATGGACAGCATTCAAACGGTGGGCACCGACGTGCCCGCAGGAGAGGAATGATCATGGGTAAGACTTTCAGCTTTGTCTCCGGCGCACTTTTTGGTGCCGCTGCCGGCGCTATTGTCGGCGTTGCTCTGGCCCCGCGCTCGGGCGCCGAGACCCGCGCCATGGCTGCCGATATCGCCAACGACGCCTGGGACAATATGCGCGACACCTACGAGCACAGCGCCGAGGAGGCCCGTGCTGCGGTGAATGACTTTGGCCCGATGGTCGACGCCAAGACCGATGACCTGCGCGCCAAGGTCGATCTGGCCCGCGAGCGCATGGACCAGCTGCGCGAGCAGCTCAACGACGCCATTTCGGGCGGCAACGTGACGCCTGCCGCCGACGTCGTGGTCGAGAACGCCGTCGAGGCTGATACCGAGGCTGCGGAGCCCTCGACCGAGGCATAATGCGCGCCGGGGATTTTGTCGGCGCCAAGATCTATCGCAAGCCTACCGAGGACAAGCGCACCAAAAAGGACGGCACGCCGCGCAGCCCTAAAAAGCTCGGAAAGATTCACTTTCCGGTCTTTACCCCGGGCGGTACGCGCGTGGTCGGCTTTATGGTCCGCCAGTCCGATATCGCGGGCATGATCGAGCGTCCCGACCGATTCGTAGCGCTCGACGCCATTGGTGTCTACGAGGGCGCCATTGCGGTCGATGACGTCAAGGACACGTACGATGCCGCCGCCGCCAAGCGCCTCGACATCAACCTGGACGATTGCATCATCTGGGTCGGTATGGACGTGCGCACGGAATCGGGCGACGTCGTGGGCTATTGCTCGGATGTGGAGTTCAAGCCGCGTTCGGGCATCGTGCAGGCATTCTATGTGACCGCCGGTGCTGCTTCGAGTGTTTTGGTTGGTGACACGCAGGTGCCGCCGACGATGCTGCGCGGCTATGAGAACGGCGCGATGGTCGTCTCGGACGAGGTCAAGTCGCTCGGGTATTCGGGCGGTGCGGCTGCCAAGGCCGCCGAGGCCAGCGTCGTGGTGGGCGACAAGGTCAAAAAGGGCGCCAAGATGCTCGACGACAAGGGATCGGTTGCCGTGGACAAGGGCAGTCGCGCACTGGGCAAGCAGCTCGGCAAGACGCGCGGCATGTTCAAGGCCTTTAAGGACGAATACCAAAAGGCGAGCGGAGGCTCGTCAAAAGCTACAAAATAGCGACGTACCAAATGATGGGAGGCAAGCCGGAGACCTGTTGCTCCGGCTTGCTGTGTTTATGGGGGAGGGCATATGCGCCAAAACGGATCCAACTTAAACGGGCGTTCGGGTGCGCGTCCGACGGCGCGCCGCGACCTGGGGCAGCTGCCCAGCGGTCAGCGCAAGCGTCACCGTAAGCCCGGCGCGATGTATCTCAACCATAGCCGCGGCTTTAGCGACCGCAGCGCTCGCATCGGCAACAGCCGCACACCCCGTCGTTCGTCTCGCCTGCCCTATGCGCTCATCGCCGTGGGTTGCGCACTCGTGCTGTTTATCGCTGCCGTCGTGGGCTACGTCAACCGCAGCGTGGACGTGGAGCTCAACGGCCAGAAGACCGCAGTGCGCGTGGGCTCTACGCTGCAGAATCTCATCGACGAACAGGATTTGACTGGCACCTACGACGCAGGCGACCTGCTGGCCGTCGATGACAGCGTGCTCAAGCGCCATGGAGGCGAAAAGCTGTCGGTGAAGGTCGACGGCAAGCGCGTGAAGCAGGGCAAATGGGATAGCCGCGAACTTGAGGGTGGCGAGAAGGTGACGGTCAAGGATGGCCGTAACACCTACGAGAAGCACGAGGTTCAGGCTACGGTTATCGAGCCCAAGCTCAAGGTCGAGGGCACGGGCGCTATCGAGTATGTGCAGACATGGGGTGTCCAGGGCCGATCCGAGGTGTGGGTTGGTGAGCAGTCGGGCAAGACGCAGGACCGCGGCGAGGTTGTGCCCGCCACCGATTGCGTTGTTGCGTGCGCCAGCGTGGCGCCCAAGGGCAACAAAAAGTACGTGGCGCTGACGTTTGACGAGGGTCCGAGCGGCGCCACCAAACAGATCTTGCAGGTGCTCAAGGAAAAGGGCGTCACCGCGACGTTCTTCCTTTCGGGCGATGCGGTCGAGGCCTCGCCTGCCACGGCCAAGGCGATTGTCGATGCCGGGTGCGAGATCGGATCCAACAGCTACAGCGACGATTCGCTCAAGGGCCAGGACCGTGAGGCGGTACGCGAACAGATCACGAAAGGCACCGATGCGATTAAGTCGGCGACCGGCGTGAAGACGATGCTGCTGCGTGCTCCCTACGCTGCCTTTGACGAGCAAAACTGGATTGATGCGATGGACCTGGTCTCCGCCGTGGTCTCGTGGAATATTGACTCGGGCGACTGGCTGCTCAACGGTGTCGACGAGCAGGTCTCGACGGTGCTCGATTCGGTGACGCCGGGCAATATCGTGCTGCTCACCGATAGAGACGAATGCGCCGAGCAGACGCTCGAGGCGCTGCCGCAGATTATCGACGGCCTCATTGCCGACGGCTACAAGATCGTGACGCTCAGCGACCTGGTCAAGACGGACACGGCATTGAGCAAAAAGCTCACCTCGCTGACGAAGGTCACCATGCCCAAGGACGCCGTGTTCCCCCAACTTGCCGAGGACGAAGATACCACAGAGTAGTCATTGGGTAGTCATTTAAGAACGTCCCCAATGACTATGTCACGGATGCGTCAGCGTTTGGTATGCCTGCAATGTGCAGCGCATAAATTCGATGCCGCAGGGCGATGCTGATGCTATAGTTACTGCGGTTAATGAGGGTCAAGAGAAAGGTTACAGGTGAAATCCAAACCTCGACCATACAGTCGATGACCCCATGCAGGTGCTTTTTGCGCATGCACGGGGTGTAAGCGTCGAGCGGCGTGCCGCCCGCGCATGCGTATACATATCCAGAAGCCCCCGGACGTCGCACATGCGGCCGCGTCCGGAGGAATAATGATGGGGAGCACCATTGAATTATCTGAGTGAGATGCTCAAATTGCCGGTCTTGGACGTCGATGGAGAAAAGCTCGGCGTGGTGAACGATTTTGGTATTGCTACCGGCGAAGTTTTTCCGCACGTGACGTCGCTCGCGTTCCGCGGTCCCGGCAAGACGCCGTTTATGATCAGCTGGCGCAAATGGGTCGACCGTATCGACGAGACGGGTGTACACCTTAAGACATCGGCCACCGAAATCCGTTTTTCGTACCTGCAGCCGACCGAACTCTTACTCGCGCGCGACGTGCTTAACAAGCAAATTGTCGACACGCAGGGCATGAAGGTCGTGCGCGTAAACGACATCAAGTTTTCCATGTCGGGCGAAAATCAGCTGCGCCTACTGGGTGCCGAAGTTGGCGCCCGCGGTCTGCTGCGCGCGATCAGCCCCACACTCGAGCATGTCGTCGAGGGCTTTATGAAGCACCTGGGCAAGCCGCTCAGCGAGGACATTATTGCCTGGTCTTACATGGACCTGCTCGATCGCTCGACTAAGAACATCCAGCTCTCGGTGTCGCACAAGACGCTTGGTGAGCTGCACCCTGCCGACATTGCCGACATCATCGAGCAGCTCGACCCGCGCCTACGTGCGCAGGTGTTTGCGCAGCTCGATACTGCCCAGGCCGCCGAGGCCATCTCGGAGTTCGATGACGACGAGCTTATGACCGAGATGCTCGAGGGCCTGTCCGACACGGACGCATCGTCGATGCTGGCCATGATGGACCCGGACGATGCAGCTGACCTGATCGACGAGCTCGATTACGAGAAGGCCGAGAAGCTCCTGCGCCTGATGGGCGTCAAGGAGGAGAAGGCGATTCGTAACCTGCTGGGTTATGAGGACAACACCGCCGGCCGCATCATGACCTCGGAGTTTGTCTCCCTGCCCGCCACGGCGACGGTCGGCGATGCCATCGAGGCGATTCGCAAACTCGATGAGGACTTCGAGAGTGTCTATTACGTCTATACCGAGGATCCGAGCGGCATGCTCACCGGCGTGCTCTCGCTGCGCACGTTGATCGTGGCCGACCGCGATGCCACGCTGGGCCAGCTCGCCTATCGCGACCTGGTCTACGTGTCGCCCGACGAGGACCAGGAAGACGTGACGGACGAGATGACCAAGTACGACCTGGTTGCCATCCCTGTCTGCGACGAGAACCGTCATATCCTGGGCATCGTGACCTTCGACGACGCCATGGACGTTATCGCCGAGGAGCATCAGGAGGACCTGCAGATCGCCGGTGTCGGCTCGGGCGATAGCGCGTCGGACGACTCGACGAACGTGCTCAGCTGGTTCGTGCATCGCCAGTACTGGGTTGTCGTGTGGGGCATTGCCTCGTGCATCATGGCAACGGTGCTGGGGACGGCGCTCGGCTCCGCGCATCTGGTGGTGTTCCCCATGTGCGCCATGCCGCTCGTGCTGCTTGCTGCCTCGCGCATGGTGTCGTTCGTCAAGAACTACTTCTTGGAGTATGACGGTCACGACGACGAGCCCAAGCCATATCTGGGGTTCTTCTTCCAGAGCACGGGCATGGGCCTGATTCTGTCACTCGTGACCTATCTGTGCGCCCAGCTGGTGCGCACCGCCGCGTTTCCCGATGCGCCCATGTTTGAGGAGCAGCTCTTTACCGGCTGCTTTAATATCGCTGCCATCATTTGCCTGGTTGGCAACATGAGCGCCGTGATTTACCTGATGGTGCTGTTCTGGCGTGACGAGCATGACCTCAACACGTCGGGCACCGCCATGAACGTTATTGCCGTCATGATCTCGTGCGTAGCGTACTGCGCCGCTGCGGTGCTGCTCACCATGTCGGTCATTGGTTAGGTGGTCGCGTGCAAAATACCAAGCAAAAGTCGGGCACCAAGCAAAAGTTGACCATCGCGGCCATCTTTGGCGCTATGGGTCCCGGTCTGCTGGCGGCGCTTTCGGGCAATGACGCCGGCGGCATTGCAACGTATTCCAGCGCGGGCGCCAGCTATGGCTACAAGATGCTCTGGATGCTTCCTGTCATGACTGTGCTGCTCATCGTGACGCAGGAGACCGCGGCGCGCTGCGGCTGCGTCACGGGCAAGGGCTTGGCATCGCTCATTCGCGAGCGCTTTGGCGTGCGCAAGAGTGTACTTGCTATGGCGGCGCTGTTGATCGCCAACACGGCTGTTACCATTTCGGAGTTTGCGGGCATCGCCAGCGGCCTTGCTCTCTTTGGCGTGCCGGCGAGCATCTCGGTGCCGTTGGTGGCGCTGCTGGTGTGGATGCTTACCATGTCGGGTAGTTTCCAGCGCATCGAGAAGATTCTGCTGCTGGTGAGCTGCGTGTTCGTGACCTATATTGTCGCCGCGTTTATGGCTGGCCCCAACTGGGGTGAGGTCGCGGTCGACCTGGTCGTGCCTAACATTCAAAATGACCCCAGCTACGTGTCGCTCGTGGTCGCAACGATCGGTACCACCATCGCGCCGTGGATGATTTTCTTGGCGCAGAACAACGTGGTCGATAAGAACGCGGGCGAGGACGATATCGTGCTGCAGCGCATCGATACCGTGAGCGGCTCGCTTGCTGCCGATGTCATTGCCGGCTTTATTATCATCACGACCGGTACGGTGTTGTTCCCGGCGGGTATTCAGATTAGCGATGCTGCCGATGCCGCCCGCGCGTTGGAGCCTATTGCGGGTCAGTGGTCCACGGTACTGTTTGCCTCGGGCCTGGTCGCGGCGAGCTTCTTGGCTGCCTGCGTGCTGCCGGGCGTTACGTCGAGCGCTATCTGCGAGGCATTTGGCTGGGAGCGCGGTGCCGACCGCAGCTGGGACGAGGCCCCGGTCTATCGCGGCATCATTACGGCCATCATCGGTATCTCTGCCGTGCTGGTGCTTATGCCCGGCGTCGATCTGTTCCAGATTATGATGACTTCGCAGGTCATCAATGGCGTGCTACTGCCCGTGGTTCTGGTGTTCCAGGTGGTTATTGCCGCTGACCGTCACATTATGGGCGCTAATCGCAACGGCCGCGTGTGGAATGTGCTCACTTGGGCGACTATCGGCGTGATTACGGTGCTCACGGTCGTCATGTTTGTGCTGCAAGCGATGGGCTACAGCGCTTAGCGCCTCTTTTGGACTCTAAACAGGCCGCAGCGATGGGCTGCGGCCTGTTTTTGTCTGCTATAGGGTGTTAGTTATATGGCAGTGGGCAAAAAATGCCAAATATGAGTACTGTTGCTAAGTGAATAGCATTTACATCCTAAAAGATAATGAACATAGCCTTTAGTATGTTCATTAAAATTGGCTCCAATACGCCTTAAACCAGTCAGGTTGGCTGCTTTAGGGGGTTGTAGGGGTCGCTCGGACGTCATTTTGGGTGGTTTTGCCTGCTACTAAAATGGTAACAGTACTCATATTTGCCCTTTTTTGCCCACAGACCTTTGAGGGTGCGGCGAAAAGGGCTTGTTTTGATTGTTTGGGGCAGGCACGAGGCGCGGAAACGATGTCTGGAGCGACGGAGCGGCCTGGAATTCATCCGTAGAGGTCTTCATTGGCTGCGCCAGGAGCGTCCCTAACTGCCGGAGGGGGTGTCTGCCGTGGCAGACACCCCCTCCGGATGTGGGAAGTTTGCGCTGCAGGTTACTTGTCGGTGCCTAGCTTGTGCGGTTTGAAGGCGAGGGCGTTAACGAGCGCGTCGGTGGCAGACTTGACGGCTGCCGGCTGCGGATCGTTGACGTGATCCTCGGGATGCACGGGCAGGTCCTTCTTGACTGCATCGTGGATCAAGTTGAGGTACTCAGTCACGCCAGTGGTCGATAGATGCGTGCCATCGCCATCGAACAGGTCGTTGCGGTTGGCGCTGTATCCGTACCAGTCGATAACGCGCACGTTCTTGTAGCGCGTAGCGGCGTTAGCGATGGCCTGGTTGGTAGAGCCAACCCACGGCTGCGGGCTGCGCGTGTTCACAAACACCACAATACGCTTATCTCCTGCATCGTCCATGATGGCGTCGATCTGGTCGTCGGTTACCAAGCCGTTGGTGCCCAGTGCAAAGACCACGATCTTGCCGGCAAGGTTCTGCTGGATATAGCCCTCAAATGTCGCGCGGCCCGCATCAAACTGGCGGCCCTTTTCGGCATCGATATGGCTGTGCGGGAACACACCGTCAAAGGTGTCTACGGCACGCAGCGACACGGAGTCGCCGATCATAAGCAGATCGTAGGAGCCATCGGGGAAGCCGTCGTTGTCCTTGTCGGTGTCGTCGGCCGCCTGCTGGTCGGTGGGCGCGGTGTTCTTGGCTTCCTTGTTCAGGACTTCGGCGCCCTCGCCGCTCAGCGCAGACGTCTCGGGCACAAAGATCAGGCCGCCCAGTGCAACGACCAATACGACAGCGCAGGCTGCGCAGACGGGGACGTGCGTGCGTGCCCAGTTGGCGGGCGTGGTGGTGCCATCGCGGAATTCGGCAACGGTGCGCCCAAAGGCGCCCTTCCTAAACGGCGTCTCGATAAAGCGATATGAGCATTCGGCCACGGCGACCACCAACAGCACCTGCAAAATGTACTGCCACCACGGTGTATCGTTGATGTTGGCGACCGGGTTCATGAGCAACAGCAGGGGATAGTGCCACAGGTAGATGCTGTACGAGCGCTTGCCAACCCATACGAGCGGCTCGGCGGACAGCGCGCGGGCAACCATTCCCTGGGGCTGCACGCAGGCCGCGATGACCATGAGTGTGAGGATCGAGCACAGCAGCGTGCCTCCGCGATACTGGAACGCGGTGTAGCCGTTGGTGAGCGCGACCATGGCGGCAAGGCCAACCAGACCCACGAGGCCCAACACATCGATGGATGCGGGCGAGGACCAAAAGCGCACGAGGGCGCTCGGCTGTGCCGGGCCGGTCTCGGCTGATTCGTCGGCCTTCTCGCCAGGCTTGCCCTCGGCGTTCTTGCCGTGCTTGGCGGCGCCGGCCAGGCGATTGAGCCCCAAACGACGAGCGAGACGCACCGGCGCCAGGTCGCGATCGGGGATAAAGGCCATCCAGGCACCCAGCAGCAGCGAGAACACGCGGGTGTCGGTGCCGTAGTACACGCGGCTGGGGTCGGCGGCAGGGTTATAGAGCACCATCATGGCGATGGCGGAGACAGCAGCCAAGCCCAGAACCACGCGGCGCGTGTTGGGCTTGCTCACATGCATGGATACCATGGCAAACAGCAGTGGCGGCCAAATCAGGTAGAACTGTTCCTCGATGGCGAGCGACCAAAAGTGCGTAAGCGGCGAGGGATCGCCCAGGGCGTTGAAGTACGAGACGTTTTGGGCAATCTGCCACCAGTTGTTGAAGAACAGCAGCGACGGCAGGATGTCGGGGCGCATCTTGGTGAGCATCACGTGGTTAAAGATAGTGCACAGCGCACAGGTCACCACCACGACGGTCACCACGGCGGGGACCAGGCGACGGATGCGGCGGATCCAGAAGCTCTTGAGGTCGATACGGCCGGTCTTAGCGACTTCGTTGAGTAGCAGGCGTGTGATCAGATAGCCCGAAAGCACAAAGAAGATCGTGACGCCGAGCAGACCGCCCTGCGCCCACGTGAGGTTGAGGTGATAGAGCACCACCGCGACGACGGCAAGCGTGCGCAGGCCGTCAAGGGCAGGGATGTAGCGGGACTTGGGGCGAGCAGGCGTCTGCTCCGCGGCGGGAGTGTTGGCGCGGCCCGCGTTGTTGGCAGAAGCGCGATGGGGGCTCGTGGTGCGTCGCGGCTCGTTGGCACGGCGTTCGCTCTTCACGCGTTCGTGCGGCGCCGGCTCGTTGCCCGTGCGGCGTCGACCGCGCGAGCCCGATTGCGAGAATTGTTCCATAAAACATCATCCAATGACGAGAATAATCAGCACGTATTCATTGTAGCTGCCTGCTCCTGTGAATGCTTGCTGCTGGCGCAACCTCAAGGGTGCGTTCACATCAAAGTGAACTAAAGTTATAGAGGTGCGAAGGCGCGCAATCGACGGTCGACGGTGGGTGCAAAGCCCGCAGATGAGGAGGTTTCCATGGCAGATCGCGGCATCGTTGCGGTGTTCGGCAGCATGAACATGGACCTTTCGGTGGCGTGCGAGCGCATACCGCGCGCGGGCGAGACCGTCGGCGGCAGCGGGTTTATCACCAACGCCGGCGGCAAGGGCGCCAATCAGGCCGTAGCTGCCGCGCGTATGGGCGCGTGCACGCACATGATCGGCGCGGTCGGTCGCGACGCGTTCGGCGCGTCGCTCGTGGTGGGGCTCCAAGACGCCGGCGTGGACTGTGACTTTGTAGTGCATCGCGATGACGTGGAGACGGGAACGGCGACCATCATTCGCTGCGAGGGCGACAACCGCATCGTACTGTCACCGGGCGCCAACCATGCGCTTGCGGGCGCGGACGTTGCCTGCGCGTTGAGGCGTCTGGTGGCCCATGAGCTCGACGGCGACGCCAGCGAGATTGCCCCGGCTGCCGGAAGCGTCTTTATCGCCCAGGGCGAATGTGACCTTGCGGCGACGGCTGAGGCGCTTGTTTGCGCTCACGAGCTGGGGTTCTATACGGTCTTTAATCCAGCGCCCGCCTGCGAGCTGCCTGCGGAGGTTTGGCCTGCGGTCGACCTGGTCTGTCCCAACGAGACCGAGTGCCAGGTTCTGACGGGCATTCTGCCCACGGATGATGTGAGTTGCGTCGCCGCGCTCAATGCGCTGCTCGACAAGGGCGCCGGCGCCGCGGTCATCACGTTGGGCGGTGCCGGCTCGGTTGCGCTCGGCGATGGCGGTGAGCTGCTGCGCATGCCGGCACTTTCGAGTACGGTAGTCGATACCACGGCCGCCGGCGATACGTTTATCGGCGCGTTGGCGGCGGCTCGCCTAGAGGGCTTGCCGCTCTTTGAGTGCATGGCCGCGGGTGCTCGCGCCTCGGCAGTGACGGTGTCGCGCCTGGGCGCTCAGCAATCGATTCCCACGCGCGCCGAAGTTGAACATTGGTTTGGTTAAACGATAAAGACGGAGAAGCGGAGTAGAACAATGGCAATCAAGAAGCTGATCCTTGATCTGGATATGGGTGTGGACGATGCGATGGCGCTGGCCTATGCCATCGCGAGCCCCGAGGTGGAGCTCGTGGGCATCACCACGTGCTTTGGCAACGTGCGCGTCGAGCAATCGGCGCACAACTGCCTTGCGGTGCTCGATCTGCTGGGTCGCCCCGAGGTTCCGGTGTACCTGGGTGCCGACCGTCCTCTGCAGGCGACTGAGCCCTATACGCCGCCGGCGTCCACCGCGCTCATTCACGGCAAGAACGGCATCGGCGGCGCGAGCGTGCCCGCGTCGCCCTACGAGCCGGTGGGGGCGACCTCGGCCGACGGCAACGCTGCGGTCGATTATCTGATCGATGCCGCGCGCACCTATGGTCCCGATCTGGTCTACGTAGCGACTGGCCCGCTCTCCAACCTGGCGCTCGCCCTGGAGCGCGATGCGGCGGCGATGATGTCCATCGGCCGCGTGGTCGTGATGGGCGGCGCCCTTACCGTGCCCGGTAACGTGAGCGCGGGCGCCGAGGCCAATATGGCGAGCGACCCCGAGGCAGCCGACGCAGTGCTGCGCTCGGGCCGTAAGCTCACCATGGTGGGTCTGGACGTGACGCATCGCGTGGTGCTCACACGCCGCGACATTGCCGGCTGGACGGGCTCGGGCACCATGGCGGGCTGCGCATTTGCGAGCATGGTCGAGCACTACATTGGCTCGTACGAGATGAACGCACCCTACCTGGGTGGTTGTGCGCTGCACGATCCGCTGGCCGTTGCCGTGGCGATCGACCCCACGCTCGTAGGTGCGCTCGGCTGCAACCTGCGTGTTGATCTGCTGGGCGAGTACCGCGGTCGCACCATCTGCGATGAGCGTCGCCTGTCCGATCCGGACAAGAGCGCGCTTGTGGCACTGACCGTGGATGCTCCGCGCTTCCTGTCCGAGTTCAAGACGCGTATGGCCCGTGTCCTTGGCTAAGTTGTCTTTTTGGGACGGGGCTTTTTGACTGGTATGATTGGTGCGACCAATCGAACCAGCTAAAAGAGCCCCGTCCCAATTTGACTATCGAGAGGATCTGCCATGGAGCGCATCGCCAGCTTTTCCGTTGATCATCTGCTGCTTGAGCCCGGCGTGTATGTGAGCCGCATCGACCGCGATCCGGCGACCGGTGCCGCCGTCACCACGTTTGACCTGCGCCTGACCACGCCCAACAAGGAGCCGGTCATGAACACGGCCGAGTGCCACACCATCGAGCACCTGGGCGCGACGTTCCTTCGCAATCATGCCGAGTGGTCGGGCCGCATTGTCTACTTTGGCCCCATGGGCTGCCGCACGGGCTTTTACCTGGTTGTGTTTGGCGAGGTGACGAGCGAGGAGATCCTGCCGCTCGTGCGTGAGCTGTTCGAGTTTGTCGCCGGCTTTGAGGGCGATGTCCCCGGTGCCGCTCCCGAGGAATGCGGTAACTACCTGGACCAGAACCTCCCCATGGCCAACTGGCTTGCGCGCCGCTACCTCGACCGCGACCTGGCCGATATCGACGAGAAGCACCTGCACTATCAGCAGGCGTAAGGGCTTTATCGCCCAAAACGCGCGCATTGGGCGCCTTCGCTTATGCGGGGGTGCCTTTTTGCTGAGTGGTCGGGACGAGTGTTTAAAATCGCTTATGTTTGTTCTAGAATGTTCATACTGTCACATAAACGAACAGGAGCGAACATGCATATCTACTCTGTCAACGATCCCGAGTTCAAATCCTATGGCAACGTTTGGGATAACGTTCCGTCCGAGCTTACGTCGCCCGTGCTCGAGGCGCTCTCTGCCACGCCCATTCCCGAGGGCAGCAAGTACGTAGCAAGCGCGCCGGAGCTCGAGGACGTCAAGGATGCCGACAAGCTTGGCTTTCTCATGTTTGGTGGCCGTCCCTTCCAGCTCGGCTGGTGCAACGGCCACAATACACGACTCAACTGCCTGGAGTATCACCGCGCGAGCGAATTCAACCTGGGCGCTCGCGACTTTATCCTGCTCGTGGCGCATCGCTGGGAGATCGAGGACGGCAAGCTCGACACCGCGTGCGTCAAGGCGTTTCGCGTGCCGGCGGGTACGGTCGTCGAAGTCTTCAACACCACGCTCCACTACACGCCGTGCATGGTCGACGACGGTGGCTTCCAGGTGATGGTGGCGCTGCCCGCCGGCACCAACGGCCCGCGCCCCGAGGTCGCGGCCGACATGCCTGCGGCCGGCGACAGCTACTGCTACTGGAAGGCCGACAAGTGGGTCCTCTGCCATGCTGACAGCCCCAAGGCTGCCGAGGGCGGCTACGTAGGCCTCATCGGCAAAAATCTCGACATCACCGTGGACTAGCGCATCGCCCCAAACCACCACAAAGGTGCCTGTCTCCTTTGCGGTGGTTTGGGGCGGGCGGATATCGGGAAGTGCCAGACGGGGGAGGCTGCCGGGCGCCTTGCCGTCTGCGGATTTTGGGACATGCGGCCCGCTTTTTCGACCCATCTGTCGGTACACTAAAAGCACTATGGGTACCCGCGAGCGACATATCGGCCACGCGGCCGCCCGGACCGCACCGGCTGCGGATCCCAGGGGCGGCAGGCTCTTCGCCATGCCGAGATTCCTTGTTGGCATAACACATCAGGTGTACCGCCACCGCGTCTTTGCTATCGCCGGCGCCATCACCGCGCTGTTCCTCATGCTTTTGGCAGTCTTGCCGGCGCTGTTCGCCTTCGACCCCAAACTTTCTAACGCCGTGCCCGCCTATAGCGAGGTGTCCGAAGAGGTCGTGGATGCGCTCGCCCACTCGAGCTCTCTCCCGCTGCTTGTCGCCGCAATTATATTATCGATCTGGGGCGTATCGGTCTATCTGCGCTGTTTGGACTATGTGCTGCGCCGCCGCCTTGTTGCCGTCGCCACCATCTGCGCCCTGTGGATGATCGAAGTCATTCTCAAGTACAAGTCGTTCACGCCGTTCTATGCCACCGTGCTGTGGTACCTGTACTACGTGCCCATGACACTCATTCCGCTGCTCTACCAGTTGTGTGGTCTGCGCCTTGCGGGCCTGGAGCAACACCGCCTGGGTCGCCGCTACTGCGCTGCGCTGTGGATTGTGGCTATCCTGCTTATCGGATTTGTGCTCACCAACGATTTTCACCAGCAGGTCTTCCACTTTGACCGTACAAGCGACACCTGGAGCAACGATTACACGTACGGCTGGGGTTATTTCGCCGTCCTCGTGTGGACGGCCTTTAACTTTGTGGCCTTTTTTATCCTGGTGGGCCGGTCCTCGTCCTTTCGCATCCAACGTTTCTCGGGCACGGCGGCGCTCGTGCTGCTGGGCGGCGCGTTCTTTGCCATCTCATATGCGTTGCGCGTGCCCTGGGCATGGAGGCTCAACTTCTCGCTCATCTATTGCGTCTTGTGCGTGGCGGCGATGGAAATCTGTCTCGATTGCGGTGTCATTCCGTCATATCACGACATCGCCGGCATTTTCGACACCTTGCCGCTTGACCTCAAAGTTCTAACGCGCGACCTGCAGGAAGTCTATGCCACGCCAGTGTCAAAGCCAATGCCGGTAGGCGTGCGCGAGGAGTTGCGGACCCAGGCGCACGGCCGCGCCCATGCCTTTGCCGTGGCGTCCGATCCCGATGTGATGTACCGTGCCTTTCCACTGCTGGGCGGATCGGCCCTGCTTGCCCAAGACGTGTCGGATCTCAACGAGCTTAACCGTGAACTGGCACATCGTCGCATGGAGCTGCAGCGTCAAAACGAGCTGCTCGCCGCCGACTACGACCTTAAGACGCACCTGGCAGACCAAGAGGCCGAGACCTTGCTGGTCCAAGACGTGGACCAGGCGCTTGCCCGCGCGCTCGAAGGGATGTACGACCTGCTGAGCTCGCTACCGCCGTTGACCGATGAATCGTCTTCGCACGAGCGTTACCGCATGCTGCAGCGCGCCAAGATGCTCGTCGCCTATTGCAAGCGCAAGGGGTCGCTCACGTTGGCACAGCACGGGGAGAGCGGTTTTGATCGCGACCGCATTCAGCTCATTGCCAACGAGCTCGCAAGCGACCTGCGCACCATCGATATCGATTGCGCCTCGATTATCGCCATACGGCGCCCGATGCACGCCAGTACGGTAAGCGCCCTGTACGACTGCGTGTATGACTTTGCGTTTTTTGCCTACACCACCGACCATCCGGCGCTTATGTATCACTTGGGCGATCATGACCGATGCAGTGTCGAGCTGCGTGCCGCGCTTTTTTCCAACGATGATGCAGATCTTTCGCAGACGCCCGCTGCGCAAGAGCTCGAAAGCGCTCTGCAAGGGCGCAACGTGGCATACCGCCTTGAGGGCGAGCCCGGCCAGCTGCGCATGATCGTCTTGATGCCGAGGGCGGGTGAGTGACGATGCAGATTTCGCTCATTCTTCCCCAAATCGTTGCGCTCGATGTTGTCTTTGCCCTGGCTGCGTGTCTGCAGACGATCCACGTCCCGCTCATCGCATCGCGCCGCTCGTCCTATAACCGTAAGGTGATTTGCGCCTACGAGGCGAGCCTTGTGCTTCACCTGGTGGTTTCGGCGCTTATCTTATTCGCGTCGTCTGGTTCGTATCTGGTGGCGCCGCTTGACGTTTGCGCCAGGGCAATGGGCGGAGCGTTGTGGCTCAATGCCGCGATCTTTGCCTGTGGCGTGGTGCTTATGGTGCACTATCGTCGCCCCGTCATGCTAGTCGAGCTGCTGCTCGTTGCCGCCGTTACACCGCCGGTGGTGCTTGCCATGGGCTCGGCGTGGACCACGGTCCTTATCGCAGAGGGAGCGTTCTTCCTGTTCCGTTCCATCGCGGCGCTCTTGATGGACGTCCGTAACCGCCAGGAGGATATCACCACGTTCTCGACGATCGAGACCATCAACGTGATTCCCGTGGGCATCCTGTATCTGGACCCGAGGGGCCGTCCGCTGCTCATGAACCGCTGCATGCGAAAAAACCTGGTGGAGCTCCATATGCCCACCGACCTGGGCGATATGAGCAGTACGTGGAACGACCTTCGCAAACTCAGCATGCAAATGCCCGAAAGTAGCAGGAACCGTGTGCGGATTAATCTGGACCGCTTTGGTGAGGCGCGTGCGGTGGTTGAGGTCTCTCCCGCCGAGATTCGCCTATTTGTGTGCGATCGTGTTATGGTTTCGGGCCGTTCGTTCGAGCGCATTATCGGTCTTGATGTGACAGAGTACGCGCATGCTCATGACCGCTTGGCGCAAGCCAACCACCTGCTTGAGCTTGCGGGTCAAGAGCTCCAGTCCCAGATCGAAGAGGTCAAAAAGGTCGCCGACAATGCTGCCTACCTGCGCATGCGCGCCCGCGTGCACGATGTAATCGGTCAGCGCCTGTCCATTCTTCATCGCTATTTGGAGGAGGGGCGTCTGGACGATGAGTCGCTCGAGCAGATTGATCCGTTGCTGCGCTCAATCGCCGCCGATTTGCGCAGCGGCGGTGCCAGCGAGCCTGCAGAGCAGCTGGGTGATATCGTCCATGTCTTTGGCCTGGTGAGCGTGCAGATTGATGTAGAGGGGGCGCTGCCTGAGGACGCGCGTGTCGCCGCCGCATTTTTGCAGATTATCCGTGAGGCCTCGACCAATGCCACCAAGCATGCGCAGGCGCATCGGGTCCACGTGCGCCTGTGGCAGGAGGGGGCGGATGCTGGCGCCGTCGCGCGCATGACGATTTCTAACGACGGGTCCCCGGCCCCCGTATCGTATCACGAGGGAACGGGTATCCCAGGTATGAGGCATGTCGCACAGAATCTGGGCGGCAGCCTGGAAGTCCACACCGCCCCGCCCTTCACGCTTACGGTGTCCATCCCGCTCGCCTCCAGCGCCACGGTCCAAAGGAGAAGTTCATGATTCGCGTGTTAATCGTCGAAGACCAGGCTATCTTGCGCGAGAGCCTCGCGCGCTCCGTCGGTGACCAGCCCGACATGACGGTTGTTGCCGCGATCGCCGACGCCTCGGATGCCTTGGACGTTGTGCTTAAGGAGCGCCCGGACATGATACTGATGGACGTATGTACCGAGCATGATTCCAACGGCATCGTGGCGGCGGCGCGCATCAAAGAACAACTGCCCGAGTGCCGCGTCATTATCATGACGGGTATGCCCGAAATCACCTTTGTGGACCAGGCGCGCGAGGCGGGCGTCGACAGCTTTGTGTACAAGAACGTCGGTATCGACGAGCTATTCGCCGTGATGCGCTCCACGCTGGCGGGTTACTGCACGTTTCCCAAGCCGCCCGAGAGCATCTTCTCGGGCACGGCGGCCCTCGACGATGTCGAGCTGTCGATCTTGCGCCTTGCCTGCGAGGGTAAAAGCCGCCGCGAGATCGCGGCCGAGCTGTTTATGAGCGAGGGCACCATCAAACGCCGCATCTCGGAGATTCTCAATAAGACCGGCTACGACAACATCATGCGCTTGGCCGTGCGCGCAGTAACGGAGGGCAGCATCGTTCCCAACATGGAGCGCTAGCGCTCGTTACGCATCGGCATAAAGCGGCGGGGCCGCAGGATCAACTCCTGCGGCCCCGCCTGGCAAGTGCGCGGATGTGTCCGCCAATCCGCGGCTGATGTTACGTGCCGCTACGCGATGGTCGCGGTGTAGGAGGCGACGTCCTCATAGGAATCGGTCAGGTAGGCGTCGATGCCGATGGTCGTATTGACGAGGTCGTCAAGGCTGTCAAGCTCGCCGCTCGAGAACGTGAATTCCTCGGTGGCGTTGGTGCCGGGCATCAGGTGAGCCGAGAACCAGGGTTCCTTCATGGTGCCGTTGACGTTGGTCTTGCCGGAAGGAGCGTAGAAGGTCAGGTCCTTGTCGCTCTTGTTGGTGATGTTGACGACAAAGCCGATGTCGCCCCAGTCGTCCTTGAACTTCTCGGTGATGGTGATGGTGCACAGATCGTCATCGGCGACGGTGACGGCGGGGGAGATTTCGACGCTCTGGACATCTTCGTCTTCGACGGCCTCATCGATCTCTTCTTCCTTCTCGGCGTTCTCGCGATCCTTCTTCACCGTACCGGACAGATCCTTGTCGGACTTCGTAAAGATAAGCTTGTCGCCTTCCACCTCGAGGACGAGCTTGTCGTCCTTGAGCTTCAGGTCGTGCGACTCATCTTCGGCGGTAATCGTTACGGTGGTGGCGTCCTTGGCCTCCCATTTCAGGTCGGCGACCTCAAGGAACATGTCGAGGACGCCCGTTCCGTCTTCGTCGAGGATCAGGATACAGTTGAGGCCCCACTCCTTGAGCATATCCATGTACTCATCGGTGAGCTCTTCGCCGTCCAAGGTTCCACCCGAGTACTGCCAGCTGCCGACGAAGTTGGCCTTGGGGTCTTTGCCGCCGCCGCTGCAGCCCGTCAGGGCAAAGGCGAGCGCCAGGACGCATGTCAGAAATGCGAGTACGGACTTTTTGAACGTTGTCTTCATGGTGTCCTCCTTCATCGAACGAAACCCATAGAAGCAAATGCGGGGGCGGCGGATCCCCCGCTCATTACCAGTTAGGGGCGCTAGGGCCTGGGCGTTCCGCAGTTGCTGCAGAACTTGCCACCGTTTTCGCTACCGCAGTTGGGGCAGAACCACTTGGCCGGTGCCGGGGCGGGTGCGGGACTGCCGCACTCGGAGCAGAACTTGCCGGTGTTGGTGGCGCCGCAGCTGCAGGTCCATGCGCCGGCCGCAGGTGCGGCGGCGGGAGCCGGTGCGGGGGCGGGAGCCGGAGCCGGCTGCGGGGCGGCCTGTTGCTGTGCCTGGCCGGCGGCGAACAGCTGGCTGGCGTTCATGCCGCCCATGCCACCTGCCATGCCCATGCCCATAAAGCCTGCCATCGCGCCGTTGGGGTTGGCGGCTGCCGCGCGCATCGCATCGCTCTGGGCGCTGGCGATGTTGGCTGCCGCCATGGTGGGATCGCGCATGACCGCGGCTTTCTGCAGGTCCTTGATCATCTGCTCGTCTTCTTGCGAGGCGGCGATGGAGTTGACGCCAAAGCTTACGATCTCGACGCCGCGCAGGTCACGCCAGTCGGCAGAGAGGACCTCGTTGAGCGCGCGGGCGAGCTCGGTGGTGTGGCCGGGGATGGCGCTGTAGCGGATGCCCATCTCCGAGATCTTGGCAAAGGCGGGCTGCAGGGCGGTGAGCAGCTCGGACTTAAGCTGGCTGTCGATCTTGTCGCGCGTATAACTATCGGTCACGTTGCCGCATACGTTGGTGTAGAACAGCAGCGGGTTGGTGATGCGGTACGAATACTCGCCGTTGCAGCGCACGGAGATGTCGACGTCTAGGCCAATGTTGTTATCGACCACGCGGAAGGGCACGGGCGAGGCGGTGCCGTACTTGTTGCCGATGATCTCCTTGGTGTTGATGAAGTAGACGCGCTGGTCCTTGCCCGCGTCGCCGCCAAAGGTAAAGCGGCTGCCGATATTGGCGAAGGTCTCCTTGATGGAATCGCCCAGGTTGCCGCTAAAGACGCTCGGCTCGCTGCCGGTATCGAAGACGAACTCACCGGGCTCCAGCGCGACTTCGATGATCTTGCCGTTTTGCACCACGAGCATGCCCTGGCCGTCGTTGACGGCGATGACCGAGCCGTTGGAGATGACGTTGTCCTCGCCGCGCGTGTTGGAGCTGCGGCCACCGGTGCGTTTGCTGCCCTTGCAGGCCAAGACGTCAGCAGGCATCGATTCGCAGTAGATAAATTCCTTCCACTGGTCGGCCATGACGCCGCCGGCAGCTCCCAATCCAGCTTTCAAGAGTCCCATGGTGATCTTCCTTTCTCGTCAAAGGCCGGGTGGTATTGGTTGGATTGCTTAGTCGTCCTTGTCGTCTTTCATGACAACGGTGGTCTCGGTGTGGCTGAAGGTGTCGTGCTTCTCGGTCAGGTCGAGCTCGCCGCAGTACTCGTCGGCGTGGGTGGCCTCGTTGGCCGTCTTGAGCTGGCCTACCAGTAGCACGTCTCCGATAATCACGATGATCAGCGGCGCGATGATGTTGATGAGGATGCCCTCGATATCAAAGGTGAGGTAATCCGGATCGAAGGCGTATTCCCCCATAAAGAGAATCTGGGAGAGAATAAATCCGATCACGAAGAACAGCACCGAGGCGATGGCGAGCTTGGGCTTGGAGCAGGGGAGCTCGCCGACCAAGCGGCCGGTCTGGCCGTTCATGGCAAACAGGTAGCTCTTGCCGTTCCACGAGGTGGAGAGCATCCAGACGGGGAACAGGGCGTAGTCGCTGTCTTCCCAGGTGTAGTCGAGCTGCTTGCTTTCGACCGTGGCATCGTCGTATTCGTCGACGACGGTCTCGCGCAGGGCCGAGATCGTGCTTTCTTCCATACGGCGCTCGGCGCGCGCCTTGCAGGTCTCGCAGTCCTCGTCGTAACGGTTGGCGATGTAGCCGGGCATATATGCGACTGAGAACGGACGCAGTGCGTCGTAGTCAAACGGCTCGATGGCGTCCATGTGGCCGTCGGGCATCTTGGATGATCCGTCGACGGGCACGCGCTTAAACGAGATATTGCCCTTGCGATAGGCATCGTAGTGGTCGGTGGTCGTGACGGTGCGGTCGGATTCCTCGGTCACGGTCTCGTTGGTCGCGTCAAAGTACACTTCGCCGTCAACGCGGGCGCCGTAGAGCCAAAACGGCACGTAGACACCTTGGACCTCGTCGATGTGGTTGCCGGTGACAAAGCTCTTGGGCAGCAAGATCTTGCCCTTGTAGTGTTCCTTGAGTGCGGCCGTGACGTTATCGCGCCCGAGCTTAAACGGAATCACCAGGTCGGGCGAGAAGTCGCCAGAGAGCTGGCCGGGCGCCACGGCGGAGTTGCCGCAGTACGGGCAGGTGGTGACGGCGACGGTGCCGTCGGACACGAGCTCGGCGCCGCACGACGAGCAGATGTAGCCGGCGTTTTGGGCGAGCTCCTGCACCGCGTCGTCGGCGACGGGCTTGGGCGTTGCGGCTGCGGCATCGGCTTTGGCATCTGCCTTGTCCTGGCGCTCGCGATAGAGGGCCTCGACTTCTTCGACTTCAAAGCGCGAGTCGCAGTAGTCGCAGACGAGCTTTTGCTCGGCGCTGGCAAAATGCAAGGGGCCACCGCAGGCAGGGCACTGATAGTTAACGCTCTCGAAGGCCATGATCGGTCCTTTCGCTGCCGGAGGCTATGCGCCGATGGCGCCGCCGCAGTATTCGCAGCGCCCACTGGCATCGGGAATGGTGGTGGCTCCGCAGAAGGGGCAGGTCACCGCGGTCTTGGGGGCCTTGGCGGCCACGACGCTGTCGCGCGTCTCCTGGCGCAGCTGCACCAGCGCGTCGCGGACCTCGGTTGCCTGGCGCTTGGCCTCGCGGTATTCGATGGAGCCGCGCTGACCGATGGTGGAGTCGTTCACGCGCAGGTTGATCTCGGTAAAGTACGGCGTGTTGACGTGGATGGTCAGATTAAAGTCGTAATCCAGGTCGTAGCGCGGCGGGTTGTAGCTCTCGCGCTCGCCGTCCTTGGTCTCGCGATAGATCTCGGTGCGATGCTCGTCGATATCCATATCGCAGCCGAGTACCTGCGAGAACTCGATGATGTCGGGATTGGCGTCGCGCCAGCGGCTCTGCGAAGTGATGATTAGCAGGTCCGCGTCCTCATCGAGCATAATATTGGTGCGCCCGGCAGAAAGCGTGCGCGTAGGGTTGAATGAGGCCAGGCGTTCGGCATTGGCCTCGCGGTAGGCGAGTTGCTCGCGGATATCGTCCGCGGTGCTGGAGCGATAGCCGTGGAAGTAGGGGGAGAGCTTGCCGGCGCACTCTTTGCACAGGTAGCCTTCATTGATTTTTGTCTTACCTAGAAGTCCCAGCTCGGTACCGCAAATCGCGCACTCTTTCTTCTCGAACATCTTGTCAAAGAAGCCCATGGCTGCCTCCCATCAACAGGTAGCGTGTGTCACTTTTGATGATGGGGGAGTGCGCGATCCTTCGCGATACCCAGACGGCTCAAGGAGTCTCCACAACTGGGACATATGGCCCATTTTTGACTAGTCGTTGGGGACGTTCTTAAACGACTAGTCGCGGGGGACACTCTTCGGCTACTCATTGGGGACGTACTTAAATGAGTGGTAGTTGGAGACACTCCTGGCCGAGCTAGAGATCGCGCGCGTCCCTTCTGGTCCATGCGGCTCAAAATCGCGGCGTGATGTGGACGGCTGGGGTCGAATTGGCAACATTTCGAGCCTGGCTTCGATATTGAGACTGGTTCTTTATTAAAATAGATTTCCAGACAATTGAGCGGCCGGGGGTTAACCATGAGGGGCATGGGAGACACAACCGCATATCTGCGTCGGGGCATTCGGGAGATTATATGCCTGGCGCTGTTCTTCTTCACGTTTTTGGCGTGCGAGTATCTCTTTGATGTGCGCATAGCCGAGTTCGTGCCATCGAGTGAGGTTGTCATCTACGAGAGCATCGTTGTCGGCGCGAGCGTGATTGGCTTTTTCGTGCGCCCATTTCTGTACTATCGCCTTCCCCAGACGATCGATGCGACGAGCGATATTACAGGCGTGCTGTTGGTATCGGCGTTGCTGCTGATGATTACGGCAGTGCGGTTTGAGGTAGTAATTGCCGGCGGCCTGGTGGCGTGCTGCGCCCTGGGCTATTGCGGATCGACCGCCCATGCCAATCTTGCGCGGCGCTTTGCACGGACGCCCTGCTTGGCGCGTGCGGCTGCACTTTCCTACGCCATGGGCGTTCTGGTGCAGGTGCTCAACCACATGGTGATGCCTGCCGGCATTCCTCAGCAGGCTGTTCTGGTCGTCTGCGCGATCGCGCAGGTGGCGTTGCTCCACGGTGCCCGACGCGCCAAGCTGCGCGACGAGTCCAATCCCAACTTTGAACCCAGTGCTGCCGGGCTTTCGGTAGATGCTCTGGAATATGGCGCCAAGTGGCATGACGATCCCGAGGCAAAGGCTGCATTCCGTCGCGCCGTAGTTCGCCTGACCGTGGCGACGGCGTATCTTTCCGGCGTATTCGCCGCTCTCAACGCGGGCTTCACGACCCTGCATGCTGTCGGAGCCGTCGATTTGGGCGATTGGCCGCGCCTGCTGCTTGTCGTGAGCTCGTTGGTCGCTGGCGCACTATTTGACCTGCACGGCCGCTCGTATATGAATATCGGCATGACATGTGCCGCCATACTGTCCACGCTTTCGTTCTTTGTGCTCATCGTCGATGGCAATGGCGGCAACGAGCTTGCTGCCACGATCATCTTTTATCTGGGCTCGGGCTTTTTCGTGGTGTTCTTTACCACAAAATATGCCGCCGTCTCGCTCTATGCGCGCTGGTCATGTTTTTGGCCGTGCATGGGTCGCGTCGTCAACAACGTGTGCTCGATGTTCGTGACGGCGCCGGCAGTGGCGATTATCTCGAGTCAAAATGTGCTGGCTGCGGTCGGTGCGGCGCTCGTGATGTTTGTGGGCATTGCGATTACGCTGCTGGGGCAGTTGGGGCAACGAGCCGATGATGCCGCGATGCGGGACGGACCGCCGCTTGCCACCGACGATCTTGGTGGGGATCTTGCGCCCACATGCTCCGACCCCGAGCCCGTGGAGGCAGCGGAGCTCACGTCCGATGAACGCCTCGATGCTTTCGTCGCCACCTTTGGGCTTACAGAGCGCGAGCGCGATATTCTTGAGGTCTTGGTCGTTTCGGACCAGAGCGTTCAGGACATCGCCACAACGCTCTTCCTTTCGCGCTCCACGCTCTATCGCCACATTTCCTCGATCAACAAAAAGGCCGGTACCGCCTCGCGTGTGGCCCTTATCAACTTCTTCTGGTCCTGGACACCCAAGGACTAGCTAATCTCCCAATAAGTTGCGGTGGAATAGTCCCTAAATTAAAGTCACGGGGCTTTAAACAGGAACTATTTCACCGCAACTGCTGGGGGGATAGACTGCGGCGGCGGCAGAGGCAACGGCAGCGGCGTTGGCAGCTGTGGTAGTGGCAACGGCAGCTGGCAGGGTGTTTTCTGTCTACTTGCTACAGCAGCTCGCCGTGGCGGGCAATGTAGCGGCGCTTTGCCAGCTGGGTGAGCGCGATATAGGCGGTAACGATGCCAATGAGCAGCCCAAAAAAGCTCGTGGGCAGCGGCATGAGGCCGAGCACATCGGCGATGGGGCTTGCCGGCAGCCAGGTGACGAGCGCCAGGCCCAGCACGGTAAGAACGCACAATGCGGGCGCGGCGTGGTCGCGCGGGCTCGGCAGATGCGGGGAGCGCAACATGTGGACCACGAGTGTCTGCGACCACATGGACTCGACAAACCAGCCGCTCTGGAAGAGCGCAGCAAAGGTCGTCATACCCGCGACGTCGCCCGCGGCGGCAAGCTCGGACCAGCTTGCGTCCACGGCGGCGGGGCACACGACAAAGAAGAGCGCGGCGAAGGTCACGATGTCAAACAGCGAGCTCACGGGGCCCAGCTCGAGCATAAAGCCCTTGATGGACGCGGCGTCCCAGGCACGCGGGCGGGCAGTCCAGGCGTCATCGACGGTGTCCCACGGCAGTGCGATGCACACGATCTCGTAGACCAGCGACAGCAGTACCAGCTGCAGGGCGCTCATGGGCAAAAACGGCAAGAACAGGCTCGCGACGGTCACGGACAGCATATTGCCAAAGTTGGAGCTCACCGTGGTCTTGAGGTACTTGAGCAGGTTGCCGTAAGTGCGGCGGCCTTCGATGATGCCGCGCTCGAGCACGCCCAGGTCCTTCTGAAGCAAGATGATATCGGCGGATTCCTTGGCAATATCGACGGCCGAATCGACCGAGATGCCGCAATCGCTCGCACGCATGGCGGCGGCGTCGTTGATGCCGTCGCCCATAAAGCCCACGGTGTGGCCGAGCATCTCGCGCATGACACGTACCAGGCGCGCCTTCTGCAGCGGCGAGAGCTTGGCGAAGAGGTGGGTTTTCTCGGCGCGCTCGGCAAGTTCGGCGTCATCGAGCGCATCGATCTCGGAGCCGAGCAAGACGTTGCTCGCATCGATACCAATCTGCTCGCAGACGGTGGCGGCGACGCGGTCGTTGTCGCCGGTTAGGACCTTGACCGCCACGCCCTTGGCCTCGAGGGTGGCGACGGCGCCCGCGGCACTTGCTTTGGGCGGATCGAGGAAGGCCAAAAAGCCCATCAGCACCATGTCGCACTCGTCGGCGATGCCAAACTCGCCCACGCAGCGCGGATTGGTCTTCTGCGCCACGGCAATTACGCGTAGGCCCTCGGCGTTAAGTCCGGCGATCTGCTTGCGAATCTGGGCGAGCTTCTCGTCGGTGAGCGGCTGAGCGATGCCATCGATCTCGACAAAGGAGCAGATCTCGAGCATTTCCTCGGCAGCGCCCTTGGTAACCATCTGGGTTTTGCCTTGGGCGTCGGCGACAACTACGCTCAGGCGACGGCGCGAGAAATCGAAGGGAACCTCGTCGACCTTGGTGTAGCGGTCGCGCAGGCTCTGGCCCAGCATGGAATCGGGTGCGACGGTCGAGGGCGTCACATCGGCACGGTCGATTACGGCCAGGTCGATAAGATTTTTGAGGCCGGTCTGGAAGAAGCTGTTCAAAAACGCATGGCGCAGCACGCGCGCGTCCTCGTTGCCGTCGGTGCTGAGATAGCGCTCGAGCACGATGCGGTCTTCGGTGAGGGTGCCGGTCTTGTCGCAGCACAGGACGTCCATCGCTCCGAGGTTTTGAATCGCCGGCAGCTCCTTGACGATAACCTGGCGACGGGCGAGGTCCTTGGCGCCCTGCGACAGGCTCGTGGTCACGATGACGGGAAGCATCTGCGGCGTGATGCCCACGGCCACGCTCGTGGCGAACAGCAGCGCGTCGATGACGTTGCCCTTGGTGGCGGCGTTGATGGCAAAGACGGCCGGCGCCATAACGAGCATAAGACGTACGAGCAACATGGAGACACTCGAGACGCCGCGGTCAAACGCGCTCTTCTCGCCGCGTCCGTTGAGCATCTTGGCGATGCCGCCCAGGTAGGTGTCCGAGCCGGTGGCAACGACAAGCGCCATGGCTGTGCCGTTTTGCACGGAGGTGCCGGTAAAGACGATGTTCTTGCAGGCAGAGAGCGGCAGCGTGGAGCCGTCGGCGCCCCCGACGATGGTGACGGCAGCGGTCTTCTCGACGGCCTCGCTCTCGCCGGTGAGTGCGGATTCGATGACAAACAGGTCGCGCGCGGTGATGATGCGGGCGTCTGCCGGCACCATATCGCCGGCAGAGAGGCGGATCACATCGCCGGGGACGAGCTCATCGAAGGGGATCTCGGTGCGCCCGCCGTCGCGCAGAGCGGTGCAGGTGTTGGAGACCAGGTCCTTGAGGGCCTCGGCCGCATTGCCGCTGCGGGCTTCTTGGATAAACTTCATGCCGCCCGATACCAGCAGCATAATGCCGATGACGATGACCGTGGAGGGGTCGCGCTGCGGCTCGGGCACGGCGAGCACGTCGATGTAGAGCGAGACCAGCGCGAGCGCGGCGAGGATGCCGGCGAAGGGGTCGACGAACGCATCGGCGATGCGGCGGGCGAGCGTCTTGGTCGGCGCCTCGATGGTGTTGGGGCCGGAGGCGTCCAGGCGCTCGGTTGCCTGCTCGGCGGTGAGGCCGTTTGCCGTGGCGTCGAGCAGTACGAGGGCGTCCTCGGCGCTATGGGTGGCGACGAATATGGTGTTCTTGGACAGGCCGGTATGAGCGGCAGGGCGCGCCGTGCGGCGGCGCTTGGAGATGGCTTCGAGTACCGTGACGGTTTTGAGCATCAGCATAGGGTCCTCCTTGTTGAAGGGAGTTAGCGTACGTGTCGTATTTGCTTCAAAAAACCTAGATGTCGCTCACGTCATGCTCGCGAATCCCCGTAAAGAGGACAGACAGCTTTGTGGTGAGTTTTATGGTGCTTGTGCTCGTGAATGAGTGACAGCGATCGGCTGCTGGCGTTTATGCGAGCGGGGAATCCTCGTGGCGTGCCGAGGGCGACATGCAGGTTTTTCGACTATGACTGCCTTCCATGGCACACCTCCTTAAGGCCGGGCGCAGGGCGCGCTCCAAGCACCTTGTACCCGCTTCAATCCGCCCGTATTTTTGACGAGGGGGTTTACCGTGTCAACCCCATGCAAGCTTTCTTCATTTTGCGTCACCGTCGCCGGCGAACGGTTGATTTTCGCCTGTAAACGGTAGTTAAGTTCAGATTAAATCAAATAGTATCAAGAATGGTCAAACTTGATTAACAGCAAAACCACAAGGTAGATGGCCATTTGCAGTGAAAAACTCTGACACAATGAGAAAAAGAATGAAAAATATTGATTGAAAATGAACTTACGTGGCAGTAATCTACATGTCACAGGGTAAGCCCCGGCGCGCAGGCGGCGGCCCTTATCGAATTACGGATATAGATCAGGTGCTCGAACGAGCAGAAACGATTAAGGACGAAGGTAAAGGACGTAGAAGCATGAAGCTTGCAACTCGTATCAACTCCTATTTTCGCGATGGCGACAAGAATCTTGATCGCGTGTTCGCGGAGTTCCAGAGCGTGGGCCTCACGCACGTCGACCTCAACTACCCCGAGCACTGCACAGGTGTCACGGCGGAGGACATGGCCGCCAAGCTCGCAGCTCACGAACTGCAGCTGAACGGCTGCGCGCTGCGCTTCCGCAACGCGTTCCTCAACGGTGACCTGGGCAATGCCGATGATGCCCTTGCCGCGGAAGCCCTTGAGCTCTGCTACGAGGCGTGCGACTACTGCCGCACTGCCGGTGGCAACACGGTGACCATCTGGCTCGGCCACGACGGTTTCGACTACAGCTTCCAGATCGCCTATGCTCGCGTCTTCGACCAGCTCGTAGCCGCATTCCAGAAGGTCTGCGATTATGCGCCCGACCTCAAGATCTCGATCGAGTACAAACCCTACGAGGAGCGCGCGTACGCGTTCATCGACTCCATGGGCATGACCGGCATGATCCTCAACGCTGCAGACCGCCCGAACCTGGGCGTCACGCTGGACTACTGCCACATGCTCATGAAGCACGAGAACCCCGCCATGGCCGTCGACCTGTTCGGCCGCGAGGGCAAGCTCTACGGCATTCACCTAAACGACGGCAACGGTCGCTTCGATGATGGCCTTATGATTGGTACGTCCACGCCGGTGAAGACCCTCGAGTTCCTCTACTACGTGAAGAAGCACGGGTACGACAGCGCGATCTACTTCGACACGTTCCCGGTCATCGAACCCGCTGCCGGCGAGGCTACGCAGAACGACCAGATGATTCATCTGCTCAACGATGCAATCGAGACCGTAGGCATGGAGAAGATCCAATCCGTTATCGATGCAAACGACGCGATTAAGGCAGCCGAGCTTGTCCGCGAGCTCTTCTGCGCAATGGGGAGGTAACCAATGAAACGCGACTGGAACGCGATGGCTCAGGGGATTCTGGACGCCGTCGGTGGTCCCGAGAACATCTCGGGCATGACGCACTGCGCGACGCGCCTGCGCCTCAATCTCAAGGACGACGCGGCTTGTGACGACGCTGCGGTCAAGGAAGTCGAAGGCGTTGTGAACACGCTGAACAAGGCTGGTCAGTATCAGGTTCTCATCGGCACTGAGGTCCCGAAGCTGTACGATAAGTTTGAGCCGCTGGTCAAGGGCTCGGGCGTGGAGATCTCCGCTGCTACCAAGGACGAGGGCGAGAGCATCGTCAGCCAGATCTTCTCTGCGATCTCCGGCATCTTTGCCCCGCTGCTGCCCGCCATGGCCGGCTCCGGTATCCTGCGCGGCTTCGTCATCCTGGCTGCCCAGCTCGGCATCATCGCCGAGGGTACGGGTACCTACACCATCCTGTACACCCTGGCCATGAGCGTGTTCTACTTCCTGCCCGTGCTGCTCGGCTTCTCGGCCGGTAAGCGCTTCGGCGCGAGCCCGTACCTGTCGGCGCTGCTCGGCGCGTGCCTGCTCTACCCGGACTTCATCGCCCTCATGGGCGACGCGGGCAACGGCGCCATGACGGATTTCTTCGGCATCCCCGTTGTTCTCATGAGCTACAACTCCACGGTTATCCCCGCCATCCTGTCCGTCTGGGTCTACTCGTTCCTGTACAAGTGGCTCGATGAGCACGTCTCCGAGATGCTCAAGCTCGTCGTGCTGCCCGCCATCTCCCTGATCGTTATGGTTCCGCTCACGATGCTCGTCATCGGTCCCCTGGGCGTCTACGCCGGCGAGGGTATCGCCTTCGTGGTCAACTGGCTGATCGAGCGCAGCTCCTTGCTTGCCGGCGTGCTGGTTGGCGGCGGCTGGTCCGTGCTCGTGTCCATGGGTATCCACTGGGCCGTGAACCCCATTATGATCAACAACATCGCCCAGAACGGCTTCGACTACATCTGCCCCTTCACCTTCGCCTGCAACTTCGCCGTTATCGGCTGCGCCTTCGGCGTGTTCCTCAAGGCCCGCGACCAGAAGCTCAAGAGCTTTGCCATGACCGGCGTCGTGTCGATCGCCCTGTCCGCCATCATCGAGCCCACGCTGTTCGGCATGCTCGTGAAGAACAAGAAGGTCTGGCTTGCGCAGATCATCGGTGGTGCCGTCGGCGGTGCGTTCCTCGGCATCATGAAGGTCGTCACGACTGCCTTCACCTTCGGTTCCGTTACCACGTTCCCGGCTTTCGTGAGCTCCGACCCCATGAACTTCGCTTGGGCCATGGCCGGCATGCTCATTTCTGCCGTCGTGGCCGGCGTCCTCGCCTTCATCTTCACCGGCAAGGAGGACCAGCTTGCCTAAGAGCTTGAGGTGCGCTTCCCTTGGGTGCTGTCTCACTTGAGGCGCGGTGCCTCGCCCGGGGCTCGTTATCCTTGCTCAAGGAGCGTCGCCCTTACGTGAGGACGTCAACCTCGTTCAAATTGTGAACGAGCGGGTTGGTCAATCGATTAAAACGGCCGTTATCGTTGCGGATGGCGGCCGTTTTTCTGCTCGTGCGTTACACTTCTCGAAAAGAAATGAACGAGCGTGAAGCAAAGTGGTTTGGAGAGGTTCCCGATATGATCCCGTATGAGCGCCAGGAGCGAATTGTAGAGTGCCTGCAGAAGTCGGGCCTTGTGAGGATTTCTGAGCTGCAGGAGGAGCTGCCGGGCGTTTCTATTTCGACGCTGCGCCGCGACCTCAAGGAGCTGGAGGCGCTCGGCAAGGTTGAGCACCTTTCGGGCGGCGCGGTGAAGTTGGTCTCGGCCGTTCACGAGGTGAGTATCTCGACGCGCTCGGGTTTGCATGGGAACGAGAAGGATCAGATTGCCCAGGTCGCCCTGCGTCTGGTTGAGGACGGGGACACGCTCTATCTGGACTCCGGTTCAACCTGCACGGCCCTGCTGCGCCTGCTGCTCGACCGCGACGTGACGATCTACACGACGGACGCCTCGGCGTGCCTGATTAAGAGCGAGACGCGCGCCCAGCTCATCGTAGTGGGTGGCGAGTTCAACCACGTGAACTCCTCGTTTTGCGGCTCCATGACCGAGTCGATCCTGCGCGATCTGTACTTTGACAAGGCGTTCATCGGGACCAACGCGATTGACGAAGACCGGGGCATCATGACGCCCTCGTATGTGGAGGCAACGAAGAAGCGCATCGTGCGCGAGAACTCGAATAAGGTGTACGTGCTGTGCGACAGCTCGAAGTTTCATAAGTTCTCAAATGTTCGGGCTTTTGGGTTTGATGGCGTGGCGATCATCGCGGAATCCTATGACGAGAAGATCGCCCAACATGCGCGCCTGATCACGCCGGAGGCGTAGGGTTCAAGGCCCACGCCCGTGCGAGCACGGCCCATGGTGGCCAGCTGAATGGCGGGGCCTCTTTCTAGGGAACACAACGGCTTTTCGCCGTACGGAATCCGTATGACGCCAGCTAGATAGACAAATATGACAACGTTGTGAATCTAGAGAAACCTGTAGGTTAACAACGTGGTTAAACGATTAATCAGCCAGACTTTAGATACAGGTTAAACGATTAATTATCAACGAGTAGATAACCAATGAGCAGATAAGGAGTTCACCATGTTGCTCTGCCCCAGCCTCATGTGCGCCGACTACGGCAACCTGCGTGCGACCGTCGAGGAGCTCGACGCCGCCGGCATTGATATCTTCCATTGCGACGTGATGGACGGCAGTTTCGTTCCCAACTTCGCCATGGGCCTCGAGGACATTAAGGCCGTGCGTGCTGCTACTAACAAGCTCGTCGACGTGCACCTTATGGTTGAGAACCCCGCCAGCAAGGTGGAGCTTTTTGCCGCCGCGGGCGCGGACATCATCTACATCCACCCGGAGTCCGAGCGCTACGTGGTCAAGACCCTCGCCGCGATCAAGTCTCTTGGCAAGAGCGCCGGTATTGCCGTGAACCCCGACACCTCGATTTCCGAGGTTGAGGAGATGCTGAACCTCTGCGACTACGTGATGGTCATGACGGTGAATCCGGGTTTTGCCGGCCAGAGCTTTATCGAGTTCACGAACGACAAGGTACGTCGCCTTGCCGCTCTTAAGGAACGTTTCGGCTTTGAGCTCATGATCGACGGCGCCTGCTCGCCCGAGCGCGTGCGCGACCTGTCCGCTATCGGCGCGGACGGCTTCATCTTGGGTACCAGTGCGCTGTTTGGCAAGGACGCCGGTTACGAGGAGTGCCTGCGCCGTCTGCGCGCCGGCGAGGTGTATTAGACGCGAAAAGGCAAATTAGGACGTAATAAGCGCGCGACACGCGCGAGCGGATTTGGAAAGGGGTCTCTTATGAAGATCGGTATTGGAAACGACCACGTTGCGGTTGAGTACAAGGAAGCCATTGCGGCTTATATCCAGGAGAAGTACGGCTATGAGGTCGTGAACTTCGGCACGGACAGCACCGAGCGCTTTGACTATCCCATCGCGGGTGAGGCCGTGGCGAACGCGGTCGTGGCCGGGGAAGTCGATCGCGGTATCGTGATCTGCGGCACGGGAGTGGGCATTTCGCTTGCCGCGAACAAGGTGCGCGGTATCCGTTGCTGCACCTGCTCTGAGCCGTATTCCGCTCGCTTGTCACGCGAGCACAACAACACCAACATGCTCGCATTTGGTGCTCGCGTGGTAGGCATCGAGCTGGCCAAGATGATCGTCGACGCCTGGCTCACCGGCGAGTTCGAGGGCGGCCGTCACCAGCGCCGCATCGATATGATTCGCCAGATCGAGGCTCGTCAGCTCGTGCGTGCGGAGGAGGCACGCGGCTGGTAGTGGAAAAGCCCGTCACCCGTGTGAACTGCGTCCCAAATCTTGGACGCCCTAAATAGCGACTAGGCCGCGAGGGCCTGATTCCGGAACTCCTCCGGGGTCAGGCCCTTCAATCTTACCTGCCTCCGGCTCGTGTTCCAGTGGACTATGTATTCCTCCA
>DBEYUK010000046.1:0-51569 GCA_048181625.1 Collinsella sp. | reverse complement strand
GCGGCAGATTTATACCCGTGCCCGAGCTCGAAGAGCCCTATGGCCGCCTTCCTGGCCTCGACATCATGCTTCACCCTCAAATCAACGCGCATAAAGAAAGCCTCCCATTTCTCATGTCCAAGAAATGGGAGGCAGTTCACACAAACGTGAGGCGGGCCGTTTTCGTTTGAGCAATCATGCAGCGACGTGATGGGGCAAATTAATCCACGCGCTTGTCGCCCATAAAGAAGAGCGCCACCGTACCAGGTCCGGTATGCGAGCCAATCAGAGTACCGATGTCATTGATCTCAATCTTGCCTTTAAGCTGCGGAACCTGTTCCTCAATCAGCGCCGCAACTGCCTCGGCATCCTCGCGGCACGCCGAGTGCGACATGATGCACTTACCCGAATAATCCGCACCGTCCAGCACGTGTGCCATCATGGTCTTAGCCATCTCGGAAATCGCGCGCTTCTTGGTGCGAATTATCTCACGTGGCGACAGCTTACCTTCGCAATCGACCGTCATAAGCGGGCAAATCTTAAGCGCCGTGCCAATGATCGCGCTCGCGGCCGAAATGCGACCGCCGCGCAGGTAGCTCGACAGATCGGTCGAGAAGAACCAGTGGTGCAGGTTGAGTTTATGCTCCTCAATCCAAGCGGCCGTCTCGTCGAGTGAAGCCCCGCTATCGCGCACGTCGGCGGCATATTCCAGCAACAGACCAAAGCCCGAAGACGCCCCCAGCGAATCGATGACGCGCACCTTGCCGCCCTGGGGATAGCGATCCGCGAGCATCTGCGCCGCGACGCAGGCCGATCCATACGTGCCCGAAATACCCGACGACAACGTCAGGTGCAGCACGTCTTTACCCTCGGCAACAAACGGCTCCCAAAAACTCCTCGTACTCACCCACGCTCACCTGAGACGTCTTGGGCATGGCGCCCGCGGCAATCTGGGCAAAAAACTTGTCCGGCGTAATCGACTGATACAGATCGTCCGTATAGACAACATCGTCGATCTCGTAATGAAAACACACGACAGGGATATTGCGCGCCGCAAAGAACTCACGGGTTCGGTCGGCGGCGGATTCACAGGTCAGGACAAAATCACTCATATGAGGCTCCTTACTCATTGCTGCGCAAATTATCGCACAGTGAGCCTACATGCGGTACATATGTCCACTATTTACCAAATCGAACCAAATATAGTGAACATCTTTACCACCATCGTCTCCACCGGCCCCATGCATAAATATCTGAGAAAACACCCTCTGTCGTCTCCACCCAACCGACACATCTACCTTCACTAAATCGATTTACCAAACCGTTCAGCCGACAATTCAGCCGCTGGCGCATAATCGAAACAAAAGCGGCGCATACTGATAAACGTTTGATGCTGTTTATCAGTTTTACCAGCCCCATCGGAAGGTGTTTCATGGTCGCATTCGATCGCAACCCGCAAGACTTCAAGTATCTGCGCCTGCTGTCGAGACAGTTTCCCACCGAACAATCCGCATTTACCGAAATTATCAACCTCTCGGCCATCCTTAACCTACCCAAGGGCACCGAGCATTTTATGAGCGACGTGCATGGTGAGTACGAAGCCTTTATGCACATCCTCAACAACTGCTCGGGCGTCGTGCGCGAACATGTCGACGAGATCTTTGGCGACACGCTCTCCTTTGACGAAAAGGGCGAGCTGTGTACGCTCATCTACTACCCGCGCGAGAAGATCGACCTGGTCCGCAGTCAGCGCGAGGACTCGCCCACCTGGTACAAGACGATGCTTGACCAGCTCATCATGGTCGCTCGCTCGCTTTCAAGCCGCTACACGCGCTCCAAGGTGCGTAAGGCCATCCCGCGCGATTACGCCTATATCATCGACGAGTTGTTGCACACGCACCCGGACGAGAACAACTATCGCGTGCGCTATCACGAGCGCATCGTGGAGTCCATCCTGGAGACCGCCAGCGCCGACGACTTTATTGAGTCGCTCGCCTCGCTCATCAAGCGCCTGGCCGTCGACCACCTGCACCTGGTGGGCGACATCTTCGACCGCGGCGGCGGCGCGGCCAAGATTATGGACCGCCTGCTCACCTACCATTCGCTCGACATCCAGTGGGGCAACCACGACCTGCTGTGGATGGGCGCTGCGACCGGTGAGCCCGCCTGCATCGCCACGGTGTTGCGCAACAACCTACGCTACGACAACTACGAGATCCTGGAGAACGACTACGGCATCTCGCTGCGTGAGCTTGTCGCCTTTGCCGATGCCACCTACACCGCCGGTGAGTCCATCACCCCGCTGATCAAGGCCATCAACGTGCTGCTCTTTAAGCTCGAGGGCCAGATTATCCAGCGCCACCCCGAGTTCGATATGACCGACCGCCTGTTACTCGACAAGATCGACCACGACACCGGCACGGTCACGCTCGCCGACGGCAGCGTGTGGCCGCTCACGACCAACGACTTCCCCACCGTCGACCCGGCGGACCCCTATACGCTCACGTCTCAGGAGCAGCACATCATCGACAAGCTCGTGTCCGAGTTTGTCACCGCCGATCACCTGCATCGCCATATCGATTTCCTCTATTCCCACGGCTCGATGTACAAGGTCGCCAACGGCAACCTGCTCTTCCATGGCTGCGTGCCGCTCAACGAGGACGGCACCTTTAGCAGCATGAACTGCCTGGGCACCTGGCACGCTGGCCGTGATTATCTCGATTTTTGCGACCACATCGCCCGCCGCGCGTGGCGCGTGGGCGACCGCGATGCCCTCGACTGGATGTGGTACCTGTGGATTGGCTTCAATTCACCCGCCAGCGGACGCCTGGTGCGTACCTTTGAGCGCGCCTATATCGCCGATAAGAGCACCTGGGTCGAGCCGATGGACCCGTACTTTACGCTTACCAAGTCGCCCTCGGTCTGCGATGATATCATGCGCGAGTTTGGCGTCGCGCCCATGGCATGCTCGCCGACCGGCCACATCATCAACGGCCACACGCCCGTTAAAACCACCAAGGGCGAGCAGCCCATCCGCGCCGAGGGCAAGCTGCTGGTCATCGATGGCGGCTTCTGCCGCGCTTACCATCCCAAGACGGGCATCGCCGGCTATACGCTTATCTCGAGCTCGCGCGGCTGCCGCCTCAAGTCGCACCGGGCCTTTACGACGGTTGCCGAGGCACTCACGCGCAACGTGGACATCGAAAGCGAGACCAACCGTTTTGACCAAGCGGACCGTCGCCGCATGGTGAGCGACACCGATACTGGCGCCAAAATCCGCAGCCAAATCCAAGACCTGCGTCAGCTGCTCGATGCATATAGAAACGGTGCTATCGAGGAGCGCGCCTAGCACCACCCGCGGGGATTGGCTAAACTTGCTGAGTTTGTCATCCCCGCGGCGCTTCGGCGCCAGCTTAAGGCAGGTACCATGCAAAAGCTCCTTGCGCAGATCATGAAATTTGGCGTCGTCGGTGTCATTGCCACGGTTATCGACTTTGGCATTATGAATCTGCTCCACTACGGTCTGGGCCTCAACATCCTAATCGCCAACACCAGTGGCTTTATCATCTCACTCATCTTTAACTACCTCGCAAGCATGAAGTACGTGTTTGCGCACAAGGAAGGCATGAGCCGCCGCCGCGAGTTCATCATCTTTGTCGTGCTGTCCGTGATCGGTTTGGTGCTCAACGACGGCATCGTGCTGGCGCTCAACGCCGGCCTGGGACTCGAGGCCAATATCGCCAAGATCTGCGCCACCGCGCTTGTCATGGTCTACAACTTTGTGACCCGAAAAATCTTCCTGGAGGGCGACGAGACAAAATAGCTCGAAACCCCTGCAGCATTACGGCGCCCACGGACGACGCGCACTCAGCGCAGTATCGTCCGTGGGTGTCGCTCGTTTACGGGCAAATTTTCAACGTTTGCGGATTAGCTCTTGAAAATTTGGCGAGTTCATATAGTTCTTGGCAAAGACCTTACGTTTCCCTTGTAAAAGCTCTAAAGTATCCTCTGCTCGATTCATCAACGCATTGGATGTGATTACGTGCGCAAGGCGCTGGCACAACCTCATACCAAGCAGTTCCTCAAGTTTGCCGTCGTGGGTCTTATCTCCTTTGGCATCGACTGGGGCATGCTCATTGCGCTCGTCGAGCTGTTCCACCTCGACTTTTTGATGAGCACCACGGTTTCGTTTATCACGTCCGTCGTGGTCAACTACTGGCTCAGCATGAAGTACGTGTTCGACCACCGCAAAGGCATGAGCCGCAAGCGCGAGTTCACGATCTTCACCATCCTGTCGGTGATCGGCCTGGGCCTCAACGACCTGTACATGTTTGTGGGCGTCACGTTTTTGAGCATCGGCTACCAGGCCATGAAGGCCATCGCCACGTTCCTCGTCACCTGGTACAACTACTTCAGCCGCCGCTTCTTCCTCGAGGGCGCACGGTCGTAGTCGATTCACTATTTGCTTGAATGTATAACCGGTTGGAATTCCCGTTCCAACCGGTTTTTTGTTTGCCGAGAGACCCGGCGATCCAGTCCCATTCGCATGAAAAACGGGCGGCTCGGATGTTGGTCCGAACCGCCCGTCTGGCGCGCTATGTCGAGGCCTCTAGCCTGTAACGTAATACCAGACTACGTTGTCGCCGTTTGAGAGAACGTAGTTACTACAGGCCGTCATGGGCGTTGTGCCGTTGACGGAGTACATCCACCCGCTCGTGCCGCCGTACTGTTTCTCGGCCAAACCACCAATCGCGGAAACATACGTGCCGTACGACGAGCCGTGTGCGTTGACAGAAAGGCCCAGCGCGCACAGGGCATCGTAAACGGTAGCGCCTTCGTTAAAGGTAAAGGTGCCACCAGAGGACACAGGATTGCCCACAGCACTCGATGTGACCGAAACCGTCACCGTTACGTAGTTGGACTCCTGCGAGCCGCCCTGACCGCCCGAGGAAGCGCTTCCGCCATTAGAGGATGAGGCTCCATCAGACGACTGACCGCCGCCCGAAGAAGCACCGCCAGACACATTGGAAGTATCACCGGCTCCCGTATTTTGGGCAGCGGATTTATCGCCAGACCTCTTGCTGTCCTGACCATCGGACTTCTTGCTATCCGAGCTTTTGTCCGATTCCTTGTGCGAAGACTCGGAATCATCCTTGGCGTCGTTCGAGCCCTTGGACTCATCTTTTGCAGCATCCGAAGATTTGGAATCCTTGGAACTGGCCTCGCCCGAAGCGGTAGACGAGCCAGACCCATTGTCATCCTTGGAAACGACGCTCTCCCCCGTCACGGACTGAAAAATCCAATCAACGGACCAGGCGCCGCTCTCGGAGGGATGGACAAAGCCCAGCGAGACGACGATCAGAATGGTGCACGCGGCAGTCAGAACGCCAAGGAGCGCTTTGTGCCGTGGGGCGGGCGCCGCCGAAGCGGCGCCCTTTTGCTTTGGATCATCGAGCTGGATAAACGAGGAGTCGGGCTGTTGCCCGCTGGTCTCCTTGGGCTTATCGGGCATTACCGTCACCCTTGCCGCGCTTGGTCAGCACGAAGACGGCGATGAGCGCGAGGCCAATCACGCCGGCGGCGATGCCAACGATGGCGAGCGGATTGGTGCCAGCCTCCTGCTCGGCAGCACTAGAGGACTTCTTAGCAGCGGTCGTGGAAGCAGCACCCGTATCGGACTTGGAATCGGACTTCTTGTCGGACTTCTTGTCGGACTTGCTGTCCTTCTTGTCAGACTTCTTCTCGTCCTTCTTATCGGACTTATCGGAGTCCTTCTGGTCGGACTTGTTGTCCTTGGTCTCGGTCTTGGTCGACACCGTCGTCTTGGTCGTCGGCTTATGACCCGGGGCGACAGCGCCGCCCTTCGAGCCGGAGCCGGAACCCGTGCCAGCGCCAGTGCCGGAACCAGTACCGGTACCAGAACCGCCGCCGCCATTCGAACCAGCGCCGCCATTACCGCCAGGGTTAACGACATTCTTGGTCCACTTGGCATACAGCGTCAGATCGGCCGTCACCGGCGTGCTAAAGTCATACGCCTGCGTGCAAGCCTCATCGGTATACCAACCGCCGAAAGTGTAGCCATCGCGCGTCGGATCGGCCGGCTTGACCAGCTTGCCATCGGCCGTAGCAACAAACTTAGTGTCGCAAGCAGACCCGCCGTTGGAGTTAAAGGCAACCGTCCAAGACTCGACAGCTCCAAGTTTAAACAGCGTGCCCGAATCATTAATGTAGTAGAGATTGCCAGAAGCATCGGCAATGACCGGAGAGTCACAGTACTGGTAATGGCCAGCCGCATCATAAATCTGCGTCGCCTCTGCATCGCCGAGCGTATAGCGATACACGCCACCACCAGCAGAGTAGTTGACGTAATCCTTGCTATCCGCGCTGTTAACGGTGAAGTACACATAGGTCTTGCCGCCCTGAACACTCACCAGCGGAGTAGCAGCAATACCGTTGAGGCCAGCCGGCAGCGCCTTGCCGTCGGCAGCAGCGACCATCGTGGTCTTACCCGTCTTCAGGTTATAGAGAACCAGAGCAGAGCCAGTAGCCGTCTGTCCGCCGACAATCAGATTGTCACCAGACACAGCAGGGGCGCTCAGATTATTCGTAAGGCCCAGATCAACCGTCTTCTGTTCACTCAGCACGCCCTTCGCCGAAAGCGAAATCACATGGAGCTTTCCGTCGTGCGTCATCTGATAGAAGGTCGAGCCATTGGACGGATCGGCAATGCAATCGGCATTTGCGACAGCGCCGAGCTTCATGGTCGAAACGACATCGCCCGTCGTCTTATCAATGCACTTAAGCGTACCCGCGCTCGTAGGAACGATGGCATACTTATCCGTCAAAGCCGCACCAGTCCAGTAATAGCCCTCGGCAGGGTCGATGTTCTGCCAAGAAACTTCGCCCGTGGCAATCTTAATGCGCGCAAAGGAGCCGTTGCCGTAGGTCGCATTGTAATTCTCGTCATACGAAATATCGACCGAGCCTACATAGACGTACTCGCCGTCCGAAACGACGGTGCAGGAGCTCTGCGTCAAGTCCGTCAAACCAGGCGTCAGCCACTTGCAGATCAGCTTGTCTGCAGTAATCGCCTGGACCGCACCGCCGTTGAGCGGAACGATGATAAGGCCATTGGTATAGATCGGACGAGAGGTATAGCTCACCTTGGAGGCAAGCGGCGCAGAGGCAACCTTTTTGCCCGTGGACGAATCGATCTTAATGAGCTCGTTCTCGGTCGCGATGTACACAAAGCCGTTAGCAATGACAGGCTCGCTGCAGTTGGCATACTGCTGACCAGACTCGGCCTTCCAATCGAAGGCCCACTTAAGACCGGCGGCCTGCGCAGGCGTCTTGGCATCCGTTACGGTCGAACCGTTGCCACTGTTGCCGTAGCCGGCCCACTCGGCATCCCAATCAGGAGTCGTCGCACCCGGGTCCACGACAATCTTGTCGGGATCGGGCATGGCCGAATCGTCGGTGGTATAGGCAAGTGTGACCTTATCGCCGCTCTTGAGCGTAATCTGATTAGCGCAGAGTAAGGAGGGCTCTCCATTGATATACAGGTGCCAATATTTGTTGGTCGCACCATCATAGCCGTACGTCTCGTCTTCGAATGGCGAGTTGATGGAATTGAGGAACCAGTACTCACCACTCTGGGAGCCGTTGTACGTAACGCCCTTGGCCTTCAGAACCGTCTCAATAAGGTTCTGGGCAGTAGAGCCTTCGGGCAGAGAAACGTTGCTTGCCGAGCCCCAGCGAGCATTGTTGCCGTTGACATCGGGACCGATAACATCGACAGACCCAAGAACCTGGCCAGGAAGGGCATCGGCGTCAGCACCATACATAAAGGTGACGGCGTCACCCTCCTGGAGCTTGTAGGCACCGGCGCCAACGTCGGCGAACTTGCCATTTACGTAGAAGCGCCAATAGCTATTGGTCGCAGCATCATAGCCACAATAGGACTTACCATCGAAGGGCGAATAAATGCCGTTGAGGAACCAGCCCCAAGACGATTCGTCAGCATCGAGAGTAAGGCCGACCTGCTCAAGGAGATCCTTGGCAGTGGAGCCTGCCTTGAGACTCGTCTGACCCGTCGAAGCCCAAACCTGCTGCTTGCCGTCCTTGTCCTTACCGAGAACCTGAACAGAAGCATGGACAGAATCGGACGGCAACTGGTCGCCCCAGCCACCGTAGAACCACGTGACGGTATCGCCGGCATGGATGGTGACATTGTCCGCCGTATAGTCACTCGACTTGCCGTTGATGAACAGCTGCCAATAGGTCGAATAATCTTGGGGCGTACCCAGCTCAACACCGTTGTACTTAAGGCTCAGAATGAAGGAGCCCGCAGCAACGGCGTCAATGTCGTTCGCCTCGAGTGCGACCTTCGTAAGACCAAGCGCGCTCGAACCGGACGTCACCACATACTGCGCATTATCGACCCAAGTCTGAGTCTTGCCCTGGGCATCGCGACCAATGACGGTCACATTTGCGGCAACCTGGTCTTTAACGACAGGGGACGAGCTACCAGCCGTATAGGCAAACTCAATCTTCTGCCCCTGGGTGAGCTTGACGCTGCTCGCGCCAACCGAGGAAGACGCGCCGTCGACGAACAGCTGCCAGAAGGCATAAGTCGTCGGATCGTAGGCAAGCGTGCGACCATCGCTCGGGGATGTGATGCTTTCGAGGTAGAAACCGTATGCCGTGTTCGGTTCGTACTTCGCCTTGAAGCCCGTCTTCTCCTGCAGCTTAATGAAGGCATCCGCAGCCGTCGCGCCCTCGTCGAGCTTGAGCTGCGTAGGTGCCACCCAGGTCTGAGCCTTGCCGTCAGCATCGGTGCCAATAATCGAGAACGAGACCTCGACTTGCTTCTTGGCGACATCGCCGGTTTCTGTCGGGTTCTCTGTCTGGACGGCAGCCGCGGCGGCAGATCCCGCTTGGCCAGCGGATGCCGTCGAAGACTGCTCGCTCGTGGCAGGGCTCTCCCCCGTCGCCGAGCCTTCGTCGCCAGTTGCTGCCTCTGTTATGGCTGCACTAGCTGCAGGCGCGCCCTCGGAATCCGAAACCTCGGCGCCACCCTGCTCAGCGGTACCGCCCGCAAGCGCTGCGTCCTCGTCCGGCGTCGCAGTCTGAGCCACAGCCTCGGCAATGCCCTCGGCGCCCTCGGCCCACAGCTGAGCCGGTGTGGTGCCAAAGGCCATCGCGAAGGCCAGGAATGCCACCAGGCCGCGCTTGGCTACGCCGCGCGCAATTGCGCCACGGCGATGCGAGACGCGCTGGCGCTCGTCCTCAAACATATCCATTTGTCTCCTACTGTCTGTACTTGGAGCGTTGCCTTGAGACTGCCCCACGTCATCGCGCATGTTGCGCTCGAGTTCCCCCATCGGAGTCCCCCTTCCCTCCAGAGCCCTATGCACACCGGCGGCAAAAGCCGCAGCCGCATGCAAGACGGGAGGCGATCCGACTTAACCTTAACGACTCAGGCACGTCGTCCGATCTGCGACGCGAGCATCCCAAGCCAAGAGGAATTACGGTTACTGGTACAGCCGGGGACTTGCACCCCGATTCTCCCAAATGCGCAGGATAACCGCGCATTCGTGCGTCTCCGCACCACCATCTAGGCCATCGATTATTACCGTCAAAATGGTATCACGCAAAAAGGCCTCGCACGCAGGCGAAGCCCAAGGTAAAAGCTATTGTTTGCGATAGGAAAATGCGGTGACGGCCGCAGCCTCTAGTGCTTGCCGCCGTGGCTGTTGCGCCAGATCTCGCGGCCCAGCATAAGCGCCAGCACCAGCGCACTCACATAGCCCATAAAGCCAATGACCGGGATACCAAACACAACCGGCTCGATGCGCGCGTAGTACACCACCGACGAACCGATAAACAGGCCGGCAATCACAATTGCCATCGACATGCGGTCGATAATTCCGCCCAGCTGCCGCAGCGCCTTATCGCTGCTCATGATCTGCGTGTTTACCTTAAGCTGGCCGCGCGTGAGCATGCGCGACGCCAAGCCCAGATACTCGGCCGCCTCGAGCGAGCCTTTTGCCGCTCGATAGCTGCTCGCGGCAAGATCGCGCCCCATATCGCGCACGCGCGCATAGGTGCTCTTCTCGTTTTTGATATGCGTCTGGATGATCTGGATCATGTTGACGTTGGGCATGTACTCGGTCAGCAGGCCCTCGAGCGTCACCATGCCGCGGGCGAACATCGTCACCACGCTCGGCAGCTCAACATCGTTCTTGCGCGCCAAATTTAGCAGCGAGGTCAAAAACTCGCCGATATCAAGATCCTTAAGGTCAAGACCCGCGAAGTCAGCAACGATAAAGTCCAGATCGGACAAAAAGGCCGAATGGTCAAGCTCGGCCGAGTCGCCGCGCGTCACGGCAAAGCGCATAAGCGAGTCCTTGAGCTTGGGAACGTCACCCTCGGCCACGGCGAAAATCATGTCCTTAACGATACCGCGGTCGTGGCTCGACATGCGCCCGACCATGCCCAGGTCGATAAAGTAGACGATGCCGTCCTTGAGAATGATGTTTCCCGCATGCGGGTCGGCATGGAAAAAGCCGTCATCGAGCACCTGCGTCGAATAGTCCTCGACAATCGCCGAGCCGATCTTTTCCAGGTCATAGCCCTCGGCCACCAGGCGCTCGGGATCGGCAATGGAGATGCCGTCGATGTAGTCCATGACCACGACGTGTTCGGTGCAAAGGTCCAGGTAGGATTTGGGACACGACACGCCATGCACGCTTTTGTGGAACTCATAGAAATCGTTGAGGTTTTTGGCCTCGGCCAAAAAGTTGGTTTCCTCGCGAAACGAGGTCCACAGCTCTTCGACCACGCCGTGCAGGTCAACAAACTGATCGGTGTTGACGAACTTGGAAACGATGCGCACCACCGAGCGAATGATATCGATGTCCTGCGCCATGACCTGTTGCGCGCCGGGGCGCTGCACCTTAACGGCCACGTCCTCGCCGGTCACCAGGCGGGCACGGTGAACTTGCGCGAGCGACGCGCTTCCGAGCGGATTGGGATCGATTGCGTCGAACATCTGCCCCAAGCGCTGGCCGTACTCCTCTTCCAGACAGCGGAGCACTACCTCATACGGCACCGGCTCTACGTCGGAGCGCAGGCGACGCAGCTCGTCGCAAAACCGCTGCGGCAAGATCTCGGAGCGGTTGGCCAGAATCTGACCCATCTTGACGAACATGGGGCCGAGCTCTTCGAGCAGACGGCGCAGCCGCACCGGCGTGAGGTTATCCCACACGCGGTACTTTTTGACCAAGCGAACGATCTGCCCAATGCGCTCGCGACGACCTGCCGGCGTGAGCTGGTATTCCTCGTCCGGCGCCATCGCGTCGGGCTCCTCAGGGACCATATCGACGGCGCGCGGCTTCTTGCGAGCGCCCGAGACGGCGGCCTCAACCTCATCGACAACCGCCGTCTCGTCACCCAAGGGATCTAGATTGTTGTAATCGGTGGTGGAATCTGCCATCTGCGCTGCTACTCGGCCTCTTCGGCGTCCTCTGCGTCGTCGGGCTCAACAGACTCGACGGGCACCGAGGTCACGTTGTCCTCGACCGAATCGACGATGTCGCGCACATGGGCCAAAAAGGCCGTGCGCTCGGGGGCGGTCATGACGCGGACGCGGGCCAGGATGAGCTCGTCGAGCACGCGCTGTGCCGCAGTCTCGCCCTGCATGCCCAGACGCTCGGTCAGGTCGGAGATGGTGCCGCCGGCCTGCTCGAACATGTCGGACACGCTGCGGGCGATATCGGGGGTACCGGCATCTTTGCGGACCTGCTCGCCCTTGGTACCGAGGTCGTCAAGAACCTTCTTGCCGCCCTCAACGGCAACGGCGGCGGCGCCGAAGCCCACGTTAATGGCGCCGTTAACAAGCTGATCGAGTTTCATAACCATGGTTGTCTCCAATCACAAACAACTGCATTGGCGTTCTTGTACCCAAGATTGAGCGAAAGCGACAAAGCGTTTTAGCACTATTCGATCGACGAGAAATCCCTACCTCACGTTGTCGTTCATCGCGAAAGAGTTCTTCATGGCGCAGCTCGTGGTGAAGAGCACCTTGCCCAGCAGGGCATCGGTCTCCACGCGAACACGCTCGGCAAAGGCCTCGTTGGCGCGTGCAAGCTCGGAAGGCACCTCGGCCTCGGGCAGAGCGGCTACGGCAGCGTCGACGTCATGGATCTGCTTGTGACCCATGCCACCGACCTTCTCCTGATAGTCCTCCACAGCGCGGCCGCACTCATGGAAACGGACGTCGGCCAGGGCGCCGATCAGGCGGTTGGCCCAGTAGAAGTTTTCGGACGTTACGCGAGCCTGCGTGTCGGCATAGTACTCGGGCATGGTCTCGACGTTGGCGTACAGCGGAACCAGCGCGTTAAACGAGTTGGAGCCAAACGCCATCCACTGCACGGCGCGATAGGCCGGCTGCGCATAGGGGCGCAGCTGCAGCACGGCGAGCTGGCTGTTGCGGTTGATGCCGATGGGGCGATAGGCGCCGCGCGTGGCGGGCGTGCCCTTGCTGCCGTAGCAGTCGTACTCCGTACCCTGGTAGTGGCTCGAGAGTACGTACTTGATGTCCTCGATGGTCACCTTACGCTCGGGCACGCGGCTCCAGGGGATATCGTCGCTCTCGGGCGTGTAGTCGGCGTCGGGGCCATCCCACACGTCACTGGGGTTGAGGCAGCGCTGCATGTACCAGGCGCGCGGCGTGTTGTAGACGTGGTCGCTGTCGCTGTGCGAGCCAAAGGCCTCGCGCGGGTTAAAGACCGCAGCCGAGCCGTAGCCCTCGACGCCCAGCGTCAGGTCCAGATGCCACTCGGCCATCCAGGAGCGCAGGTCGGCGGAACACATGTGGTCGGCCTGGGCGCCCTCGGCGTCGTCCAGGTCAAAGCTGTCGATACCCAGTTGGTTGGGCATGGTCACATAGGCGTCGTCGGGCACGCGCTTGGCAATCCAGTGGTGGCCGCCGATGGTCTCGAGCCACCAGATCTCGTCCACATCACTAAAGGCGATGCCGTTGTTCTCGTAGGTGCCGTAGCGCTCGAGCAGGTCGCCCAGAATGCGCACACCGTCGCGGGCAGACTTGGCGTACGGCAACACCAGGGTCACCATGTCCTCCTCGCCCAGACCGCCGGGCTGCGCAGGCACATAGCCGTCCTCGCCCTCGTTACCCTTGGCGGGTACGTAGTCCACAAGCGGATCGGCGCCGCGGACGCGCTCGTTGGTGGTGAGCGTCTCGGTTGCGGACATGCCCACATTGAGCTCGTTGAAACCGGCCTCGGCCCAGATGCCGTGGCCCGGGACAACATCGGGGACGCTCGTGTAGCGCATGGGGTTATCGGGCAGTTCAACGGTCAGGTGACTCAGGACGCTCGTGTAGACGCGCGGCTGCTCGTCGGGATGCACCACGCGCATACGCTTGGGCTCAAACACCCCGTTGGACGAGTCCTCGTTGCGGGCGACCAGGGTCGACCCGTCGTAGCTTGCGTTCTTACCGACCAGAATCGTTGTGCACGGCATGCGCATCCTCCTTGAGCGAAGAAATCAAACGGCAACAGTGTATCGCTTCGGCGCAGAAAGGGCGAAACCACGGCCTCGGCAGCCCCCGTGGTCAAAAAATGCCAAATATGAGTACTGTCACCAATTTAGTGGCAGCAAATTTCCCTGTAACGAGTGCCGAAAATCCCCATTTGCCCAAAAGCAAGACAACGTTATTCCCCATAAGTTCAATAAAATAAGCTTCCTAACGATAATGGATACCGTTAGGAAGCCAAAAAGACGTAAGACATATGTGACTATCTTGGCAACAGTACTCATATTTGGCATTGTTTGACCACGTGGTATATAGCTAACCCCCTCAAACAGCCCAAAACGCCTATTTCGATGCGCGCTCCGCCGCCTCAATCACGTGTTTGGCGAGAATCGCGGTGGTCACAGCCCCCACGCCGCCCGGCACGGGCGTGATGGCGTTAACGACCGGCTCCGCAGCATCAAAATCGATGTCCCCGACCAGCTTGCCAGCGGCCTCGTCCCAGTTAATGCCAACATCAATGATCGTCTGGCCCTCGCGAACGGCATCCGCGCCAATCGTGCTCGCGCGTCCAACGGCCGCAACAACGATATCGGCAGAACGGCACTCGGCAGCAAGATCGCGTGTATGCGTATGGCACATCGTCACCGTGGCATTGCGAGCCGTAAGCATGGCGGCAACGGGACGACCAATCACCAGAGACCGACCGACGACCGCAACCTTGGCCCCATCCAGCTCAACACTGTAATGGTCCAGCAACGCCAACACGGCCTCGGCCGTGCAGGGAGCAAAGCCCTCGCCACGACCCGAAAGCGTGGTAAGCAGCGAGGCCGGCGTCATGGAGTCAACATCCTTGGCGGGATCGAGCGCCGCGGCAACCGCATCCTCGTCAAGTCCAGCGGGCAGCGGGCGAAACACAAGGCAGCCATGAACAGCGGGGTTGGCATTGATGTCCTTAATAGCCGCCAGCAGTTCATCCTGCGAAACATCGGCAGGAAGCAAAACGCGGCGAGCCTCAATGCCAACCTTCTCGCAGCGCTTGAGGGCACCGCGCTCGTAGGACAAGTCGTCCTCGCGCTCGCCCACACGAACAATGGCCAGCGTCGGCACAACGCCGCGTTCGCGCAAAGCAACGCAGCGAGCAACGAGCTCCTCGGTCAAAGCACGGGCAACGGGAGCACCCTTAAGCAGCTCGGCCATGGCTATCCCCTCTTCCTGGCTGCATCGGCGGCGCGGCGCGCCAGCGCATCGGCGCGCGGCAGCCACGTATCCAGCATCTCATCGCACGCCGCCTCGAGCCCCTCGGCACGCACCCGGTCTTTCATAGATGTGGTGTTGGCAAAGAGCGTCAGGCTCGCGCCTTGCATGGCGGCGCGGCAGAATACGGCACCGCACGCCACGTCGGACAGCAGCTGTCGGGAGCCCTTGTCCGCCATGTCCTCGAGCAGCGCCAGCGCGCGCCCACAGGCGTCCATGATCCGATACGGAGGCATGGCAGCCACGCGCAGCGCATCCTGAATCGCCGCAGGTCGAGCCGGATTATCACGAGGAATACCGTATGCCGCAGATACCTGGCCGTATGCACGAACATCCTCGGCAACCAGGCCCACAAGCTCCTGCGCCAACTCGTCTGCCTGGGCAAATGCGCGCGTCAGATCGTCTGCGCGATCGGCAAGCGCGGGATTAGTTGCCCCATAACGAGCGACCATCCCGCAAAGCGAGGCGCCCAGTGCGCCCACAAAGGCGCTCGCACTACCGCCACCGGGAACCGGCTCGCGAGCAGCCAGCGCTTGGGCAAACTCTCGACATGTTTTATCCATCATCTCTTGGCTCATACGCATGCACCTTCAAGTCATATACATCGGTCGGGTGGCAACCGCCGACCGACCGCATCAATCACATAATGGTGCTAAGTCTAGCCCATAAGTACATAAGCGTCAGCGCACCTGGCCATCGCGAATTTCTATGACGAACGATAGGCGTCGGCACCGCAAACATGGGACACATGGCCCACCTTTCGAGACTTCCGGACGTCAAAAACTGGGGCATATCTATAAACAAGGAACCTGTTGGGGCAACGCCCACGCACGCGCGCCCCTTTAAAACAACGGGCACCTCACCCCGGGGAGAGCCGACAGCATCGGCCCTCCCCTCTTTTGAACCCGCGCATATTGCCACTTAACGGCGCAAATCCGGCCCTCAGAATGGGACACATGGCCCACCCGAAGGAGTCGTCCACGCGTACAGTAAAGGCAGGTAATCCATGGACGATTACAGATCGAGGAGGACACGACCATGAAAAAGAAGGCCTTTGCGATTCTCACCCTCTGCATCAGTCTCTTTGCCGCGGTTGCCCTGGTGGGTTGCGGCGGAAGCGGCGGCGCTACCGGCAGTGGCGGCGGCGCTACCGGAAGTGGCGGTGGCGGCGGAGCAGAAAAACCAGCCGTGGATATGAGGACCGACTTCATTTGGTTTAAGGTCGAAGTCCCCGAGGGCGTCGAAATCACAGACGTCGCAGGCGATACCGCCGACAGGGCCCAGTTTAAGTTCACCGAGAGCGAGCATGCCAGCGACCGCTTCATCCCCGTCTTCGATCCTGACAAGAACGCCGATGAACTGTTTGACTACGAGGCAAAGTGGAAGGCCAACTCCGGATGGACCGAGAGCGATCCCGTTAAGTACAACGGCAAGACCTGGCGCAGCGCCTACTTTACGCACTCGGGCGGCGTGACGACCGAGTACTTCACCGACGTTGACGGCGGCAGCGTGTACGTGCGTATCGACAACGTCGAGGAACACAAGGACGCCGTCGAGACCATGATGAAGTCCCTGGAGTTTGCCGATGATATCGCCGAGGCCAAGACCGAGGCCATGGACGTTAAGCTCGAGGATATCGAGATTAAACGCTAAGCGACTGGCGATCGCAGCGGGAAACACGGGCGCAGCGTAAACAAGCGACGGTATCCCAGCGCTTCGTACCAAGGGAGGGCCGGTAAACCGACCCTCCTTTTCTTATGCCGGTAGCCGACGAACGCGAGGACGCCGGACGCCGGAACCGCCCCAAATGTGGCAACAGTGCGAACACGACAAACACCCCAACACGTCCACCCGCCGATTTATTGCGCCGCGCAGACAATTAAACCGGCGTCTTTAAACATCTGGGAAGTATAGTGACCAAAACTATCGCATAACCGCACTCTGCGAATGGAGAAGTTATGACCGAACACCACACCATCAGCCGTCGTGCATTCACGTTGGGCCTAGGACTCGCAGCATTGTCGCCATTTGCAAGCCTGCCCGAAACCGCCATGCTGGGCATTAGCCCGCGGGCAGCCTTTGCGGACAGCACGGCCGGGCCAGCAGTCAGCCTCGACAATTTCGTCATTCGCCTTCGCCCCGCGGGCTATTTTCGTACCGCAAGCGTTAACGAAGACGGCAACGTCATCGGCAACGTCTGCCATCTGTTTAATGACGGCACGTCCAGCAAGCTCATCCTTGAGAACGTAACGACCAAGAATGACGATACAAACTGGTATGCTATCCGCACCTTGCTCAATTTCGAAGAGCATAAAAAGACGGGCTACAGCATTTGGTCGGTCGATGGCGACTCGGACAAAGACGGAAAGGTCATCCACGTATGGAGTGGCGAGCATGACGGCAAGCCCAGCCGCTCTTTTGCGTTCGAGCGTCAATCAAACGGAACCTATATCATCCGAGACCGCACGGTCGAGAAAGAAACCGAGAAAAAAGACATTAAGTACCTGGCAATAGAATCGAACGGCGAAGACCAGGACAACAACAAGATCTGCCATAAGAGTAAGAGCATTCCGTGGGAGCTCGAACTTATCGGTTACGACATGAAAAAGAACGATGCCACGGTTAGCAGCCTCGACTGGATCACGTACAGCAGCTACGTCGATGGGCCATGTTGGATGAAATACGTCGACGACAACAAGTTCCTCGACGAGCTGAGCATCCCGGGCACGCACGATTCGGGCACCTGTAGCGTGGACAACGACACCGAGCCCCAATCCTCGCAAGTAAAATGCCAGCAGGATTACATTCCCACGCAGTTGCTCGAAGGCATTCGCTATTTTGATATCCGGCTCGGAAAGGGCGACAACCCCGGTATCGACCACGGGGATTACTACCTGCTCAAAAAAGACGCGTACTTTATGCATCTTTCCGATGTCATAGGCTACTTCAAAACGTTTTTGAACGAAAACCCGACAGAAGCGCTCATCATGCTTGTATCACGAGGCAACGACGAGGCTACCGACGAAAGTGTTACGACGGCTTTCGCCAAGGTTTTGGACGACAACCCCAAACTGTTCTATACGTCGAGCCGAATCCCCACGCTACACGAGGTGCGCGGAAAGATCGTTCTGCTGCGTCGATTTAGGCTCGCCGGCAACAGTGTAAGCGGCCACACGTGGGGCCTCGACCTTACCGAATGGGATGACAAGATCAAGGCTCACACCGACAGCAGCTCCATGTGCCTCGTCCAAAACGCGCAGGGCTTTGAAGCCGCGGGGGAAACAGGCGACAAAGAGCCCTATTGCACCAAGGTATACGCCCAGGACAAGTACAAACTCACGGGAACCGACAAGCTCAGCTGGGTCGATAATGCGCTGAAGGAAACGACCGGGCGCACGCGCAACGAGGTAGATGTCGAGGACGATAACGGGGCCAAGGAGAAAGTCCTGGAGCGTTGCTGGTCTATCAACTACACCAGCTGCACGGGCTTGTCGCACGGAGGCAATCCTTTTACCTCGGCACGAGTAGTCAACGAGCATCTGTATAAGAGCCCGTACATCAATCCCAGCGGCATCGAGGATACAAAGTCAGATTACCTCAAGCACATTGGCATCATCGCATCCGACTTTGTTGATGCGGCGCTGGCCCGGAGCATCTATCAGCGCAATTACGATACGGAGCACAAGCAGACGGCTTCGTACTATCTCCCGTACTATCTCCCGACCCGCATGCGCATGACGTACGGCGACTCGCTGAGCGATGCCTCATTCCAGGATGGCAAGACCGTTGGCGAGGGTCATTTCCGCCTTGCCGACAGCAGCAACGCGCTCAACGCGACAGCTTCGGGCCATGCGTTTGCCATTGAATACGTGGATGTCGACGCCCTGGGCAACGAGACCGTTACGGGGCTGCAGGGCTCTGTGCCCATCGATATCGATCCACGCGCGCTGACGCCCCATTTTGAGGGACTCGAAGGCCTTAAGGCCGGCGAAGACGTGCGCGCCAAGATTGCGGCATCACTCGAGGGCAAGCTCGAAACCGATGCCTGCACGGCCCAGCTCGAGTTTGTGCACGACGCGAACGGCGCTCCGGGCACAGCAATGGCCGAGGGCGAAACATTTGCCGCAGGAACGTACTGGGTGCGCGTGAACGGTCTCTTGGGCAACGCGGCGCAGAACTACACGCTCGCCAGCGACGGAGCCGCAAGCTTTACCGTAGCGGCCTCGGACAGTGCAGGCGGCACCGGCACCGGCAGCGGCACGGGTTCCAACGCAGGCAGCGCTGATAAGAACGGTAAGGGCAACAAGGGCAAGGGCTCGGGCGGAAAACTCGCCGACACGGGCGACAGCTCTGGCGTTGCCGCCGGGCTCGCTGCCGCCGCCGTGGCGACAACGGTCGCCGGCGCGGCGATGCTTGCCAGTGACGGTGAAAACAACGAGGACGTTGTCGAATAGGCAAGCCGGCCTTTTAGACACATCGACTCAATCGGGGGCGCAGGATACCGTTCTGCGCCCCCGATTTTTACCTTGGCCCAAACGCCGCTATCGGCTACATCACCATGTTCAGCGCGTTAACAAACTCCTGGGCCTTCGCACGGCTGCTCAGGCTAAAGACGCAAGCAGTCAACAGCCTGTTACGCAGAAAAACATCGCGGCCCTTGATTCTATTGACGCCCGTAATGTCCTTAAGATAGACAATCTCGGTGTGCTTGCCACCAAACGTGCCCTTCTTGAGCACCTCAATACGGTTAGGGTAGATCTTGACGTCTTTATACCTACCCGAACCTTTGTCCTGGAATAGCAGCGTGTTGTTGTCCATACGCGTCACTCCCGTGGGGTTCGCTAAAACTGTCTCTATGGCCACATTTTGGTCACCGCAAGGCCCCCATGCGAAGGTGCCAAACAGCACAGTAATTCGTGTCCGCGCGAGGCTTTAAACTAAATTCGATAAAGATGCATTCCACAAGAGGAAAGTGGGGCGACAGTGATGGGCGAACTGGTAAACCGTGGAGAATCGGCAATCGTGCCCGAAGGTTTTTACAAGCAGGTCTCCTCGATTCTCAACGCCGCTCGCGACAAGGCCTATACCGCCGTTAACTTTGCGATGGTTGAGGCATATTGGGAGATCGGCAAGAGTATTGTTGATGAACAGGGCGGAGAGGGGCGCGCAGCATATGGAGAGGCATTGATTGCAGGCCTCTCCAGAAGGCTTACCGCGGATTTCGGAAGAGGCTTTGGCATCGCAAACCTTCGCAATATGCGTCAGTTCTTTCTTGCGTTTCCAATTCGCGACGCACTGCGTAGCGAATTGAGCTGGACTCATTACCGCAGGTTGATGCGCATTCCCGACCCTGATGCTCGCGCCTGGTACATGAACGAATGCGCCGATTCTCGTTGGAGCACGCGTCAGCTCGAGCGCCAGATCAACACCATGTTCCGCGAGCGCCTACTTGCCAGCAAGGACAAAGAGGCCGTCACCCAGGAAATCCAAAAGAGCGCCCCGGCTCGTCGCCCCGAGGATATCATCCGCGACCCATATGTACTGGAGTTTTTAGGTTTCTCGGACGATGCCGCGTTTCGCGAGAGCGATCTAGAGCAGGCGCTCATCACGCATCTTCAGAGGTTTCTGTTGGAACTTGGCCGAGGCTTCGCTTTCGAGGCGCGTCAGAAGCGCATCAGCTTTGATGGGCGCCATTTCTATATTGACCTTGTTTTTTACAACTATCTAATGCGCTGCTTCGTGCTCATCGACCTTAAGACCGATGACCTTACGCATCAGGACCTGGGCCAGATGCAAATGTATGTGAACTACTACACGCGTGAGCTCATGAACGAAGGCGACAATCCGCCCATAGGCATCGTGCTCTGCGCGGACAAAAGCGATTCGATCGTCGAGTACACGCTGCCCGAAGACAACGACCAAGTGTTTGCCGCCAAATACCTGCCGTATCTTCCAAGCAAGGAAGAGCTGGCGCGCGAGCTGAGTGCCGAGTACCGCGCCATCAACGAAGCGACTAATGGCGAAGCGCAAGGGTAGCAATGAGGCTCCGGCGAGCGCGACAACGGCAACGGCTCACTTATGCGCATCGCCCCCCTGGCGTTCACCGATGCGACGGGCAACGAGATCTGTGGGCCTCCGCGATCACGCACGCCCACAGAACGTCAATCGACGCATGCATCATATCTTCTTCGGGCAGATGCTTGCTCAATTCAAAGAGTGCTAGAGGTTTGATTGCCCGTTAGATCGACACTGTTCCGAACCATGGGATAGGCAGGATGTCTCCCACCGCGGCCTGTGAGGTAAAATCTTGACTGCCGCGGAATCCGCCTGCGGGCAACGCTCCGATCTCCGATTGGGGTGAAGCCTATGAACTTGTTTCTTGAAATCCTGCGCCTCTCGATGTATGTGACCGGCATTGCCCGGAACCTCTACTCGATCTGGCGGGAATATAAGCAGTAACGGATAGCGAAGGGAGTCATGAAAAGGGCCGGTTGCAGCCGGCCCTTTAGACGATAATACCTGCGTTGCCCGCGCTTCCGAAGTGTGACTAGCTGAGGAGCGGGTTCCGCGGCACATCTTGATTTTACCCAGTGGCAAGGCTCTTTTACAGCCGTTCCACCGTTTATTTACATCTGCCAATCAAGACGAGACTACTACGCACCTTTATTACACACGATGTTTTCAGCCTGGTATAAACAAGTTCAATAATAGAATGCAAATCCAACCATCATGTCTGATTACGAAAGGATTTTTGCCTTTTCTGCAGCAAACTCTTCCTCGGTAAGTACTCCACTCTCACGCAGTGCTGCAAGCCTCTCAAGCCTTGCAACTACATCAACCACTATCCGCCAGCGTCTCAATAGTCTGTGAAACCTGCGGATACCGCTCGAGCTCCTTCGATAGGGCATCGACTATCTCGGCAATATTCTTTGCATTTTTGCCCCCGTTTAATACGTTTGCCCTGACCTTAGATGACGACTTGACAGTAACGCCAGATCCGCCTTCAACTGGAACAACCGAAATACTGATATTTTCGCCCCAAGACCAAAGGCTCATACCAATCTCGGCTGCAACTGTTCTTGTTGTGGGCGATGCACTATCAACTTTTACTTTAGGCTGCTTTTCCATAGCTGTCTTCAAGGCATTAAACGTGTCGTCAGGAGAATACGGTACCTGAAGCTGAAGCTGCTGATCCGCAAAACCCATAATCTGGCCTCCGCTTCTTACAAGATTAAGGCTATCGGCAATGGTAGCACGTTCCCAGCAGTCTTAAATTCGTCTCATGACCTTGCGATGCAGCCCGACGCCCCGGCACCACTCCCCTACTTACCAAATATCGCGCCAAACAAGCCCTTGCGTTTGGGCTTCTCCTCTCGGCAAGAACCCTCGGCCGCCGCTGCCACCTGACGCGGTTGCTCGCCGCCTCCACGGCGTACGATCTGGTATAGGAACGGCGATTTAACGTATTTGACCTCGATGGGCGTGGCGTGCACGGTGCTTTCGCTCGACAGCATCACGTTGGGATTGAGCGGTGCCACCACATGCGTCTCGCGCTTGTCGCTAAACACCACCGCGGCCGCGCGACCCATCTGACCGTTTACGGCGATGCGCACCTGCTCGCCGTCGCGGCTATCCGACGCCGGTCGATCGACAAAGTAGACCGGTACCATCACCAGGCCGTCCTTATGTTTGCGGGCCTTGCGCGCCCAGGCGCGGATGCTCTTTTTATTGAGCCCCAGCACCGCCTCGGCATCGTTGCCGGCGATATCCAGCGCCAGCTTATCAATGACCACCTGGTCCTTAGTAGACGCATCGACGGAGACAACGCGAAAGTCACCTTCCTGCATGGCAGGATCGAACGACCCCACCTTGGCAAAGTCCCACGGCTCCAAAATGCCCATAAGGCGAACGTCCAGGTAGTTTGCCCTGGGATATGCCCAGTCGAGCACCTCGTAATACACCAGGGTCTCCTTGCTCAGGCCCTTGCCCGGGAAGGACGCCATCATGCGCAGGTCCGCGAGCGCCATGGGAAAATAGAAGAGCATCATGTCGTTTTGAATCGCGTCTTCCACGTCGTGACCGGCAAAGGCGTCGGGGTACTGGCGCACCAGCTGCAGCGCGTTGGCACGTGCCTGCTGCGGTGAGATTTCGCAGGGAATACCCTGCTCGGGTACATACTCCGCGCCAACGCCCATGGTCAGGCGCTTGCTAAACGTCCCTGGCTTAAGCAGGTCGGCAACGCCGATCTTATTGCCGCATGACGGGCACTCAAACACGCGCTGGGTCGATGACCCCTCAAAGGACGCGCCGCAGAAGGGGCAGGGAATGCTCACGTGCGTCGCCTCTTGGAACTCCTGCGCCGTGCCGCGGTCCTCCCACAACAGATGCTCCAGAACCGACTGATTGCGCCAGTGCGCATTGAAGAAATACCAGTCCGGGTCCTCCGGGCGCTCGAGCTGCGACACATGGGTGAGCTTGAGCAGCCCGTCAACCACTGTCAGCGGCGTATGACGGATACCTAGGGCGCTCTTGGGCTCCCCGGCGTCCGCTTGCCACGGAATAACCGTTTCGCAATAGGCGCACTCAAAGCTGCGCTTTGCCTGGTGCGAATACATGGGGCCGCCGCAGTTTTGGCATTTAATGGCAAACATCTCATCCATGGAAACGTCCTCCTTTGCACAGGGTTGTCGACATTAAGTATGTCGAGCAAATCGGCGCGTGCCCATACCCATGTGGCCCAAAATGGGGCACTCGGTCGGACGGGAAGGCGCAGTGAACTCGATGGCGCGCGGGCAGTCGTCCCCCCCCCGCCTCGCGCCCGTTAGCGCCGGCAGACCATTGCTGCATTTTCTGAGCATCGGTACACGTTGCGTCTGCGCGAGCTACACTATCCCCTTAATAAGAATGCGAGGAGATACGCCATGCTATTTGTAAATCAGCTGGTACATACGCTTGTTCCCGGCAGCGAAAGCAAGCCGGTCGATACCTCCTGCCGCACCAACGCGGGCTTTTCCGCAAGCCTCGTCTGCATTGGCCTCAACATCACCCTGTGCCTGGCCAAGGGCATCGCGGGTCTGCTCGCCGGCTCCGTCTCCCTCATCGCCGACGCTTTCAACAACCTCTCCGATGCCTCGAGCAACATTGTGAGCCTGCTCGGTTTCCGCCTTGCCAGCCGCCCGGCAGACGAAGGCCACCCCTATGGTCACGGCCGCTACGAGTACCTAGCCGGCCTGTTCGTCGCCGTCCTGGTTTGCGCCGTCGGCATCAACCTGATTCTCGAGTCGGTCACCAAGATCATCAAGCCCTCGCCCACCGCTTACACGTTTATTTCCCTTGCGGCACTGGCTACGTCCATGCTCGTTAAGCTCTGGATGGCAGCGTTCAACCGCACGCTGGGCAACCGCATCGATTCCGAGACACTCATCGCCACGGCGCAGGACTCCAAAAACGACGTCATCACCTCGGGCTCGGTCTTGGTGGCGGCGCTTATTTCGCAGACGACCGGCTTTGACCTCGATGGCTGGGCGGGTCTGGGCGTGGGCATCTTCATTTGCATCAGCGGCATGGGCCTAGTGCGCGACGCCATCAGCCCGTTGCTGGGGCAAGCGCCCGACCCCAAGCTCGTCCAGGCAATCCGCGACAAGATCATGTCCTATCCGCAGGTCTTGGGCACACACGACCTCATGGTGCACGACTACGGCCCCGGTCGTCAGTTTGCCAGCGCCCACGTGGAGATGCCTGGCGAGGGTGACGCGTTTGAACACCACGAGATTCTGGACACCATCGAGCACGACATCAAGCGCCAGATGGGCATCGATATCACGCTGCACTGCGACCCCATCGCGACAACCGGCGATGACTTGCGCGGCTGGGTCAAGCGCGGCGTCATGCAGATCGATCCCGCGCTCTCCATCCACGACCTGCACGAGCACGACGGGTTCGTTTCGTTTGACCTGGTGCGTCCCGACGGCTTTGACATATCCGACGAGGAGCTGCTGGAGCTCGTCACGCGCATCGTGCACGAGCGCCGACCCGATGCCTCATGCGTTGTTACGTTTGACTCGGGCTTTAGTTCGCCCGAGCGTCCGGCCGAGCAGCTGTAGCCCCGCTCCGCTCGTCCGCTAGTTTCCCTGCGCGCTCGAAATACCGTTTTGCAGGGCATCCCAGGCGTTCGTCGCCATGTCGCCCAAGTTCTGCGCGGTATCGCCCAAGTTTTGTGCCGTATCGCCCAGCTCTTGCGCCTTGTCTCCCAACTCCTGCGCCTTGTTGCTCAAGTCCTCCAGCGTATTGGAGCTCGAGCTGTCGGTACCGCTTTGGCCGTCGGACGAGTTGCCCGAGCTGTTCTTGTGCGTGAGTTGAATTTCGAGGTTGCCGTTGTCGTTGTAGTAGGCAGACGTAACGACCCAGTTGGCATCGATGACGGGCGTTGAGCCGTCGTCGGTCAGAATCACGGCGTTCGAAAGATCGGCACCACGCGACTTGAGAATCTTTTTAGCGTTTGACCAGTACTGTCCCGGAATATCGCTCAGATCGACAGTGCCAGACGAGGCGGACTCGGTTTGCTCGGCAGCGGTATCGGCCGTTGAGCTCCCTCGCTTGTTGAGCATGCCCGACACGATGGCAAACACAACCGACAGCGCAAAGAAAATCGCCAGCACGATGAGGATCTTCTTGATCACGCTCGACGAACGCGACGGCTTCTTCTCCTCGTCCTCGCCATATTGCGGAATCGACTTGGGATACTCGCGATACGGCTCGCGCGACTCATAGCGAGGCTGCGCCGTGCGAGGCATATACGTCGTCTGCTGAGGCTGCGGAATGGGATTCTGCGGCAGGTCATCATAGGGATTCGGCGTCGAGGCAGCATAAGAATCCTGCGGCGCGTCGCCATAGCCCATAACTCGTGTGGGCTCGGCAGAAGGCTGCGTCGTGGCGGGGTCGACATAACCGGGGTTGGGAACAACGCGGGTCGCATCGGCGCTATCGCCAGCCTGCGCGGAACCGTAGCCGCCCATCACGGTTGTCTTGTCCTGATCCATGCAACGATTCCTTTCCGTCGCGCGTGAGCATCGAGTTATCCATGCATTCTACCAGCGCAAAAGCCTATGATGGGCAGAGTCCGTCGGTATCTACAAGACATGCGCGGGTCTAAGGATCAAAAAGCCCCGCCGGGCCTTGTGGGCACGGCGGGGCGGGCTAGCAGCGATGGACAGCAGACTTAGAACAGGCCGGTGATGTTGCCGTCGTTGTCGACGTCGATGTTCTCGGCCGCAGGGACCTTGGGCAGGCCCGGCATGGTCAGAACACTGCCAGTCAGTGCGACCACAAAGTGGGCGCCGGCGGAAACCTTGAGCTCACGCACCGTGATGCGGAAGTTCTCGGGAGCGCCCAGGGCCTTGGCGTTGTCGCTAAAGCTGTACTGCGTCTTGGCGACGCACACCGGCAGGTTGCCAAAGCCATTCTCGCGCAGCTCGGCGAGCTGGCGCTTGGCGGCCGGCGTAAAGTCAACGCCGTCGGCGCGGTAGACCTTGGTGGCAACGGCCTCGAGGGCATCAGCGACATCAGCGCCGTCCTCATAGGCAAACTTGAGCTCGCTCGGCTGCTCAATCAGACGCATGACCTCATCGGCCAGCTCGAGCGCGCCCTCGCCGCCCTTGGCCCAGACCTCGGAAAGCTTAACGTTGACGCCGAGCTTCTGGCACTCGGACTCGATGAGCTCGAGCTCGGCCTCGGTGTCCGTCGGGAAGCGGTTGATGGCGACCACGCAGGGCAGACCGTAGACATTCTGGATGTTATCGACGTGGCGCAGCAGGTTGGGCATGCCGGCCTTGAGGGCCTCGAGGTTCTCCTCGTTGAGGTCGGCCTTGGCGACACCGCCGTTGTACTTAAGCGCACGAGCGGTCGCGACGATTACGACAGCGCTGGGGCGAACGCCCGTCATACGGCACTTGATGTCGAGGAACTTCTCGGCACCCAAGTCGGCACCGAAGCCGGCCTCGGTAATGGCGACATCGCCAAAGCGCATCGCCATACGCGTGGCCATGATAGAGTTGCAGCCGTGGGCAATGTTGGCGAAGGGACCGCCGTGGACAAACGCGGGCGTGCCCTCGAGCGTTTGCACCAGGTTGGGCTTGAGCGCGTCCTTAAGCAACGCGGCCATGGCACCCTGGGCCTTAAGGTCGCGGGCACGGACGGGCTCGCCGGCAAAGCTGTAGCCGACGACGATCTCACCCAAGCGTTCCTTGAGGTCGCTGATGCTCGTAGACAGGCACAGGATTGCCATGACCTCGGAGGCGACGGTGATATCGAAGCCGTCCTCGCGCGGCACGCCCTGGGCCTTACCGCCAATGCCGTCGATAACGTGGCGCAGCTGACGGTCGTTCATATCGACGACGCGCTTCCAAGTGATGCGCTTAACGTCAATACCGAGCTGATTGCCCTGCTGGATGTGGTTATCAAGCATGGCGGCCAGCAGGTTGTTGGCAGCACCGATAGCGTGGAAGTCGCCGGTAAAGTGCAGGTTGATATCCTCCATGGGGATGACCTGAGCCCAACCGCCGCCGGCAGCACCGCCCTTAACGCCAAAGACGGGGCCAAGCGAAGGCTCGCGCAGGGCCACGGCACTCTTGACGCCGCGACGACGCAGGCCATCGGCCAGACCGATGGTCGTGGTGGTCTTGCCCTCGCCCGCAGGCGTTGGGTTGATAGCGGTCACGAGGACGAGCTTGGCCTGGTGATCGGTCGGCTCGTTGAGCAGGGAATAGTCGACCTTAGCCTTGTCGAAGCCGTACGGAATCAGATGCTTAACGTCGACGCCGGCGTTCTTGGCCACCTCGGTAATAGGCAGCGGCGTAACAGAACGTGCGATTTCGATGTCAGTAGGCATGGGCGGTCCTTTCGTTACCGGATGAGAAAAAGACCAATCCAGCATAGCACGCGCGCGCAATAGTAAAACGCCCGTAACCGACGAACGGCGATATGTTTACCCGATGCCCAGCGATAGCCTACAGATGCGCTAAAACAAGCCCATTTCTACAGGGTCGGTTCAATACCCAAATGCTCGAATGTGCGAAGCGTTGCCTGGCGACCCTGCGGTGTGCGAATCATCAATCCGCACTGCAGCAGATAGGGCTCATAGACATCCTCGAGCGTACCCGGGTCCTCGCCCACCGCACTGGCAAGCGTGGTCAAGCCAACGGCACGGCCGGAGAACGTCTTGGCAAGTGTCTCCAAGATGCGAATATCCATCCAGTCCAAGCCAAGCTCGTCGATCTCGAAAAACTCGAGCGCCTGGCGGCAGATATCAAGCTCAATAGGACCGTTGCCGCGCACCTGTGCGTAATCGCGCACGCGCTTGAGCAGACGGTTGGCAAGACGCGGCGTACCGCGCGAGCGCGAGCCGATCTCGAGCGCGCTGGGATGGTCGATCGTCACACCCAGAATGGTCGCCGAGCGTGTCACAATCTGGGCGAGCTCCTCAACGGTGTAGTAATCCAGGCGATACGAAATGCCGAAACGGTCGCGTAGCGGGCCGGTCAACATGCCCGAGCGAGTCGTTGCCGCTACCAGCGTAAACTTGGGGATATCCAGGCGAATAGAACGTGCGGCGGGACCTTTACCGATCACGATATCGAGGGCAAAGTCCTCCATCGCAGGGTACAGGACCTCCTCGACCGAGCGGTTGAGGCGGTGGATCTCGTCGATAAACAGCACGTCACCCGGTTGCAGGTTAGTCAGGATGGCCGCCAGGTCACCGGTACGCGCGATGGCCGGACCGCTCGTCGTCTTGATCTGAGCGCCCAGCTCGTTGGCGATAACGGTAGCCAGCGTGGTCTTGCCCAGACCCGGAGGGCCCGAGAAAATCACGTGATCGAGCGTCTCACCGCGGCTCTGCGCCGCCTCGATGAGCACGCGCAGGCTCTGCTTGATGTGCTCCTGACCGCAGTAGTCGTCCAGGCGCTGGGGGCGCAGGGTACGGTCGACATCGAGGTCCTCGGGCGTCAGCTCCGAGCCCACCATACGCTCGCCATGCGCCATGGATGCCGCTGGCGAGTTTCCGGGCGTCGACCACAGGTCCTGAGAGTCATCGGCTTCCCACATCACGCATCCATTCCAAGTCGCTTAAGCGCCGCGCCGAGCAGATCCTCGACACGCATATTCTGCCCATCATACCCGCTCAGGGCAACATCGGTCTCCTGCGGGCTAAAGCCCATGGAAAGGAGCGCCGCACGGGCGTCATCGATCGCCGAGGGAGCGGCGGCGGGGACCGGCATCGCAACCTGGCCGGGAATCACGTCGACCGGCACAAAGCCCTTGTCCTTGGCAAAGGTGCTCTTGAGCTCCAGAATCAGACGCTGCGCTGTCTTTTTGCCCACACCGGGAACCTTGGCCATACCCTTGTCGTCCTCGGCCATTACCAGGGAATACAGCTGTCCCACGGTATAGGTAGAGAGCACGGCGAGCGCCAGGCGCGGACCGACACCTGAGACGGACACGAGCCGGTCAAACATCGTGCGCTCTTCCTTGGAGGCAAAACCAAAGAGCGTCATGGCGTCCTCGCGCACCTGCATACGGGTATAGAGGCGCACCTCGCCGCCGGGTGTAGGCAGCGTGGCGGCAGTGCTGCCCGAAATACCGAGCTCAAAGCCCACGCCCGACACATCGACGACGGCCGAGCTCATCGTGGCCTCGACAAGCGTTCCATGGAGCTGGGAAATCATCAGTATCCGGTTCCTCTCTGTTGATAGAACTCGCCGCCGGTAAGCGCCCGGGTACGGCTGAGGTTTACGTGGCAGATGGCGCAGGCCAGGGCATCGGCGGCATGATCGGGATGCGGGTCGTGATCGAGCTGTGTGAGCGTGCGCACCATGTAGGCGACCTGCCGCTTATCTGCGGCACCGGTGCCCACCACAGCCTGCTTGATCTGCATGGGCGTGTACTCGCCAATCTCGAGCGCGCACTCCGAAAGCGCCACGAGCGCGGCACCGCGGGCATGCGCCGTAGGGATGGCCGAGCGAACGTTGGCGCCAAAGTAAATGCTCTCGATAGCAGCGGTATCGGGTCGATAACGCTCCACGACACCCTTGAGGTCGCGGGCGATATGCGACAAGCGCACCGCGAGCGGACTGCCCGCGCTGGTCTCGATACAACCGTAGGCACGACAGCGAACCTCTCCGCGCCGCTCCTCGATAATCCCCCAACCCGTATGGGCCAAACCGGGGTCGATACCCAAGATAACCAAGCCAACCTCCCCTCGCCACAAGCACGACGCAAGGCAAGGCCCCGCGCACTACTCACGAACGTCTGTTCTAGAATAACACAACGGGGCCAAGATGCTTAGTTGAAGTATCGGGGTTGGGAGCGAATCCCATCCCATAGTTAGTTTTGGCTGAAGAATGGGAACTGTCGGGGATCAACCGGCGGTTGCGGCATCGGCGTGCCCTGGGGCCCACCCTGCGGTCCGCCCTGGCCGCCCATCATCTTATCGATGGCGTCCTGGACCTCGCCCTCAAACTTTTTCATGCCCTCGTGCAGGCGGCGCTGGCCGTCCTCGGAACGCAGCTCCTCCATCTGCTCGGGCGAAATACCCAGCAGGTCACCCAGTATGCCCATCATCTCACCACGCATGCGCTCGCTTGTATCCTCGTCAGCAAAGCGGTTCACCTCGGCGCGCGCCAGCGCATCGACCGTCATGCGTTCCTTGCCGCTCAGCCCCAGGTCGGACCACGCGAGCATGTACGGCCAGGCGCGCTCGACAAACGAACGGGCCGAGACGATCGGCGCCGTCGGCAGCATGCGGCGGGCGGCCTCGCCCTGACGCACAAGCATCAGCAGCAGCGAACAAGCCTCGGGCTTGCCGGCGGCCATGGGGATGTCGTCGAAAGATCGATTGCGGTCCACGTGCGCCTCGAGCGTGCCATCGACCTCGCCCGGCTCAAGCCCGCCGAGCAGCTGCGCCGCGCGGTCGAGCATGTCGACCGGACCGTCAAGCGTCGAGAGTGCTTGCGCCAGCACGCGCTCCATGCAATCCTCCACCGCGTTGAGCGTCACGAGCTCCTGCGGCACCACGGCAGACGTGCGGTTGCGCACGCGCGCCACAAACTCAAGCGTCGACAGATACACATCGCCAAAGGGCGCGTAATCGCCCTGGTAGCCGCCGCAAAGCGCCGGCGCCGCCAGCGCGTACTCGGTTTTGGACAGCGAGCTCAGCGCCATCGCACCCAGCTCGAGCGCCGTGTCCTCCAGCATGAGGCCCAACGTGCGCGAGCGCAGACGCTCGGCATCGCCCGCCGACACGTCGCGATCGAGCACACGCGCCGCATCCGGCGCATCGCGCTCGACGGTGCGAATGTGCAAACGCTCGGCGATGGCGCGGACGGCGGCGCAGCGGGCAGCCTCGGCCTCTTCCTGCGCCGGCGTAAAGATACGGTTGCGCCCCAGCACCAGGCCAATCACATTGCGCGGGCCCAGAGCGTCGACGGCCAGCGCCGCCAGCAGGGACGACGGCAAGTCACCCTCGAGTGCCACCACAGCACGCGACGCACCGTGGGCTCGGGCGTTGTCGCGCACGGCGAGCACCAGCGCCTGCCACAACCACTCCTCGGAACGAAACTCGGGCAGCTCGTGGTCCTCCAAAGCATCGAGCATCACGCCGCGCTGAATCTCCTGAACCAGCAGGCTCTCCTCAAAACACGGCGCCTGGGCCACCACGCGACCGCAGTCGTCGAGCACAAACGAACCGCCGGTATACACCGACTCGTCATAGGCACCGACCGGCGCCATGCAGGCAAACCACACGCTGCGCTTGGATGCGATCTTGCGGTAGGCGCCGCTGCGAACGGCGGCAATGGCGGCAGTCTCACGGTCGGTCATATCGAATGCGTTGAACTGGAAATAGGCAATGAGGTCGACGCCGGTCGGCAGCATCTCGAGCTCGCGGTCCAAGTCGAAGATCACGGCGATGCGCACGCCGTCCACGTCGAACACCGGCGGCGCCCAACGTGTGTCGTTGTTCTCGCCACGCTGCAGGGCAATGCTCGAACGCGCCGGCACCACATGACCGTCCTTGAGCATCATGTAGTCGAGCAGCGGCTGGCCCTCAAACGAAACCGCCGCGGGCACGATGCAGATCATATCGAGCTCTTGGATACGCTCGGCGGCGCCGGTCAAACCGGCAAGCACGTCGTGCTCAAAGTCGGCAGCGCCCACCAGGCCACCGGGCATAGCGCCCATAAAGAGCGGAGCCGGAACGCACAGCATGCGCGCCCCGCGCTCGTGGGCCAGACGAGCCTGGTCCTCGATGCGGCCGCAAATGCCCTCAATATCACCCAGGCGCATATCGATTTGTGCAAGCGCGAGTTTCATGGCCCAGCCCTTTCCGTCGTAAACCATCGAAATCGTAGTAAAAGCGCCGGCCGCATAATGCAGCCGGCGCTTGCATGTGCATATGCTAGCTATGATACCCCGAGCGGGGGCGCGCTCCTAGAATGTCGCGGACCACAGCCCGTGCAGGTTGCAGTAGGCATAGACGGTACCGGTCTTGGAGCCGCCCGCGAAAAACGTCGCGGGTTTCATGCCGGGCTCAAGGTAATGGACCTCTAAGCGGCCCTCGGCCTCAAGGGCGATCCACTCAATGTAGTGCTCGGGCAGGCTGGGGTGCTCGACCGAGCCAACGCGTGCGCGAATCACGTGACCGTCACGCTCGGTCTCGACAACAGGCACGTGCTTCTCGTGCGCTGCGTCCTCAGTGTTTGCAGTCAGTTCCGTGCAACCGGCAGGGGTCGCAACGTCGTCGCCAAGGGCGGCGATGAGCTTGCCGTCGGGGTCCTTAAAGAATTTCGCCATGATGTTCTCCTTTGCTGATGTGCCAATGTTCTTGATGGTTCTTATGCCCAAAGGCAGACAAACCATCCACGGCATTGCAAATGAACACATAACGAGCGGGGACGATGGGACAGCGCGGGCTATCCGCCCTGGCGGCCTCACCCGAGCGGGTTAACGCCCGTCGCCGCCGAGCAGCGCCAGAACATCCTCGCGGGTAAACAGCGCCGACGAGATGCCGTCGCCGCCGAGCACGCTGTTGACCAGGTCGCGCTTGGACTCCTGCATCTGCATAATGCGTTCCTCGATCGTGTCCTTGGCGATGAGCTTGTACACGGTCACGGTATGTTGCTGGCCAATACGGTGTGCACGGTCAGTTGCTTGGTCCTGCGCCGCCACGTTCCACCACGGGTCGTAGTGGATGACCACGTCGGCAGCCGTCAGGTTAAGGCCCACGCCGCCCGCCTTGAGCGAAATCAAAAAGACCGGAACCTCGCCCGCTTGGAACTGCGCGACCATCTTGGCGCGGCTCTCCTTAGACGAAGCGCCCGTGAGCTTAAGGAAGGCGATATCCTCCTTGGCCAGGCGCTTGCCAATGATATCGAGCATGCCCGTAAACTGGCTGAACAACAGGATGCGATGACCACCGTCGAGTGCGCCGTGCACGAGCTCCATGCACGTATCGAGTTTGGCGCTCCCCGCCTTGTAATCCTCGTAGTGTAGACGCGGGTCGCAGCAGATCTGGCGCAGCTTGGTGAGCTCGGCGAGCACTTTGAGCTTGTCTTTCTTAAACTCGGATGACTCGCGGTGCTGTACCTGCTGGGCGATGCGGTCCTGGTTGGCCAGGTAGAGCTTGCGCTGCTCGCCGGTGAGCTGAGCCACGACCGTGTCCTCGATCTTTTCGGGCAGATCGGCCACCACGTCCTCCTTGACACGGCGCAGTACAAACGGCGACACGAGTGCCTGCAGGCGAGCGGCGCTGTCGCCCTCGGCGTGCTCGACCGGGCTTTCGAAGCGCTTGGCAAACGACTCGCGCGTGCCAAGCAGGCCCGGCATCAAAAAGTCGAAGATGCTCCAGAGCTCGGACAAGCGGTTTTCGATGGGCGTGCCCGTCAGGGCAAAGCGCACGCCGGCAGGCAGGCGCTTTGCGGCGCGCGCCACCTGGGTGAGCGGGTTTTTAATGTACTGGGCCTCATCGAGCACCACACGGGCAAAGTCCTGCTCGACGTACTCGTCGATATCGCGCCGCATAAGGTCATACGACGTCACGACCACGTTATGCTCGGCCACGCCGGCGATCTGCACGCGACGCTGCGCCTTGGCACCCACAATGGCGCACACATCGAGCGACGGGGCAAAGCGCTCCAGCTCGGCGGTCCAGTTGTACACAAGCGACGCGGGACACACCACAAGCGTGGGTTTAGTGTCCCCCGCCTCCACGCGCGCCAGGATATGCGCGATCATCTGGAGCGTTTTGCCCAGGCCCATGTCGTCGGCCAAGATGCCGCCAAAGCTCAGGTGTTCGAGTGAGCCGAGCCACTGGTGGCCGTCGACCTGGTAGCCGCGCATCGTTGCCTTGAGCGATGCTGGCACCGTAAAGTCCATCTTGCCGAGCGTGTCCAGACGCTCGACGGTACGGCGGAACGCAGCGTCGCGATCGGCCTCGAGCGCGGGCGTGCGCGCGAGCATGCTATCGACGAACAGGGTGCTCGATGCGGGAAGCGACACGCCGTCGAGCAGGTCGACGGCATCGACGCCCAGGTCCTCGGCGAGGCCAAACGCGGCTCGAGCGCCCTCGTCCAGGCGAATGATGTCGCCGGACGTAAGGCGCGCAAACGTTTGATGGCGCTTGTACGAATCGAGATAGACGGCAAGGTCCGCGGCCGAAAGCTCGCTCGCGCCCAGCTCGACATCGAGCAGATTGCTCTTGACGGTCGCATGCACCGAGAGCTTGGGCGCGGGGCGCACCGAAATCTGGCGCAGACGGTCGCTGAGCATGACCTCACCAAGCTCGGACAGGGCGGATAGGCCCTCGGTCAGCAGGCAGAACAAGCTCTCGTCATCGCGCTCCTCAAACGCCAGACCGCCCTCGTAAAAGTCGAAATATAGGGCCGCCGTGTCCATAACGCGAAACTCTGCCACCTCGTCGCGGGGCGGCACGCCGGGGCGTTGCTCTTCGAAGAGACTGCCCGGAGCGCCCAGGCTAAAGAGATCTGCCGACCAGTCGCCGTAGGTAACCGTAATTTTGCAGGTCACAAGCCCATCGTCGACGCCGATCGCCATAGCAAAGCTCGGCTCGGGCGCCACGGTATCGAGCGCGGCGGGCGCGGTAAGGTCGGTGTAGTCGCGCAAAATGGGCAGCGCCATACGACAGAACTCCCCCACCTGGTCGACAGCGATATGGATCGGCGTGCGACAGGGCAGTAAGCGCGATAGAAACGGCGCCGCATGCTGGGCAAACGCCACATCGGCGCGGCGCGCACGGCGGGTGTCGACCAGATAGGCAACGTCGCCCGAAGCAAAGCAGTATGCATCGGCCGGCAGGCGTAGATCGTAGCTGCCACCAGCCGTCGGCGCGATTTTGGCGGCAAGGAGCGGTGGGCGCTTAGACAGCGCCTCGTCCTCCCCTTCCGGAGGCATCTCAACCGCCACGTCATAGGTGCGATGCGTCGTCGTCCCCCGCGACCAGGCGGGCTCAAAAGAGATGCTCTGGCCGCGCAACAGGTCCAGCACATATACGATGCTATGCTCGGACAGCGGCAACTGACGCTCGGCGACAAAACCGCTGCGGGCAAAGTCGTACGACGCCGAACGCGAGCTTGTGATGTCATCGAGATAGGCAACTGTCGTCACAACAAGGTTGAGCAGCTTTGTCGACACGTCCTCGAAGGCTTCGGGCGTATGGACAAACGTGAGCTTCTTGCCGTACGAGAAGGTGCCGCCTCGGACATAGGCGTCGGCCATGCCGTCGATATCCTTGACCACGTAGGAGACCGATCCACAACGAATGCGAAGCTCGAGCGCCCAGCTAAAGCGGTCGGCAAACAGTGGATTGTAGTACGGCACCAACGAGGGCTCCAACACCGCCTTGGGGGCATCGGGATCCACACTGCCAGCGAGCTTGCGGCGCATGCTCGCCAGCTCATCCATGCGTGCGTCCGAAAGATCGGAGAGCGCCGCCATAAGGCTGGGGCTCGTGGGGACGGGCGCCGGAAAGGGAAAGTTGGGGTTGACGGCCGGCGCTTTGGGCGCGATACGCGCGGGCTGTTTCGGCTGCGCCGTAAACGTGCGGACCGGCGTGCGCAAACCTTCGACGGGCTCGGCGCCGCTGGCATCCAAATACGCCAGAGCCGTGGCAATAGCGTGCTTGCACATACCGGGGTAACGATAGGCGGCGGGGCAATCGCAGTCGTAGTCGATCACCTCGTGCTCGTCCATGTCGAGCGCCACGTGCGTCTTGTACAGGTCGCCGCGCGAACCGCGCACCGAGCCCTCAACCGTCACGTTTTTGGAGAAGCGCGAGCCGCTGTCCTCGATCGACAGCACGGCGCCGTTGAGCATGAGCGAACGCCCCTTCATAAAGGTGCCGCTCAACGCCGCCTCTTTGCGAAGCGCCTGCACAAACGTCCCCTGCACCATCACTTCCTCCAATCTCGCACCGGGTAGCTAATTTGGGACGGGGCTATTTTAGCTACCCCCATACGTCGGTTGAGATGTATTCCGACCCCGACTCATTCGCCGTCAGCCAAAGGGTAGCTAAAATAGCCCCGTCCCAAATTAGCTACCCCAGCAAAATCATTTTAGATAACCGTCACTCTGCCTTGGTTGCCGACGATGGCCTTGGCCTCTGCCAGCAGCGGAATCGAGCGTGCGTTGACCTTGGCCGGTACCTCGGCACGCAGCACGCGCCCGTCGACTTGCTCAATAAAGATCTCCACGCGGTCGCCGCCCGGGTTGGTGGTGAGCACCGTGGCCAGGCGCGCCATATTGCCCTGGCTAAAGCGGCTGTTGGGCACCATGACCTCAAAGACCTTGGGCTTGTTTTTCTCCTCGCTAAGCTCCAGCGGCACAATCTCCTGCGCGATGATCTGGTCGCCGCGGTCCGAGCGCTCGAGCTTGCCCTTAATGCGCACAAACGCGTCGGACAGCTGCGCGCCGGTCTCGGGATCGACCTCGCCATACAGGTACCCCTCGGCCTCCTTGTAGGTCTTGGGGAACACCACGACCGTGGCCTCGCCTTCCATGTCCTCGAGCTGCACGATACCCATGGGATCGCCGTTTTTGGTCACGCGCTTGGACACGCTCGAGACCATGCCGGCCCACCACAGCGCCTTGCCCTCGGGAATCTCCTGGTTGATGGTGCCGCCCGTGGGGTTTTGCACCTCGTAGCCGGTGTCGATCTGCGAGAACGAGAAGTCGCGCGCTTTGCTAAGTGCATACTCAAACGGGCGCAACGGGTGGTCCGAGACATAGATGCCCAGAACCTCCTTCTCCTGGCTCAGCTTAAGGTGGCGGTCCCACTCCTGGCCATCCGGATCGGGCACGCTCACCTCAAAGCCCGAGCCCTCAACGTCGCCAAACATATCGAAGAACGACGTCTGGCCACTCGCACGATCCTTCTGGCGCTTCACAGCGGCATCGATGATGTTCTCGGGGTTGTTCTTGTCCACAAAGTGCATCATCTGGCGGCGCGGATACCCCGTGGAGTCGAAGGCGCCTGCCTTGATGAGCGATTCGATCACGCGACGGTTGGCCTGGCTCGAGTCCACGCGCTCGACAAAGTCGTGCAGCGTCTTAAACGGGCCGCCCGCCTCGCGCTCTGCGATAATCGCCTGCGCCACGCCGGTGCCCACGCCGCGAATGCCGGCCAGACCAAAGCGCACGCCCTCCTTGGTAGCCGTGAACTCGGTACCGGACTCGTTGACATCTGGCGACAGCACGGGAATGCCGTCGTGACGGCACGCCGAGACGTAGTGCACGATCTTGTCGGTCTTGCCCGTATAGGACGTCAGAACGGCCGCCATGTACTCGTGCGGATAATGCGCCTTGAGCCACGCCGTCTGCATAACCAGAATGGCGTAGCCGGCGGAGTGCGACTTGTTGAAGGCGTAAGACGCGAACTCGAGAACATCGTCCCAAATCTTCTGGGCGACCTCGCGCGTGTAGTTGTTCTTGATAGCGCCATTCATCCAGTGGTCGTAAGTGGTCTCGTCCGAGCCATCCTCCCAGTGGAGCACCGTCGACGTGAGCAGCTTAATCTTTTTCTTAGCCACGGGCTTACGAATACGCGAGTCCGATTCGCCCTTGGAGAAGCCGCACATCTCAACGGAGATGAGCATAACCTGCTCCTGATAGACCATGGTGCCGTAGGTTTCGCCCAGGATGTCGTCCAGACGGTCGTCGTAGGAGACCGCCGGCTCCTTGCCGTTCATACGGTTGATGTAGGACGAAACCATGCCGGCGCCCAGCGGGCCCGGGCGGTACAGAGCGATCAATGCCACGACGTGCTTGTACTCGGTGGGCTTCATGTTCTTGATCGTGGCCGTCATGCCGGCGGACTCGACCTGGAAGACGCCGGCGGTGTGGCCGGAGCCCATGAGCTTAAAGATCTCGGGATCGTCAAAGGGGATCTCTTCCTCTTTGATGTCGATGCCGAAGTTCTTTTTGATGTTGGCCTTGGCCTTGGAGATAACCGTCAGCGTGCGCAGACCCAAGAAGTCCATCTTGAGCAGGCCCATGTCGGCAACGGTATGACCCTCGTACTGGGTAATCTCGACGCCGCCCTTGGTATCGAGCTTGGTGGGCACGTGCTCGTTGACGGGGTCACGGCAGATCAGAACGGCGCACGCGTGCACGCCCTCGCCGCGGGTGAGGCCCTCGATCGAGAGCGCCGTGTCGATGATGCGGCGGGCGTCGTCGTCCTTTTTATAGGCCTCGGCAAAGTCAGGGTTAAACAGATCCTCTTTGCCGGGTTGCTTGTCGAGCACCTGCTTGAGCTTGACCTTGGGGTCGCTCGAGACCATCTTGGACAGGCGCTGGCCCATGTAGACCGGGTAGTCCAGGACGCGCGCGGCGTCGTTAATGGCCTGCTTGGCCTTAATGGTCGAGTAGGTGATGACGTGGGTGACCTTCTCGGGACCGTAGAGCTGGCGAACGTGCTCCACGACCTCGAGACGCCGCTCATCGTCGAAGTCCATATCGATATCGGGCATCTCGGTACGCTGCGGGGACAGGAACCTCTCGAACATCAGGCCGTTCTCGAGCGGGTCGAACGCGGTGATGTTCATGGCGTAGGCGACGATAGCGCCGGCGGCCGAGCCACGGCCGGGGCCGACGCCGATGCCGTTGTCCTTGGCCCATTGCACGTACTCGGCAACGATCAAAAAGTAGGCGGCAAAGCCCTTGTCGCAGATGACCTTGTATTCGTACTCAAAGCGCTCTTTGATGTTGACGCCACCGATCTCGCGCGTGGCCCAGTCGTCGCCATAGTGCTGGCGCAGGCCCTTCTCGCACTCACGGCGGAACTGGCTCTCGTGCGTCTCACCGGGATCGAGCAACGGAAAGCGCGGCAGGATGATAGAGTCCCAGTCCAGCTCAACGTAGCACTTGTCGGCGATCTCGAGTGTGTTGTCGCAGGCCTCGGGGCAATACGGGAACATCGCCCGCATCTCCTCCTCGGTCTTCATGTAAAACTCCGAGCCGGTCATGCGCATGCGGTTGGGGTCGTCGACCTTGGCGTTCATGCCAATACACATGATGACGTCCTGCACGGGCGCGTCCTCGCGGCGCAGGTAGTGGAAGTCGTTTGTGGCGATGACCTTGACCCCCACCTGCTTGGCGATATCGATGAGCGTGCGGTCTATCTGCTCGTCGGTCAGGCCGTTGTCGGTGGTGATGCCGTGTTCCTGGATCTCGATGTAGAAGTCGCCGGGCTCGAAGGTGTCACGGAAGGTCTCGGCCCACTTGATGGCGCCCTCCATGTCACCGCGGTCGATGTACTTGGGAATGATGCCCGCGATGCAGGCGCTGGTGCAGATCATGCCCTTGGCATGGCGGCGCAGGTTGTCGAGCGTCACGCGCGGCTTGTAATAAAAGCCCTGCACGGCGGCCTCGGAGACCGTCTGCATCAGGTTGACGTAGCCCTCCTGGTCCTTGGCCAGAAGGATCATGTGGTAGAGCTCGGGCTTGTGGTCGCGGGCAAGGGTCTCGTCCGGCGTAAAGTAGACCTCGCAGCCAAAGATGGGCTTGATGACCAGGGGCGGTTTGAGCTCGTCGATATTGCCCTTCTCGTCCCACATGGCCATGTCCTTCACATACTGGGCATGCTCGCGCGGGTTTGCCTCGGGGTCGGGCTCCACCAGCTCGTCGCGGCGGTCCTTTTCCAAGAAGGCCTTGTCGTGGCTCCAGGTTTTGTACTCGGGCGTGTTGTGATTGACGGCGTCGCAGGCCAGCGCCAGGTCGGGCACGCCATACATGTAGCCGTGGTCGGTAATGGCCACGGCGGGCATGCCCAGCTCAACAGCGCGGTTGACCATATCCTGGATACGGGTTGCGCCGTCGAGCATGGAGAAGACAGTGTGATTGTGCAGATGGACGAATGCCATGTGATGAGCTCCGATGCGGGTTCGTGTTCTGACTGAACGATTTTACCGCACGGCACGGACAGCACCCGAACCTAGCCAAACCAACACGGCTCCTCTTGCAGTTGCGGTGGAATAGTTCCCGCTTGGGCCACCTGGGTCGCAATACAGGAACTATTCCACCGCAAGTTATCTGAGGGCTAGAGGTTGTAGGTGACTACTTGAGGTTCGGCGGGTTCGGCGAAGATGGTTGGATCCGCCTGCTCCACGCGGACGAACTTGACGGTCACGGCCTCAAAGCCCGCCTTGTGCAGAACATCAGCGTAGACGCGCGCCTGCAGGGCGTGCTTCTCGAGCAGCTGGTCCGGCGTCTCGTCCGGTGTGCCGCCCGTCTTGTAGTCAATGACCAGCGCGCGTGACGAATCCGCCGGGTTCGTCGCCAAAGCGTCGATGGCGCCTTCGGCATAGGCACCGTAGCGAGCGATGTCCTCGTCCTCGCAGCCCAGTGAAAAGAACGGCACCTCGGCGCGAACGCACGGCCACGCGAGCAGGTCGGCACGAACAGCCGACTTGAGCCAGCGGTCCAGGGCAACATCGAAGCGTTCGCGCTGCTCCGGCGTCAGGCACCACAGGCGAGCCAGGGCGTCGGCACGCTCAGCAGGCAGCGCATCGGCACCCATCTCGATGAGCCACTGGCAGGCGGCGTGGAAGGCCGAGCCCAGCGCCATGGGATTGCCGACAGGCTCGACAGCAGCCACGTCTGCATCGGTTATTTCCGAGCCATCCGACTCTGCATCATCGCCGGACTCGTCCATGGGAACACGAGCCTCGGCGGCACGGTCTTCTGTCTCGGCATGGAGCGCCGCCGCGATTGACGAGTAGCTATACGAGTCACGCGCTGGGAACGGACAGATGCCCATGCGCACGCCCACCGCCTGGGGATACACAAGCTCAAACGCATCGGGCTCGGGGTCGGCAGGACCGGGGACGATTGTACTGGCCGAATCGTCGGCAGCATCTGCATCGGCATCGCCACGAACAAGCTTGCCCTCGGCATCCAGCGAAGCGTTGGCCTCAAACGCCTGCTCGCCAAACGTAAAGTCCGCCAGCGAGATGAGCTCGTAGTCGCCCGGCTTAGAGTTGTCGAACACCAGGCGGTCGGCATCGAGCTGCGGCATGTCCAGAGCGTCGGTCGGCAAAATACGGCGCAGCACATCGTAGGTCAGATCGGTCTCGACGTCGAAGGTCGGCGCCGTCACCTTGCCACGGCTCACGCCGGCATCCATCGCCAAGATCACCAGCTCGCGCGCACGCGTCATGGCAACATAGAGCAAGCGGGCCCGCTCCTCGAGCGAAAGCTGCAGGTCGTCGTTGCGCAGGCGAGCAAATACCTCGGCGGGAGAACCCGTCGCGCATACGTCCTCCATAAGCTCTGGCGGCAACCACAGCGACGTGCCCTTGCCCTTAAACGCGTGCTCAAACTGCTTTTTGACGTCGTCGCCCTTCACAAAGGTACCGTCGGCAAGCTTAACGCCGTCGAAGCGTGCCGGCAGTGCCACGACCTGCGCTCCGCCCTCGACGCGACCCATCTGTGCCGCACCCGAGGACTTACGCACGCCAAAGCACTCGGCGACCGCCACGACCGGATATTCCAGACCCTTGGAGGCGTGTACCGTCATGATGCGCACCGCGCCGTCGCCCTCCTCGTTGAGGGCACCCGGGGCTTCCTTGCCCGCCAGGAAGCGATCGAAGGCAAGCGCGATGGAACGCGGCGAGTTGCCGAACTCGGCCTCCGCCTCGGCCACAGCGTCGAGCGCCTTGAGCACGTTGGCGGCAATGGCCTTGCCCTCGGGACCACGCTGTGCCAGACGCACAAACCAGCCGGAGGCGTTGACCACGTCGCGCGCGATGGCGGCGAACGAATCGCGGCCCACGCGACGAAACGCATACCGCAGCACCTCGCGGGCGCGCGTCACGAGCGGCAAGTCTTGCAAACCCGGCACATCGGAATCGCTCATGATACCCACGTCGATATTCCGGCGCGAGGTCTCCCCCGTCTCGCTATCGAGTTTGGTCGCCAGCGCCAGGAACTCCTGGGCGCCGAGTGCAAACATCGGCGAGGCCAGCAGTGGCATAAGACCCTGCGCCGTATCGGCCGGATTGGCGAGTGCACAAACCAGGGCGCGCACCGTCTGCACCTCGGCAGCCTGCGCAAAGACCGAGCCGCCCGCGATGACGCAGTCGAGCCCCTGGTCGCGGAAGGCCTGTGCGTAGACGTCTGCGTTGGTCATGCGGCCCAGCAGCAGCACCATGCCGCCCTGAGGCTGGCCGGCATCGGCAAGCGCGCGGAATCGCTCAGCGATCGCACGGGCCTTGGCCTGTGTGCGCTCCTGCATACTGCCGCCGGCAACAAAGAGGGCCTGGCGACGCGAGGCGTCTGCCACCAGCGTGTCCTTGCGGCCGTCGCTCGCCTCAAGATCCAAAAAGCCCTGCATCAGGCCGCCGTCATCGCCGTCGAAGACGCGTGCCACGTAACGCAGTACCTCGTCATGGCTGCGGAAGTTGCGCACGAGCTTGACGAGCTCGCCGGCGGGGGTGTCGGTCACGGCAGTCGCCTCGGGCGCGGCAGACGAGCCCACCTTGCGCTCCTGGCGACGGAATACCTCGACCTCGGCGCCACGGAAGCGATAGATGGACTGCTGTGCATCGCCCACGGTGCACAGCGCGCGCTCCCCCGCACCCGTCAGGTAGCGTATCAGATCGACCTGCATCTGATCGGTATCCTGGAACTCGTCAATCATGACCATCTTAAAGCGGCCCTCGTATGCCGCTCGGATGGCCGGGTAATCGCGCAGGGCCTCGTAGGCCATGCGCAGCAGGTCGTTATTATCGAGGGCGGACTGGGCAGCCTTCAATGCGCGATACTCGGCCTCGACGGAACGGGCCAGGCCCACCAGCGCATCGAGCGCCGGGCCACCGCAGGCAAGCACGATATTGATAAACGCATCGGCGGCCTCGGCCTTGAGCAGCTCGACCTGCTCCTTAGGGAATGCCTTGCTCGCGCGCGGCATGGTGCACGACATCATGAGTCGCGCTGCATCGGCCATGGTCTTGCCGCTCGCCTCGAACGCGTCAATGGCGTCGAGTGCCATCTGCGCCTTCTCGGTCGCGGCCTTGCTTGCGCCCAGCGCTGCGCGATAGGCATCGGCGAGTGCCGAGGTATCGGCCTGGCCGCGCGCCACGCACACGTCGTCCATACCGCCCGGCAACTGGCTCGACAGCTCCAGCAGGTCGCGCACCAGGCCCTTGATGGTCGTGCCGGTGCCAAAGGAACCGCCCTCGCCCGCCATGGGATACCAGGCATAGAGGGCCTTGAGCGATGCCGCGAGCTCGGGGGCGGCATCGGGCGCCGTCGCGCGGGCCAGCACATGCTCAACAGCCTGGTCCATAAGCTCGTCGGTATCGGTGAGCACCGTGAACTCGGGGTCGATGCCCAGCTCCAGCGCATGCGCGCGCAGGATACGCGAGCACATGCCGTGAATGGTCGAAATCCACGCGTCGTCGACGGTCAGTGCTTCCTCGTCCATGCCCTCGTCGATAAGCGCACGGCGCACGCGGTCGCGAATCTCGGCCGCGGCATCTTTGGTAAAGGTAATAGCGAGCACCTGATCCAGATGTTCAACGAACGGACCGGATTCGGGCGAGAGCGCGTAGACGATGCGGCGCGTAAGGGTAAAGGTCTTGCCCGAACCGGCGCCCGCCGAGACAAATAGCGGACGGTCGAGCGTTTTGACAATCTGCAGCTGTTGCGGCATCAAAGTCGAAAGATCCATGGTCTACACGTCCCTCCTTACAAACGTTCCTTGGTGGTTATACGAACAGCGCGCATGCGCGGCTTGCGCCGATGTCGGGTCGACAGCGGCGACGTCACCTGCCTCAAGCTCGCGCAGGCGCTCGGCAATGCCGGTCTCCACGCGGTCGAGCAGGGCATCGAAGTCCATGCTGCCGCCCTCGCCCGGGAAGCCCTTCTTGAGGCCCGGGATGCGACCGTCACCACGCTCTTCCTCGAGCAACTCGGCACTCGCCGCGCCGCGCAGCGCGGGCTTGCCGCCCTTGGTCGAAAAATAGAGCGCAGCACGGGTATCTAGGCCCAGCGCCCGACGCATGGCCTGCGCGTAGATGAGTGTCTGGGTATGGGGTGGCAGCCAGCGCGGGTCGTCGATGGGCGCCGTGCCCGATTCCTCGTCGCGCACCGTAGGGTCGGCGAGCTTAAACTCCTCAACGCCCGTGCGATGCTTGTAGTCGATTACCACGGCGCGATTCTCGGCATCCACATCTACGCGGTCGATGCGCCCGCCGAGCGGCCAACCGGCATACTCAACGTTAAGATCGTTAAAGGCAAACTCCAGGTAGCGCGGAGCAAAAGGAGTCAGCGCCTCGGACTCGTAGGCAAGGACGCCCTCCAGCTGCGGCAAGATCTCGGCCACCTGACGCTCCTCCACCGGGGAGAGCGGCACCAGCGGGCCCTCGTTGCCACGCTTGCCCGCATGCTCGGCCAAGGTATCGGTAAAGACCTCGCGCAGCAGCTCCTGCACACGCGGCAGGTTCTCGGGCGTCACGCGCTCCATGCCCTCTTGGGGCAGACGGGCATGCAGATGTTCCAGCACGTCGTGGACGAAGTTGCCCTTTTCCATGTTGCCAAAGCCCGCGTCGATGGACTGGGGCTTCACGCGATACGACACGAACCAGCACAGCGGACAGGTGGAATAGGCCTCGATCTGCGAGGCGGACGTCAGGCGCGGCACCAGCGGCGCATCCTCGCCCTCGCCATCGCGACGGCGCAGAACCAAATACGGCACGGCCTCGGCACTCAAATGCTGAGGGGCCTCACATGCGACCCGCTTGCGCTCGAGCCCTTCGCCGGCGGCGAGATCGAAGTCCCTTACGATATCACCCTCGCCCACGCACGTCGCCTTGTCGGCGTCAGCAGCCTTAGCGTCGTCAGCGGCCTTGTCGGCGTCAGCGGCCTTAGCGTGCGCACGCAACTCGGTCCACACGGCCGCCGGATAGCACTCGCGCGCCTGACGATCGTGGGTCACACGGGCGAGCGTAACCGGACCACGCGACGCTTGCATCGCACGACCAAAGCGCACGCGCAGTAGGGCCGCAGGCTCAAGCGTCACGCCCTCGCGGCCAAGGCTCGCCGTCAATGTGGCAAGCGGGCCCTCCTCGTGCGAAAGCGGATAGCTGTCCAGATCGACATCGGCAAACAGGACGGCATCGTAGCTGCCGGGACGCAACGCCGCCGCATCGGCAAGCGACACAAAGCGCACCTGGGCGCGCGGCGCGCGGTCTACCTCGTAGGTCTCGTAATCGTATGCGGCGCTGCGCTTATCCACCTTGGTGCGAACGCCGTCGAGCACGGGCACGGTCGCTGCCTGCGACACATCGAGCGCGCGGGCGTCGTTCATAAGAATGTCAATGGCATGTCGCAGCAGGGCGGTCTCCGCCTGGCGACGGGCCTGACCGTCGAGACCGCCAAACGCGCGATCGGGCAGCGCCTCGGCGACGGCAAGCATGGCCTTGAGCGCCGTTACGGGCTTGTCGCGCCACAGCGCCTGGAACACGTCCGAGACCACGCACGGCACGTTCTTAAACCAGTTTTCGTCACTCGCCGCTTTACGCGCGCCCCTGATCTGGCCCTGCACGCTCTGCAGCAAGCTCTTGACGCCCGCAGTGGTCTTGCTGCGCGACAGTCGCATATTCTTGTCGAACGTGCGCGCGCTGGCGGCGTCGGCACCCGAAAGCGGGCTGTAAATCCAGTCGGTAAGCTCCGGAGCGGGCCACCACTCAGTCTTGGAAGCTGCCCCTTCGTCGGCGGCCTTCATACGCTCGATCAGGTTGGCGAGCGCCGTGAACTGCCTGCCCGCAATGGATTGAGAAAACGCCGTGAACTCGGTCGTCTCGGCAGCAACGTGGCGCGCCGCCAAACGAGCGGCAAGCTCGCCGAACAGCTGGGGTGCCCGGGCGGACACCACGAGCACGCGCACGGGATCGGCGGGCGCGGAGGCGGCATCGTTGACCTTGGACTCCTTGCGCGCTTTCACCATCTTATCGATGACGTCCGCATAGACACGGGCACAGGCATGGGGACCGGCGACTTCCACAAAGGCAGGACGTACGACGGACTTTGGAGCAGTCGCGGGAGCGCCGGCATCCTCGTCCAGCGGTGCAACCTCAAACAGCACACCGCGGGCATCAAGGGCCGTGGCCAGCTCCTCACGCATCGCCGCTTGCTCGCGGGCGAGCAGCACGACAACCTCTCCCCCGTTGTTTGCCACGGCGGACAGCAGCTCGAGTAGGCCATACGTAAATGACGTGACGCCGCGCACGCAAACGGCGCGGGCGCACGCCGGCAGGCTGTCGGTCAAAGCGCCGGCCATAATGTCAGCCGCCTCGCAGGGCTCGACCATATCTCGACGGTCCAAGCCGCACGCATAGGCGCACAAAAGCTCGAACACGCGAGCCTCGGCGTCGCTTTTGGGCTTGGGCTTGCAAACGTTGTCGCAGCAACGCTCGGCACCTGTCCCTGCCACACCCGGAAGCACATCGCGAGCCATGCGCGCGAGCATGCGCACCGTGCCCTGGCTGCGCGAAAGCGGCTGCAGGTCGGCATCGTCGCGGCGGGCAATCATATCCGAAAACAGCATCTGGCGTTGCAGGTTGTCGACGAAATCGCGCCCGTCGCCCAAAAGCTCCCAAAGCGAGCGAAGCCATGACGAAGGCGTCTTGTAGTCGATACCCAGCGAAGCCCCGGCTTCCGCTGCATCATGACGGCACAGGTCGAGCTCGGCGAACGTTGGCGCCAGCAGCACGGCACGCCCGCGGCGGGCAATAAGGTCGGCAAGCAGTGCCGACTCGGCATCGCTCAAATCCGTGCCGGCATTGGTGGTATAGATTCGAACAGGCATGGTCCTCCGCTCAAACCGTTCGCAATAATCAATGCATCCATCCTACCCGCCCACGCGGACACATTGCCACCACAGCTCCATCTTTTGGTACAAAGCAACCTGAACCCAACGCACCAGCCGATTGCGGGCATATAAAAACCGCCCCCGAAGGAGCGGTTCTTCGTAATTCAATGTTGTCGCTGGCTTACTCGCCATCCTCCAACTTAATGAAGATCTTGCGGTAGCCACCGTACTCGCCGTTCAGCGCCTTTGAAACGCGGCTCACCGTGGTGGACGAAGCGCCGGTACGGGCCTGAACCTCAACATAAGGCTCGCCCTCGTCCAAATAGCGCGCAACCTGCAAACGTTGAGAAAGGTCGCAAATCTCGCGCGGCGTGCAGATATCGGTCAAAAACGCTTGGATATCCTTCTCGTCATCCAAAAGACTAAATGCGTGGACCAGCTGCTTGACATCGGGCTTGTCAAACATGTTCTCGATATTCATCGATCACCGCCAAACCCGCCAAAAGGCATCGAAGTTGATACTGACATCGGGCATCGTTCGCCCGTTCTATGCAATAGGGCAACGCCTGTGGCTTTTGCCCGTAGCAGTGTAGCACACCACCAAACTAAAGCGACAAGACTCTCTGCCAGCGGCACGTTTTTCAGGACGAACGCCGTTTAGAAACCGTATGCGCACGTAAGCTCCACGAATATTTGAGACAATGGGCGCCCAAACACCGCTGCGCGCCCGCGCAACCATCCAGGTCGCCGCCGCAAGCCGCTTCACGCGACGCCAGCAACCCCGGCGCAAGAAAGGATTCACGCCATGCGCTTTATGCTTAACTGGCTCTTTACCTCGATCGCCATCGCGATTGCCACGTTCCTCGTTCCCGGCATCCAGCCCTTCGGTTTTGCCGAGGCCTGGGTCTGTTTCGCCTTCGTGGGACTGTTCCTCAACATCGTCGATTCGCTCGTCAAGCCGTTCCTGACTGTCATCTCACTGCCGCTCACTATTATTACGTTTGGTGTTTTTCAGCTCGTAGTCAACAGCTTTATGCTCGAGCTGGCCAGCTACCTGTCGGTCAATCTGCTGGGCGCGGGCATCTCCATCGCCAGCTTTGGATCGGCCTTTATGGGCAGTATCCTGGTATCCATCACGCGCAGCATCCTCGACAGCATCGCCGAGGACTAAAACGGCCATTCCGGCCGCGTCCGTCTCAACAGCCCAAAACAAAGGCCGCCCATCGCAAAAATGGGCGGCCTTCTTATTTTTCAAGTCTCAAAGGGCGAGAGAATCTACCATTTCCACCCCGTCCCCAAATGGCGGGTATGGGTTAGATGACGTAGTCGTAGCCATGGTTGGGAGCGACAAGTTGATCGAGCGTCACACCGTCGAGGTAGTCGTTGATGAGCTTGTCCAGGTTCTTCCACACGTCGAGCGTTGGACACTCATCAGATCGCGAGCAGCCCTTGCAGTCGCCATCCAGGCAGGCGACCGGCGCCAGACTGCCCTCGGTCAGGCGCAAGATCTCGCCCACCGCGTATTGCTCGGGCGGGCGCGTGAGCACATAGCCGCCGCCCTTGCCGCGCATGCCCGAGAGCATGTTGGCGCGCACGAGCGTAGCAAAAATGTTCTCGAGATATTTCTCGGAAATCCCCTGTCGCGCCGCGATCTCTTTGAGCGGGATGCGACCGGCTGCCTGGTGCTCGGCCAGATCGACCATAACGCGCAGGGCATATCTGCCCTTAGTAGAAACCAACATGTATAGTGCTGCCTTTCGGTCATTTAGTCCGTAGAAATTCTAGCCGAAAAATTGGTTTTGAAAATACCCGTTCCGGTCAAGATGGTTAATCGACTCGTAATAATCTTCTATTTCCTATTGCGTTACTAGGCTTTACTGTCTACTATGCTTGCCAACAGCAAAACGAACAACCCATAAGGTTTATGGGTTTCACTGCTACACACACCGTAAAACCACACGGTATCCAGTCATTTGAACACTTTGGAGGTTCACCATGAGCAATGTTTATACGTCCATCGATCAGCTTATCGGCCACACCCCGCTCCTGGAGCTCACTCACTTTGAGGCCGATGAGGACCTCAAGGCCCGCGTGCTCGTCAAGCTGGAATACTTCAACCCCGCCGGCTCCGTCAAAGACCGCGTCGCCAAGAACATGATCGACGAGGCCGAGAAGGCCGGCAAGCTCGTGCGCGGCGGCGACTACACCATCATCGAGCCCACGAGTGGCAACACCGGCGTCGGCATCGCCTCGGTGGCGGCGGCTCGCGGCTACAAGGTGATCATCACCATGCCCGAGACTATGTCCGTCGAACGCCGCAAGCTTATGCAGGCATATGGCGCACAGCTCGTGCTCACCGACGGTTCCAAGGGCATGAAGGGCGCCATCGCCAAGGCCGAGGAACTGCAGAAGGAGACGCCAAACAGCATCATCGCCGGCCAGTTTGTGAACCCCGCCAACCCCGCCATCCACAAGGCCACGACCGGCCCCGAGATCTGGGATGACACCGACGGCGAGGTCGACATCTTCGTCGCCGGCGTTGGAACCGGCGGCACCGTGACCGGCGTGGGTGAGTTCCTCAAGGAGCAGAACCCCGAGATTCAGGTCGTCGCCGTTGAGCCCGCCACTTCCCCGGTGCTCTCCAAGGGCCAGGCCGGCCCGCACAAGATCCAGGGTATCGGCGCCGGCTTTGTGCCCGACGTCCTCGACACCCAGGTCTATGACGAGATCATCCCCGTCGAGAACGACGACGCCTTTGCGACCGGTCGCGCCGTGGGCCACAAGGAGGGCGTGCTCGTGGGCATTTCGTCCGGCGCCGCCGTGTGGGCCGCGCTGCAGCTGGCCAAGCGCCCCGAGAACGAGGGCAAGACCATCGTGGCGCTGCTCGCCGACACCGGTGAGCGCTACCTGTCCACGGCACTGTTCCAGGACTAGAGCTTCTCGTTCTTAGAACGAGTCCAAGGCACGCCGGCCTTCCCTCTCTTCTGGCAGCCTGGGCTCATCCCAACAGGGCGTCCCACATGACGCCCGAACTTGCTACAATGTCTGCGGCGCGGAACCAGCCTCCCGCGCCGCTTTTCTTTTTTGGCCACATGCCACCAAGGAGAACCTCCCCATGCACAACAAGCGCGTGCTCGTCGCCATGAGTGGCGGCGTCGATTCCAGCGTGACCGCGTACCTGCTCAAGCGCCAGGGCTACGAATGCGTCGGCGCCACCATGCGCCTCACCTGCCCCGCGCCCGATCCCGTCACGGGCATGAGTAAGGTCGACCGCGACATCGCCGATGCAAAGGCCGTCGCCGAGCGCCTGGGGATACCCCACCATGTGCTCGACCTGCAGCAGACCTTCGACCGCAACGTTATCGAGCGCTTCGTGACTGCCTATCAGGAGGGGCTGACGCCCAACCCGTGCATCATCTGCAACCGCCATATTAAGTTTGGCGCGTTGCTCGATGCAGCGCTCGATATGGGCTGCGGCTACATCGCCACAGGTCACTACGCCAAAACGAGCCAGGCGTCCGACGGCACCTGGCAGCTGCACCGTGGCGAGGACCCAAAGAAGGACCAAAGCTACTTTTTGTATTCGCTTACGCAGGAGCGCTTGGCACGCACAATCTTTCCGCTGGCAGGCCTGGACAAAGAGCGCGACGTGCGCCGCATTGCCGCCGAGCAGGGCTTCATCAACGCCAAGAAGGCCGAGAGCGAGGATATCTGCTTTATTCCAGACGGCGACTACGCGGGCTATATCGAGCGCCGCTGCGGACATCCCGCTGCACCGGGCGACATTGTGTGGCGCGACGGCAGCGTGGTCGGACGTCATAACGGCGCACTGCGATACACCATCGGCCAGCGCAAGGGCTTGGGCGTCGCGATGGCGCATCCCGTGTACGTAACGGGCGTCGATGCCGCCAACAACATTGTGCATCTGGGCGAGGCCGAGGACCTGACGGCCGCAGCGCTCACGGCCGATGAGTGGATCTGGAGCGCGCCGGACGCGCGCATGGAGGCCGAGCTGGATGCCGGCGGCATTCGCGTAGACGCCAAGTACCGCTACCGTCAGAAAGACCAGGCAGCGACCCTTACGCGCGGCGCAGACGGGCAAATGCTGCTGACTTTTGACGAGCCGCAGCGAGCCATCGCCCCCGGCCAGGCCGTTGTAGTCTACCACGGCGACATCGTCCTCGGCGGCGGTACCGTGACCGGCGCCATCAAGTAGTCACATCCCCTTCATAAGTTGCGGTGAAATAGGGACTGCTTATGCGTTTGGGGGTGCGGACGATTTCTTGGACCGCGCCTAGGCGTATCCAAGCTTCCTACGGTACTCCATCGGGCTCAGCCACTCGAGGGACTTCTTGATGCGCCCATCCCGATAGTACACGAGGTAGGCCTCGAGCCTCCCCATGA
>DBEYUK010000045.1:0-43163 GCA_048181625.1 Collinsella sp. | reverse complement strand
CCGGAAGCTAAGCCCCATCGCGCCGAGAGTACTGCGGGGTCAGCCCGTGGGAGGCCAGGGCGCCGCTGACCGGTGGACGGCACCGAGCCGTCAATCGACTTGAAGAAGGGGGAGGCCTCGCGGCCTCCCCCTTTTTGCGTTTACGGGGCGTAAATGACTCAATTACACGAGACGATCTTATCGTTTTTGGTATTGAGCCCTTATTTAAAGAAGATAAATCGAATAACAAGGGCAACTGCTATGGCCACAATGATCAAAAGCAGGATTGTCAGTCGATGCTGCTTGCGTCGTTTACTTGATGAAACGAAGATTGATTTTCCCTGTTTTGGCGTTTCGAGATAGCGAGCCGAATGCGTCAAGGTTTGCTTGGGTCGTGGACCTCTTTGTTGATGAGCGGCGGATGCTTTCAGTGGCTCCTCACTAGCTGTGCTGTTTTTAGATAATGGTGCGTCTTTCAGATATACAGGGTCTCCCGAGGCGACGCCCATATGTTTACGTCCCGTTTGGGCATCCTCGAGCGTTTGATATCGATTTCTCGTCACATATTCGGGCTCCGGATCATTAATGGGCTCTTGCGAGATGTGGGGGCGATGGAACCGTGGCGGCTGCGTGGAAGTATCTTCGCCCTGCGTCGGCATAAACATATTGTTCTGGTTTTGGTCGTCCATGATGCCCTTTAGCTCGTTACCAACAACGTGTACGCGCTCATTGTAAGCCCCCTGTGATTTGTAGCTGCGAACATACTTGTTATTTAAGCTCTGGTTCAAAGAACCTTAACCTTATTAAAACCTGAGTCATACACACTTAGATATGCTTATAGTACTGGACTCAAAAAACTTTATAGTCGATGTATATATAAGCACTGTGTGGGCATATATAAGAGCGTCAAAAGAAGTCCCAGTCACCTAGAAGATGGCTCGGCAGTCCTAAAAGGAGTGGTAAACATGGCAAGCATGGTTCCTTATCGTTCGGTTTTTGGCGTTCGTCCTTCTGCTAGCTCGTTGTTCGATCTGTTTGATGATATGACCGACCTTGCAAACAACTCGATTGCTTCCAAGGCGTTTCCCGTTGACGTTGAGGATAAGGGCGACGGCTATGAGGTCAAGGCTTATCTGACCGGCGTCGCTAAGGACGATATCGATGTCGAGCTTAACGAGGGCCGTCTGTCCATTAGCGTGAATGTCGAGGAAGACGAGGAGAACGAGGGCAAGAACTTCCTGCAGAAGGAGTTCAGCTCGTACAGCGCGACGCGTGGCGTGTATTTAAAGGACGCTTCGAGCGAGGGCCTCTCGGCTAAGTACGCTGACGGCATCCTGACCGTTACGGTTCCCAAGATCGTCGAGAAGAAGAACGTTACGAAGATCTCCATCGACTAACTTCGTTGGTGTTCTGCGCTATTAAAAGACAGCAAAAGGGGCTGGGAAGCGATTCTCGGCCCCTTTTGCTGTCTAGGACAGCCTATTGAATGGTTGCCGGCTGATACTGGCTTGCGGGGCGTATCGAGAGTTTTCGCGATCCTTGGAGAAGGGTTGCGGAGCTGCCGACCTCGTCATCCAGGGTTGCGGCCAGAGCTTTGGCATAGCTTTTGACGGTAAGGCTCGGACGATTGTTATCTTGGCTGATATGCATGGCGATGAGCTGTTCGGTGCGATCGGTAACAAGTTCGCGCGCGGCTTCGGCGGCTTGGCCATTGGAGAGGTGTCCCCTTGCAGACAGGATGCGCTCCTGAAGAAAGCGGGGATATTCTCCCTCGCGCAGCATGGTCACATCATGGTTGCTTTCGAGCGCGAGGACTCGACAATCTTTGAGGGTGTTCATGGCTTGGCTCGATAGCTCTCCGGTGTCGGTGGCAAAGCCGATGGAATCATCGAGGGCGTCGAATCGATAACCGACTGGATTGATGACATCGTGTGATGTTGAGTAGGTTTGCACGTGGATGCCGGCAATGGATAGGGTGTCACCGGGATCGAATTCCTCGACAGGCAGATGCGAAAGATTTTCTTTGTTCGAAAGAGTGCCCCTGCTGGCAAAGAGGGGGCCGTGCCAGTGCTTGCACCAGACATCGAGGCCCTTGATGTGATCGCTATGCTCATGAGTAATGAGAAGAGCCGAGACGTTGTCTGTCGAGAGCCCCAGTTCTGCCATGCGCTTTAATGTCTCGCGGCGAGACAGTCCGTCATCGACCATAATGAGCCCCTGCGGGCCCTCGATGAGTGCGCAGTTGCCTTTAGAGCCACTGCCGAGGATATGAAGGTGCAGACGAGACATAAGATTCCAAAGGATACAATGGGTGCGGACGAATAGAGGAGGAAGCAAATGCCAACGGTATCACAGCATTACGGACACCATGCCGTGCCCGGGGCAGTCGATGAGACCCGAACGAGGCAGCAGGCTGCTCCTGTCGTGCTCATGGTATCAGGCGGCGCGGACTCGACGGCACTGCTTCTTATGGCGTGCACATCAAAGCTGGATATCCAAGACGGACGCGGTGTTGCCCCCATTGCTCGCGAGCGCCTGCATGTGCTGCATGTAAACCATCATCTGCGCGGCAAGGCGTCCGATGGCGACGAGGCCTTTGTGCGTGAGCTCTGCGCGAAATATGGTTTACCGCTGTGCGTGGAGCACGCTTATTTTGATGGGGAGTCGGGCAATATTGAGGCCGCGGCCCGCGAAGTGCGCTATGCCGCGGCGCGGAGGTATGTTCGCGAGCTCTGCGCCCAGACGGGGGCACCGCGAACGGCGGCTCGTATCTGCACCGCGCACACGTCTTCGGATCGCGCGGAAACGTTTTTGATGAACGCGATTAAGGGTTCGGGGCCCGCTGGCCTATCGAGCATTCCTCGCCGGAGGAATATCGTGGTACGTCCCTTGCTCGACCTAACTCATGGCGAGCTCGTGGGCTATCTACAGGTACATGGTCAGCCGTGGCGTGAAGACGAGAGCAATGAGGATATCTCGTATCTGCGAAACTACGTGCGCCATCGAGTAATGCCAGTGGTGGCGCAGCGCAACGCGAGCGTCTGCAAGACGATTGGCGCCGCCTGCGAGATCTTAGGCGATGAGGACGCGTTTTTGTCTCAGCTTTCGGCACAGGCGTTTCGAAGCTGTTTGCGCAAAGAGGCAGCGGGTGCGCTGGTGCTCGATGCCAGGCGCCTGGCTGCGGCCGAGGTGGTAATCGCGCGGCGCATCGTGCGACTGGCGATTAAGCGCATCGATCCGGACGCTCGTCCCGAGATGCGACATGTGGAGCGAGTCCTTTCCTGCGTTGCCGAGGGCACCGGCTCGGTCACGCTTCCGGCGGGGATTGACGCACGCATTGAGTTTGGCATGCTGGCGTTTAAGGCGCCGGCGGCTCGCGAGGGCCTGGTCGCGGACTGGGTTACCGTACCCGGTCGTTTGCCGTTGGGCGGGGGACGTATGCTGGTCACAGAACCGATGGCTGTTGAGCCGGGATGCGATATCGTGCGCCGCGCCCGTGAGCTTGCGGCTGCCGGGGAAGTGACAGCTTTGGTAGACGCGGCTGCCCTGGGTTTTGCTGACAGCGATAGTGAGCGGATCCTGGCGGGCTCGCGTGGCGAGATCCCTGCCGAGGCGCGATTGGCGCGCCTGTGGGTGGACGGTCCCGCGCCGGGAGACGTGATGTGCCCGTTAGGGATGAGTGGCCGAAGCAAGAAAGTATCCGATTTGCTAGGTGAGGCTCGCATTCCCGTTTCCGAGCGCACCGGCGTGCCCATGGTGAGGACGGCGCCGGGGGGTGCCGTGGTGTGGGTCGCCGGAGTTCGCGCGGACGAGCGTTTTAAGTGCACGGCCGCAACGCGCGTGGCATATCTGCTCCGCGTGGTCGATGCGGAATAGCGTCCCACGCCTGCTATTCTGTGCGACGTTGACGGTATTCGCGCGCTGATGGCGCACGGGCTGGTAAATTTACCCCGTGCGCTGCTAGAATGTGTAGTTCGCGTCCATACGGCGGTGTGTGGGCGATAAGCACAAGAAAGGGTTGTCATGGCTTCTCAACATCCGGATATCGAGAAGGTTCTGTTCACGCAGGAGGATATCGACGGTATCGTCTCTCGCCTGGGCGAGGAGATTACGCGCGACTACGCGGGTAAGGATCTGGTGCTGATTGCGGTCCTGCGCGGCGCCGTGGTCTTTATGGGCGACCTGATGCGTAAGATCGAGCTGCCGACCAACATCGATTTCATGGCTGTTTCGAGCTACGGCGACGGTGTGAAGTCCTCGGGTATCGTGCGTATCATTAAGGACCTGGATATCGACATCCGCGGTCGCGACGTGCTGATCGTCGAGGACATTCTGGACTCGGGCCTGACGCTCAAGTATCTGATGAAGAACCTCGAGAGCCGCAAGCCCGCTTCTCTGGAGGTCGCCGCCTTCCTGTGGAAGGACGTTGAGGACCGCGTCTCGGCCATCACGCCCAAGTATGTTGGAACCCATTGCCCCGATGCCTTTGTGGTGGGCTACGGCCTCGACTATGCCGAGCGCTATCGTAACCTTCCGTATCTGGGCATTTTGAAACCGGAGGTTTATTCGTAAGATGCCCGACGACCATAACGATAACAATTCCCAGACTCCCCGGGAGCCTAAGATCCCGGGGATGCCCGGAGGCAAGAAGCCCACGCGTACGGGCTGGCTGTATTTTATTTTGGCTTGCGCGCTTCTGGGCTACGCCTTCTTTAACATGGGCTCCGGCTTTGCCAATTCCAGCAATACCGTTAAGCTCGCGACGAGCGAGATGGTGAGCGCCATCAAGCAGGATCGCGTCGAAGATCTGACCTATACGGTTCAAGACGGAAGCGTGACGGGTCATTACTGGAAGACGAAGAAGGACAAGGGCGATACGAGCGAGCTCAAGTGCTTCTCCTCGACCTATGTCGGCTCCGATTCGCTTGCCGAGCTCATGGCGGAGCACCCCGATACCAAGTACATCGTCAACACCAACGATCCCGATTTTTGGGGCGACTTGGCGATGAGTGTGCTTCCGACGATCGCCCTTATCGCCATCATGTTCTACTTTATGCGCCAGATGATGGGCGCCAACAACAGGAACATGCAGTTTGGCAAGACCAACGCCAAGACCAACGAGGCCACACGCCCCAAGGTCAAGTTTGAAGACGTTGCCGGCGTGGACGAGGCAGTCGAGGAGCTCGAGGAGATCCGTGACTTTTTGAGCGATCCGGACCGCTATCGCAAACTGGGTGCCAAGATCCCGCGTGGCGTGTTGCTGGTGGGGCCTCCGGGCACCGGTAAAACGCTGCTGGCCAAGGCCGTTGCCGGCGAGGCGGGCGTGCCGTTCTTTAGCATCTCTGGTTCCGACTTTGTCGAGATGTTCGTGGGTGTCGGCGCCAGCCGTGTGCGTGACCTCTTTAAGGAGGCCAAGTCCCAGGCCCCGTCGATCATCTTCATCGATGAGATCGATGCCGTGGGACGTCAGCGCGGAGCTGGTTTGGGCGGCGGTCACGACGAGCGCGAGCAGACGCTCAACCAGCTGCTGGTCGAGATGGACGGTTTTGAGGAGAGCGAGTCGGTCATCCTGATCGCTGCGACCAACCGTCCTGACATCCTGGATCCGGCATTGCTGCGTCCCGGCCGTTTTGACCGTCAGGTTACGGTCGACCGTCCGGATGTGAAGGGCCGCGAGCAGATCTTGCGCGTGCATGCCGAGAACAAGCCGATGGACGAGGACGTTAAGTTTGAGAAGCTCGCCCAGATGACCGTTGGCTTTACTGGTGCCGATTTGGCGAACCTGCTCAACGAGTCTGCGCTGCTGGCCGCCCGCCGTCATCGTTCCGTGATCTCGATGGACGAGGTCGAGGAATCGATGGAGCGCGTGATTGCCGGACCGCAGCGCAAGGGTCGCGTGATGACCGAGGCCGAGCGCACCACGATTGCCTACCACGAGAGCGGTCACGCCCTGGTGGGCCACATCCTGGAGCACTCCGATCCGGTCCACAAGATTTCGATCGTCAGCCGCGGTCAGGCTCTGGGCTACACGCTGCAGCTTCCGCAGGAGGACCACTTCCTCAAGACCAAGAACGAGATGCTCGACGAGCTCGCCGTGTTCTTGGGCGGTCGCGTTGCCGAGGAGCTCATGTGCGATGACATTACGTCGGGCGCGAGCAACGATCTGGAGCGCGCAACCAAGATGGCGCGCGAGATGGTCACGCGCTTGGGCATGAGCGAGGAGCTGGGCACGCAAGTGTTTGGCGAGGCGCAACATCAGGTGTTCCTTGGTCGCGATTACGCCGATCACCAGGATTACTCCGAGGAGACGGCGCGCCGCATCGATATCGAGGTTCAGCGCATTATGCGTGAGGCCCATCGTCGTGCGGTCGAGATCCTGGACGCCCGTCGCGATCAGCTCGATCTGATGGCGAAGGTGCTGCTTGAGCGCGAGACCGTCGAAGGCGACGCCGTGAACGCCCTGCTCGACAACGAGTGGGAGGCCTACCTTGAGCGCGAGGACGATATCCTGGCGGCCAAGGAGGAGCGCAATGCCAAGGCGGCCGGCATGCCGACCAAGAAGCGCGCGCCTCGTATGAGCGAGGAGGAGCTGGCGGCTGATGCCGCGGCCTTTGCGCAGGCGGCCATGCAGGAGGATGCCGAAGCCGCATCCGATGGTGCTGACGATGACCATGCCGTCAATGCCGGTGCCGACACCGACGCCGACAAATAGTCCTTGTAACAAAAGCCTCCGCGGGGAAACTTGTGGAGGCTTTTTCTTTTGAGCGATATGGGGCCGTCTGTTGATTGGGGACAGACTTAAATGAGCGTTTTCACGCATTTAAGTCTGTCCCCAATCAATGTCCCCAATTAACATTGCTGCGGCACTTTGCTCGGCTAAAGCGTACAATAGCGCCTATGCGAAAGGGGAACAGATGATCAACGAAACTATGTATGCTCGCGGCGCGGAAAGCTCCATCATCCGTGAGATTTTTAGCTATGGCCTTGAGCGCAAGGCGCAGATCGGTGCGGAAAACGTATTCGATTTTTCGCTGGGCAATCCGAGCGTTCCGGCGCCCGCTGCTGTGGCTGAGTCGATTAAGAAGGCCCTGGAGCTGCCGAGCGACCAGCTGCACGGCTACACGCCCGCACCGGGCCTGCCGCAATGTCGTGCCGCTGTGGCCGAATCGCTCAACCGCCGCTTTGGCACGAGCTATGAGGGCAAAGACGTATTTATGACGGTGGGTGCCGCGGCTTCGCTCACCTGCACGCTCAACGCCGTTACGAACCCGGGCGACGAGGTTATTGTTATCGCCCCGTACTTTCCGGAGTATCGCGTTTGGATTGAGAAGGCCGGCTGTACGTGTGTTGAGGCGCTCGCCGATGAAGATACGTTCCAGCTGAACGTGGACAACGTGCTCAAGGCGATCAGCGATAAGACGGCGGCCGTCATCATTGACTCTCCCAACAATCCGACCGGTGCCGTATATACATGCGACACGCTGACGCGACTGGCCAATGTTCTGCGCGAGGCCAACGCTCAGCGCGATCCCGAGAATCCGATTATGCTCATCTCGGATGAGCCGTACCGCGAGATTGTGTACGGTGCCGAGGTGCCTTGGGTGCCCTCGATCTACGAGCACACCATCGTGTGCTACTCGTATTCCAAGTCGCTGTCGCTGCCGGGCGAGCGCGTGGGGTGGATCTTGGTTCCCAACACCAATCCGCAGGCTGCCCGTCTGATGCCGGCTGTTGCGGGTGCTGCCCGTACGCTAGGTTTTGTATGCGCACCGGCACTCTTCCAGCGCGTAATCATCGATTGCATCGATGAGCCGAGCGATGTCGAGGCCTATGCGCGCAACCGCACCGCGCTTACCGACGCGCTAGCGGAGTACGGCTACACCTATGTTGAGCCGGATGGTGCATTCTACCTGTGGGTGAAGGCGCTGGAACCCGATGCGAATGCGTTTTGCGAGCGTGCAAAGAAGTATGAGTTGCTTGCGGTTCCCTCGGACAGCTTTGGTATGCCGGGTTGGTTCCGCCTGGGCTATTGCGTGAGTTACGAAACGATTATCAATTCGCTACCCGCTTGGAAACAGTTGGCGGACGAGTATCGTTAAAAGTAAAGCGCTCTGCCTACAATGTTTTACGTGAAACGGGGTTTGGTGTTAAGCCAGACCCCGTTGTCATGGACGTTGTGTCTTTGGGATGGAGTGGTTTTACGACTATCGAAGGCTATGCGTACAATGAATATAAGCGACGGCCGTGCCAGATAAGGAGACCTGATGCCCTACCTGCTTTCTTGTGACATTCATACCCATACGATATTCTCTGCGCATGCATATTCGACCATTGAGGAGAATGTGTACTGGGCGGCAGAGCGTGGCCTGCAGGTGCTCGGATCTGCCGACCATCTGAGCTCTATGGTTACGGCTTGCCCCAATGACCTGCGCAGTTACCAATTCTTTATCAACCAGGATATCTGGCCGCGCATTTGGAGCGGCGTGCTGGTGCTGCGTGGTGCCGAGGCCGATATCGTTTCGCTGGACGGAAGCCTGTTTGGCGAGGACACTCCTGTCACGCTCGATATTGCCGGTGATTCGTACAGCCGTCAGCATTCGCTGTTCGATTTGGTTACGCGAAATTTGGATTATTTGGTTGCGAGCGTGCATAATCCGCAGATTGCTGAAGGCGCGACGCTGGCCCAGACGACCGAGATGTATATCAATGCCCTGGAGCACCCCAAGGTGTTCATGCTGGGTCACACGGGGCGTTCGGGCGTGCCGTTCGATATCGACGAGGTGCTGTTGGCAGCTAAGGCCAAGCACAAGATTATCGAGATCAACAACCATAGTCTTGAACACGGTGTCGACACTGAGCATTGGGCCGTATGCCGCAAGATCGCCGAGCGCTGCGCCGAGCTGGGCGTGGGCATTGGCGTGTCAACCGATGCCCACATTGGCATGGCCATTGGCAAGCTCGATCACGCGCGCAAGATGCTCGACGAGATTCACTTCCCGCTGGATTTGATCGTGACGCGCGACCGCGAGACGCTGCTGCGCGAGATGGCGGCAGCCGGCGTGTGCGATCTGCGCAATGGGATGTAGCGGAGTTAATAAACCAAGCGAAGGGGGCGGCCCAGGCGGGTCGCCCCCTTTCTTGTCCCAAAAATCTACTGAGGTTGGTTAGCGGCGTTCGAGGACCGCTACGGTTTCGGTGTGGTCGGTGTGAGGGAACATGTCGACGGGCGTGATCTTGAGCAGGCAATAGCCTCCGTCGAGGAGCTGATGCAGGTCGCGCTCTTGAGTTACGGGGTTGCAGCTGATATAGGTGATGCGGCGCGGCTTAAGCGCGCAGGCAGCTTCGAGGAACTCGGGCGTGGAGCCGGCGCGCGGCGGATCGATGGAAAGGACATCGACCCGCTCGTTGTTATCGGCGGCATCCAGGATGTAATCGGTGGCGTCGTCGACCATAAACCAAGCGCTGCGGGTGAGGCCGTTGAGCTCGGCATTGCGGCGTGCGTCGGCAATGCCCGCCGGGTTGCGCTCCACGCCGAGCAGCATAATGCCGATACCCTTGTTCTGGGCATCTTTAGCTGCGCAAAGACCGATGGTACCGCTGCCACAGTAGGCATCCATGAGCACATCGCCCTGGTGCAAATCCATGCCGTCGATAGCGAGCTGATAGAGCAGCTCGGTCTGTTGCGGGTTGGTCTGATAAAACGCGGTGGGGGAGATGTCGAATTCGCAGCCGAGCAGCTGGTCGCGCATGCACTCGGCGCCATATACAATGCGGGTTTCCTCGCCGAGGATGGCGTTGCCGGGACGTCCGTTGATGTTTTGGGCGACGGTGACGATGTGCGGATCGAGTGCGGCGACAGCCTCAAAGAACTCCTGCGCATGCGGCAAGTCGCGCTGAGCGGTCACGAGCGTGACCATGACCTGGTCGGTACGCCAACCGCAGCGGACGACGGCATAGCGAAGCAAACCAAGATGCTTGTCCTCATTAAAGGCGGGAATATGCAGCCGCTCAGCTTCGCGTGCGATGCCGTTGAGAATCTGACGGGCGCCCGGTGCCTCGACGGGGCATTCGGGTACGGCAACGATCTTGTGTGTGCCGCGCTCAAAGAAACCGCAACGGACAGCGCCCTCCTTACCGGGAGCAAAGGGAGTGGCAGCCTTATGACGAAAGCCACGCGGTGCAGGATATTTACCCGGGTCGCCCAGGGTGACGCCCATACCGCGAATGGGGTCGACGCTAATACCCTCGCGCTCACAGAGCCCAGCAAACAGCTCCTCCATAGCAGCCTGCTTGGTCGCCAACTGCTTCTTATAAGGACGATTGAGCGCCGTGCACCCACCGCAAGATTTCATGATCGAACAGGGAGACTTGGGGTCCACGGCCTTACGCGCAGACGAAACCCGATCTTTATGCGAGCGCTTGGAACGAGTCTGAGGCGCTTTATCCCCGCCTCGACGAGAGTCAGAACGCTTGGCCTTAGCCTTGCCCTTGGCCGACTTACCCTTCGCGTCCTGAGACGACTTGGATTTCTTAGAAGATTTTTTCTCCTCTGACCCCTCAGCCGCCTCGATCAAAGCACGACGAGCCTTACGCTCCGCACGAGATTCTGCCATGAATTAACCCCACTAATTTACAAATTGAAATCTGAAAGCATTGTACCGTGCCAAGCTAGCGGACGATATGCAAGCGTCCATTTCGTGTCAGTGATAAGTCCAACGATGTTTGCTCCCCGCCCATGCCGGGCAAACCCTCCCTTGTACTTTATCAAGGTAGAGTGTATGATTCTGAACGTTACATGACTCACTTTACCTAACTAAAGTGTCATCAAGGGGGAATACCATGAACACCGATATGTCTCGTCGTCAGTTTGTTGGTCTAGCCGGCTCGCTCGCCACGGTGCTTGGCCTTGGTCTTGTCGGTTGCGGCGGTGGTGCCGGCAAGGGCTCCGCTGCTGGCTCTGCCGCGGCCAAGGATGTGAAGGGCGCCGCCGAGTCCCAGAAGCTCGTGGTGGGCTTTGACAAGTCCTATCCTCCGTACGGCTTTGTGGGCGATGACGGCGAGTACACGGGCTTTGACCTCGACCTTGCCAAGGCCGTTGCCGATAAGCAGGGCTGGGAAGTCGATTACGAGGCCATCGATTGGGATGCCAAGGACACGCTGCTCAACTCCGGCGCCATCAACTGCATCTGGAACGGCTTTACCATGGAGGGTCGCGAGGACGACTACACGTTCTCCGAGCCGTACATGCTCAACGAGCAGGTGCTCGTGGTAAAGAAGGATGCGGGTATCAAGAGCTGGGATGATCTTGCCGGCAAGACGGTGATCACCCAGACCGATTCCGCCGCTCAGGACGTGCTCGAGGGCGATCAGAAGGATCTGGCGGCGACGTTTGCCACGCTCGACACCATCGGCGAGTACAACACGGCCTTTATGCAGCTCGAGAGCGGCGCAGTCGATGCCGTGGCTTGCGACCTTTCGATTGCCCAGTATCAGCTTGCCGCCAAGCCCGATGCCTATACGCAGCTCGACAAGCCGCTGTCCAGCGAGCACTACGCTGTCGGCTTTAAGAAGGGCGACACCAAGTCCGCCGATGCCGTGACCGAGTCGCTCAAGGCGCTCTACGAGGACGGCACGGTCAAGGACCTGTGCGATAAGTATCCAAGCTACGGTCTATCCTTCGACAACTGGGTTTTGAAATAGTCACAGCACCCAACCTTGCGGCTCCAACCCTCCTCGCGTACCAAAGTACGCTTCGTCGGGCTTGTCGCTCGCAATCTTGGGCACTGTGCCTATTTCAATTAACACCTGCTGTTCTGTTACTGTGAAAGAGAGCTTGGGTTGTCTATTCAGGTCATGATGCAGATGCTTGGCCAGGGATTCTTGGTCAGTTTGCAGTTGTTTGTGCTGACACTGCTGGGGTCGATTCCGCTGGGAATCCCCGTGGCGTTTATGCGCATGAGCAAAATCGCGCCGCTTCGCTGGATTGCGCGCATCTATATCTCGGTCATGCGTGGCACGCCGCTCATGCTGCAGATGTTTGCCATCTACTTTGCCCCGTACTACGTGTTTGGCATTTCGCTCACGCCCGATTCCAAGTGGACGGCGTGCGTCGTAGCGTTCATCATCAACTACGCCGGTTACTTTGCCGAGATCTATCGCTCGGGCCTGCAGTCCATTCCGCGCGGTCAATACGAGGCAGCCGAGGTACTGGGCTATTCGCGCATGCAGACGTTTCTGTATATCGTGATGCCGCAGGTTGCCAAGCGCATTTTGCCGGCGATGGGCAACGAGATCATCACGCTGGTCAAGGATACGTCGCTGGCGTTTGCCATCGGCGTGGGCGAGATGTTCTCGACGGCCAAGGCGCTGGTCGCCTCGCAGGTGAGCATGGTGCCGTTTGCGATCGCGGCGCTGATTTACTGGGTCTTTAACTTTGTGGTCGAGATGCTGCTGGGCGCCGCCGAAAAGAAGCTGGACTATTATCATGACTAACTCGGTGATGAAAATCGAAAGCGCTCGCAAGGCGTTTGGCGGCAATGAGGTGCTCAAGGATATCTCGCTCGAGGTCAAGCGTGGCGAGGTCGTGGCGATTATCGGGCCTTCGGGTGGCGGCAAGTCCACGCTGCTGCGGTGTGCCACGCTGCTCGAGACACTCGACGGCGGCTCGCTCTCGTTTGGCGACCTTGCCGTTGCGACGGATGCGGGTTCGGGCGCGGTCTATGCGAAGGGCGATGTGCCCAAGCAGGCGCGCTCGCGATTCGGCCTGGTGTTCCAAAATTACAACCTGTTCCCGCACTATACCGTGATGAAAAACATCATCGACGCGCCGATCCGCGTGCTTAAGCGCCCGCGCGAGCAGGCGGAAGCTCGTGCGCATGAATTGATTGCTCAGATGGGGCTTGTGGGCAACGAGAACAAGGTGCCGTGTGAGCTTTCGGGCGGCCAGCAGCAGCGCGTGAGTATCGCCCGCGCCTTGGCGCTCGACCCGGAGATCCTGTTTTTTGACGAGCCGACCTCGGCGCTCGACCCCGAGCTGACGGCCGAGGTGCTGCGTGTCATTAAAGACCTTGCCGCGCAGAATATGACGATGGTGATCGTGACCCACGCGATGCAGTTTGCGCGCGATGTTGCCGATCGCGTGGTCTTTATGGACGGAGGCCGCATTGTCGAGGAGGGTCCGGCCGAGCAGGTTATCAATCACCCGCGTGAGCAACGTACCCGTGAGTTCTTGAGCCGTATCGAGGGGTAGGCTCAGGTATTTACTCAACTATTAATTGAGGCGAAGCCGCCGCAGGTCTTACGGTCTGTGGCGGCTTTTTGTTTGCATCGACGGGGTTCAATAATCGCCTCACAAGCTTGTCTCTTCCTCTCGCCGCCTGTATTCATACGTGCGCCGAAAGGTATGCATGGACAGCCGCCCGTGAGGGTAGGGTGGTGGCATAGGACATTTGGAGGGTGAGTCGGCTCGGCTGCCGACCATGCTGCTCCCGGGATGGCACCGACCGCGAACTCTCCCCGTTGGCGTCGCGCATTGCGCGCGGCCCTGCAAGGAGGTCATCATGGGTGCTCCCAAGACCGGTAACGTAAGGAACGTGGTGCTCGTAGGCCAAGGCGGGGTGGGCAAGACTTCACTCGCCGAGGCCATGCTCCACCTTTCCGGCAAGACCGCCCGCCTGGGCGGCCACGACGGCACCAAGCCCACGCTCGACTATGACCCCGAAGAGGTCAAGCGTTCATTCTCCATCTCGACGACCATCGCGCCGATCGACTGGAAGGGCGCGCGCATCAATGTGCTCGATGCTCCGTGCTACCCCGATTTTATCGGCGACGCCTTTGCCGCGATGAGCGTCTGCGAGACGGCTCTGTTTGTGGTCGACGCCGAGGCCGGCCCGCAGCCTACGACGGTTAAGCTCTGGTATGCTGCCGAGGACCTGCGCCTGGCGCGTGCGGTGTTCGTAAACCGCCTGTCACGCTCCGAGGCCAGCTTTGCGACCACGATGGACCTGCTGCAGGAGCGCTTTGGCACGCGCCTGGGCGCCGTGACCCTTCCCTGGGGCGAGGGCGAGGACTTTGACGGCATCATCGACCTGGTGCGCATGAAGGCGCGCCATTGCAACGGCACCGAGGCCGTTGAGTCGGAGATTCCCGAGGAGTATCGTGCCCAGGCCGAGGAGGCCCATGACCATCTGTGCGAGCTGGTGGCCGAGGCTGACGACGAACTGATGATGAAGTACTTGGAAGGCGAGGAGACGCTGACGCAGGAGGAGCTTGAGGGCCTGCTGTCGAAGGCGATTGCCGAGCGCATCTTTGTGCCGGTCTTTGCGGGCGATTGCATTAAGGAGCAGGGCGTCAACTCGCTGATGGACGACATCGCCACATACTTCCCGGCGCCGACGGACTACGGCGAGATGCCGCTCATCGACGGTGATTCGCTCAAAATCTCGAGTGACGATGACCGCCCGGTGGCCTTTGTGTTTAAGACCCTGGCCGATCCGCAGCAGGGTCGCATCAGCTTTATCAAGGTGCTGACGGGTACGCTTGAGCCGGGCCTTGAGCTGGTCAACGCGCGCACGCGCAAGGGCGACCGTCTGGCTCACCTGTATGTGATGTGCGGCCGCGATATGACCGAGGTCGGCCATGCCTATGCCGGCGACATTATCGTGGCGCCCAAGTTGGCGGCAGAGACGGGCGATACGCTCTCGATTACCGGCAAGGTCGAGGCTGCGGCGTTTAAGTTCCCCAACTCTCAGTACCGCATTGCCATCGAGGCCGAGAATCGCGGCGACGAAGAGAAGCTCTACACGTTTATTGAGAAGGCGTGCAAGGCCGATCCGACCATGAGCATTGACCGCGACGAGGAGACCGGGCAGACTATCATCTCCGCCGTGGGTGAGGCGCAGGTTTCGGTGTTGCTTAACCGTTTGGAGGATCGCACCAAGGTCGTGGCCAAGAGCGTTCCGATCCGCATTCCGTATCGCGAGACCATCCGCCGCACGGCGAGCGCCCAGGGTCGCCACAAGAAGCAAACCGGCGGCGCCGGTCAGTACGGCGACTGCTGGCTACGCGTGGAGCCGCTCATTGGGCCCGACGGCACGAGCGACGGCTACGAGTTTGTTGACGAGGTCGTAGGCGGCCGCATTCCGCGCTCGCTCATCCCCGCCGTGGACAAGGGCGTCCAGGAGACCATGAAGGACGGTATTATTGCCGGCTATCCGCTCACGGGCATTCGCGTGGCTGTGTACGACGGCTCGTATCACAGCGTCGACTCCAACGAGATGGCGTTCCGCGCGGCGGCTCGCATCGGCCTGCGCAAGGCATGCGCCGATGCCGACCCGGTGGTGCTGGAGCCCATCGAGGAAATCACGGTGACTATCCCCGAGAGCTACGCCGGCGCCGTGATGGGCGACATCTCGGCATCGCGCGGTCGCGTGACGGGCATGGAGACCGATGAGCGCGGCGACACCGTGGTCATCGCCCAGGCGCCGCTGGCCGAGTTGACGGATTACTCGACGCGCCTGCGCTCTATCACGCGCGGCACGGGTGACTTTACCATGAAGCCCGCTGGCTATGAGCAGGTTCCCTATGACGTTCAGGCCAAGCTGGTCGAGCGCTATGAGGAGGGCCGCGCCAAGTAGCGTGTGGCGTTGCCTGCAACATACATGCCGATGCAAGGGCCACTCTGGGCAATCCAGGGCGGCCCTTTTTGATCCCTAGGGGGCGGAGGAAAACGGATCATGTTAGGTTTTGGGGCAGCTTGGTCGGCACTAGTCTCCGGATGCCTGGTTGCGGCCGGTGGCGTAGTCGATCTGCACGTGCGGCTGTAGGTTATAGCAATATACGTGGAAGCAGAGGGTCTTGCCGTGGTCCTCGACCGATTGCGCCTCAAGGCGCACGCCACGGCAGACAAGTTCTTCCTCGTTGTACATGGGCGTGACGCGGTAGAGCACGTGGTTACCTGTCTCGCGGATATAGCCGAGAATCTGCTCCTCAAACGGCAGCATGCCCGTTTCGTTGAGATAACGCGTGCCGGTGAGGAGATTCTTGCGGTTGGCGTTTTCGCCGCAGAGCGACCAGGCGATGAGGTGGCAGCGGTTGTAGAGGCTCTGGCCCGGAATAAAGTCGTAGCGCTGCTGGTGCCAACCGGCAGGATGGATGCGCGAGATATCGCCGCGCTCGCCTTGACCGAGTGATTCTGGGCCCACGCAGGCGAGCGCTTTGCGGGTGCGGCCCAGGCTGTCGAGCTTGGAGAACTTCTTAAAGCAGCCCTCTTCTGTAGCGCGCTCGTATTCATCGAGCGTGAATGATGGTGTGCCGAGCGGGTGCGTGCTGTCGGCGCGCAGGGCAACATAGGGGTTGCCCGCGTAGTCGGGAATGCTGCTGAGGTATACGCCGCGGGCGCGGTCGAGATCGGGGTTTTCGACCTCGTCGATGGGGGTGGCGGCGCTGTTTGCGGAAGCGCCGTCACCGGTGTCGGTTGCGGCGGAATCGGAGCCATCGCCAGAGTCCTGGCCGTTTTGAGGGTCTGAAGAGCTCGCTGTTCCCGATTCGAGTCGGGCAACCAGGTCCGCCTCGTCGTCGGTGCGGCTGGGACTCTCGTCTTGCTTCTCGGCCAGAACCGCTGCCTGCTCATCGCTTTGCGGCGACAACAGCTTGGGCGCCCCGTCGAGCGACCCTGTGAACAGCGCAAACCCCAGCACCACGGCGGTGCCGATGGAAAGTGCTTGCTTGTAGGCGGACTTGCGCGACATGGAGGCTCCTGGATGGACGGTTGGGAATCTACCAGTCTAGCAGGAGCCGGCAGGGGCCGTTCTGTCGAACAAATACTCAAGATTTGGGATAGACGCTACTGATTCATTTGTCCCGCGGTCTAGATTGAGGTGGAGTCGAGCCAGTTGAGCTTGCACTCGAGAATGCGCTGCTCGCCGGGTTCGCTGCTGCCGTCAAGTAGGGCGAGCAGCATCTCGGCTGCTTCGCGACCTTCCTGGTCGACGGGCTCGATGATGGTGGAGACGGTCGGCGTGGTGAGATTAGTCCAGTCTTCGCAGTTGAGTCCCAAAAGGCCGATTTGCTGCGGAAGCAGATGGGCCATGGGCTGAAGCGCCTTGTAGACGCGGGGGAGCGCCCATTGGTTTTGGACAAAGATGAGCGTACGCTTGGCGGGATTGAACTTGAATTTAAAGTATTCGGTGAGCTCGTTGATTGACGGCTTGTTGTGATCGATGGGAATCGCTTTGTAGAGCTGTCCGTTCGCTGCCAGTGCCTCGGCATACCCCTGAAAACGCTCCATGCGGGTGCGCATCTCGGTCATGTTGGCGGCAATGGAAAAGAAATCTTCGTAGCCGGCATCGAGGAGTGCCTGTGTGGCGTTGTACACGCCGTCGTAAAGGTTGGTTTTGATCCAGCTGGTACCTGGGCTATAGATGGCCGCATCGAAAAAGACGACCGGCTTGCCGGCGCGTCTAATGCGGTCGTGGACGGCTTTGAAGTTTGCCGTGGGCTGGATGATAAAGCCATCGACGCCCAGCGAGAGCATCTTGTCGACGTACATGAGCTCGGTCTCGGGGTTAAAGTTGCTCGTGCAAACGACCGTCTGGTAGCCCGCGGGGAGCATGACCTGCTCCATGCCATTGAGAACGAGCCCCGCCCATTTGTTGGTGTTATCCAAAATGATGATGGCGATGACGTGGGTTTGCTTTCCGGTGAGCGTCTGCGCTTGGGCGTTGGGAACGTATCCAAGTTCCTTAATGACGCGCGCGATTTTGTTCTGCGTCTTCTCGCTAAGCTTTTCTCGTTTGTCGTTGAGGTAATACGAGACGCTTGCCGTCGAGGTTCCCGCCTCTCGAGCGACGTCTGCGATTGTAACGCGCTGTTTTGCCACAGCGACTCCTTCCGACAGATGAGCATTTTCCAACATGATGACTTTGAGTCTTGGTGAAGGATACGCTTCGGTGAGCGGCTTTTTCCTTTCATATGAGTATGCAACAAATGCGGCATACGGGTGGGGTCGAAATTTGTGACCGGCATGCGCATCTGCCGTCTACCGAGAAGATCAAATACTTCTTGACTTTTGAAATCGAGGGCAAAATCGCAGGATTCATTTTTGGTTAAACGCATAACTAAATCGCATAACCAACGCTCTGACCTGCGCGTTTACCGAAATAAGCTGGCATTAAGAAAAACGAGCACCTATATTGTTCTTGTCGAAAAGACAGCAAGTCCAAACGGCAGGGGATGCTCCGGAGGCCTCCGCAAACGGTGTCTTGCGCACGCAACTCTATGAAAAGAGGGAAGCAATGAAGATCGTAGGCGTTGCCGCCTGTACTGTGGGTATCGCCCACACGTATATGGCCCAGAAGGCGATTCAGGATGAATGCGCCGCCCGTGGCATCGAGTGCAAGGTCGAGGCTCAGGGTGGCCTGGGTATCGAGAATGAGCTCACGCAGGAAGACGTGGACTCCGCCGACCTGGTCCTGGAGTCCGTCGACGTGGGTGTCGAGAACGAGGACCGTTTTGAGCAGAAGATGGCCGAGGGCAAGTTCCTGAAGGTCGGTACCTCGGATGTAATCGCCGATCCGGTAAAGATCATCGACCAGGCCATTGAGATCATCAAGGCGACGGGTGGCGCCGTTGACGCGCCCAAGGCCGAGGCCAAGGCAGAGAAGAAGGCCGTCTCCGCTGCCCCGCAGGCCCCGACACCGGCGTCCAAGCAGTCTATCTTTGCCGATCCTGGCAAGACGCTGCTCAATGCATTCAATACCGGCGTTTCCTATTTTATCCCCATCGTCGTTATCGGCGGCGTGTTTCTTGCCTTCTCGCTGGCATCCGGTACCGCCGGCGCCAACGGCATGGAGGTTACGAACCCGCTGATGGTGAGCCTTAACACCATCGGCATGGCCGGCATCTCCATGATGATCCCGGTGCTTGCGGCATACATCTCCTACTCGATGGCCGGCAAGCCCGCGCTCGCCCCCGGTTTTGTCCTGGGCTACCTGGTCAACAACGCAGTCGTTACCCCTAACGGCAACAGCGTTTCGACCGGCTTCTTGGGCGCCATGATCATGGCGGTCATCTGCGGCTACTTTGTCCGCTGGATGAAGACCTGGAAGGTCAACAACACCATCCAGACCATCATGCCCATCCTGATCATCCCGATTCTGACCTCGCTTGTCCTGGGCATGGCCTATATCTACATCCTGGCCACGCCGCTTGGCTTTGTGATGGACTGGCTCACCGGCGTGCTCGGCAGCCTGCAGGGCGGTTCCGCAGTTGTCCTGGGTCTGGTCATTGGCGTTATGACCGCCTTCGATATGGGTGGCCCCATCAACAAGACCGCCTCGACCTTCACCATGGCCATCATGGCCTCCGGTATCTACGGTCCTAACGGTATGTTCCGCGTCGCCGTCGCCGTTCCCCCGATCGCCTGTGGCCTCGCTGCGCTCATCGCCAAGAACAAGTTCGATGACGCTGACCGCCAGATGGGCATCTCCGCGCTGTTCATGGGCTGCATCGGTATTACCGAGGGCGCTATCCCCTTCGCGGTCAAGGACCTCGGTCACACCCTGCCCGGCATTTGCATCGGCTCTGCCGTGGGTGCGGCACTTGCCGCCTTCCAGGGCATCGACTGCTACGTCCCGCACGGTGGCTTTATCGTCGCCCTTGCCACCAACAACGTCGCGCTGTTCTGCCTGGACATCGTGATTGGCGCCGTGGTCGCCGCTGCAATCCTGATTGCCATGAAGCCCACGCTCGATAAGCAGGCCAAGTAAACCTTTAAGGACTCCGGTTGTGCGGAGGGATGGATTTGACTCCGCACAACCGCCCCTACACAACAAAATCCATCCGTACTGATAGGGCCCACATCTGGGTCCCAGGGAACTTTTGTCAAAAATCCTCTGGAGAAGGAGAACAAAATGTCCAACCTCACCATCCGTCAGGCCGTTCAGGGCATGCTCAAGCTGCAGGATAGCGGCGATCACGCAACCATGGTCGGCATTGGTCCCATGAGCCCCAACCTGATTCAGGCCGTGTTCGAGCTTGCCAAGGACGAGGATTTCCCGCCCATGTTTATCGCCAGCCGCAACCAGGTCGATATGGACGAGATGGGCGCCGGCTACGTCAACGGTTGGGACCAGACGCGCTTTGCCGCCGACATCAAGAAGGTTGCCGACGAGGTGGGTTACACCGGTCCGTACTACCTGTGCCGCGATCACGGCGGTCCGTGGCAGCGCGACGAGGAGCGTAACGCCCACCTGCCCGAGGACGAGGCCATGGAGCTCGCCCGCAAGTCCTTCGTCGCCGACATGGAGGCGGGCTTTGACCTGCTGATGGTCGACCCCACCAAGGATCCCTATCAGATCGGCAAGGTTATTCCGCTCGACGTGGTGCTTCGCCGCACGATCGATCTTATCGACTATCTTGAGCAGTACCGTCGCGAGCATAACCTGCCCGAGGTCGCCTATGAGGTCGGTACCGAGGAGACCAATGGCGGCTTGACCTCTACCGATAAGTACGAGGAGTTCATTTCTCAGCTGCAGCCCGAGCTCGAGAAGCGCGGCTGCCCCATGCCCACCTTTATCGTCGGCCAGACCGGTACGCTCACCCGTTGGACCGAGCAGGTCGGCCATTACAACTTTAAGAATGCCCGTGAGCTCGCCGACATGGCTAAGCGCTATGGTGTGGGCCTGAAGGAGCACAACGCCGACTATCTGGACGACGCGACGCTGCTCGAGCACATCCCGGCACACGTGACCGCCTCCAACGTCGCTCCGCAGTATGGCACCGAGGAGACCCGCGCCTACCTCAAGCTCTGCGCCACCGAGCAGATCCTGGTCGACAACGGTCTGTGCGATGACCCCTCCGACCTGTATCACACCCTGCTGGTCAAGGCCATCAAGACCGAGCGCTGGCGCAAGTGGATGACTGGCGACGACGTCAACCTGCAGGTCGATGACATCCTTGCCGACGATGAGCTCAGCCTGAAGATCCTGGATGTCTCCGGCCACTATGCGTTCAACGATCCTGAGGTCAAGGAGCAGGTCGAGAAGCTCTATCGCAACCTCGCTGCCCAGGACATCGACGGCAAGCGCTTTGTGATCGAGCACATCAAGCGCCCGATCAAGCAGTACGTCGTCGGTCTTAACCTCAAGGGCGTCACGAGCCGCATCGAGAAGGCTCTCGAGGACTAAGTAGCTTTTCCTACACGACGCCGGGCCTGGGGCATGTCCCAGCCGCAGGCCCGGCACATAGGACAAAGGGACATCCCCTTTGTCCTATTTTTTGAGTTTTGGATTCCTTCGAAGGAGTTTGCACCATGAAGTTCTTTATCGATACCGCCAACCTTGACGAGATTGCTGAGGCCAAGAGCTGGGGCTGCCTGGCCGGTGTTACCACCAACCCGTCCCTGTACGCCAAGACCGGCGGCAAGCTTGCCGACTTTGAGCCGCATATGCTCAAGATTGCCGAGCTCTGCGAGGGCCTGCCCGTTTCCGCCGAGTCTACCGCTACCACTGCCGAGGGTATGATCGAGGAGGGCAAGCGCCTTGCCGCCCTCGCCCCCAACATCGTGGTCAAGCTTCCCGTGTGCGAGGCCGGCCTTGCCGCCTGCCGTGCGCTGGCCGATGCTGGCGTGCGCGTCAACATGACGCTCGTCTTCTCGCCGACGCAGGCCCTTATGGCCGCCAATGCCGGTGCTCGCTACATCAGCCCGTTTGTCGGTCGTTTCGATGACATCGCCGAGGACGGTATCTCGCAGCTCGACAACGTCGTGACCTGCATTAAGAACTACGACTGGACGGGCAAGAACGTCGACGACACCGTCGAGATCATCACCGCCTCGGTTCGTACGCCCAACCACGTGACCCAGGCCGCGCTACTCGGTGCCGATATTGCGACCGTGCCCATGGCCGCTCTCAAGAAGTGCCTGCATCATCCGCTGACCGACCAGGGCCTCGCCTCTTTTGAGGCTGACTGGCAGAAGGTCGTCGCTCAGGCTTAACGAGTGGATTGCCCCGGCATCGCGTCATCCGGTGCCGGGGTTGTTCTCAAGAGAGGAATTCGTATGACCAACCAGGAGCTGGCGAAGGTCGCCAATGAGGTCAGGAAGGGTGTCGTGACTGCGGTTCACGCGGCCAAGTCGGGACACCCGGGTGGATCGCTCGGTGCTGCCGACATCATGACGTATCTGTACTTTGAGGAAATGAATATCGATCCTGCCGACCCTCACAAGGCCGATCGCGATCGCTTTGTGCTCTCCAAGGGTCACGCGGCGCCGGGCCTGTATTCGGTGTTGGCAAATCGCGGCTATTTTCCCGTCGAAGAGCTCGAGACGCTCCGTCATATTGGCAGCCGACTGCAGGGCCATCCCAACATGAACGACGCCCCTGGCATCGATATGTCCACCGGATCGCTCGGTCAGGGCATCTCTGCTGCAGTTGGAATGGCGCTTGCCGCTAAGCACTGGGGCGACGGCTACCGTGTCTACACGTTGCTGGGCGACGGTGAGTGCGAGGAAGGCCAGGTGTGGGAGGCGGTCATGTTCGCCGGCAACCATGCGCTCGACAATCTTGTTGCCGTCGTCGACCACAACGGCTTGCAGATTGACGGCACGATCGATGAAGTCAACTCGGCCATGCCGCTCGCTGACAAGTTCCGCGCCTTTAAGTGGCATGTGATCGAGCTCGCCGACGGTAACGACATGGCGCAGATTGCCGCCGCCTTTGCCGAGGCCCGCAAAGTGAGCGACTCGCCCGTGGCCATTATCGCCGAGACGGTGAAGGGCAAGGGCGTCTCCTTTATGGAAAACCAGGTGGGCTGGCACGGCAAGGCACCCAACGATGAACAGTTTGAGCAGGCCATGGCCGAGCTCGCAGCAGCAGGGGAGGAGCTCTAATGGCAGACGTCAAGAAAGTCGCCACGCGCGTTAGCTATGGCGAGGCACTTGTCGAGCTGGGCAATGAGCGCGATGACTTTGTGGTTCTCGATGCCGACCTGGCCGCCGCCACGCAGACCGGTAAGTTTAAGGCTGCGCACCCTGAGCGCTTTTACGACGCCGGCATTGCCGAGAGCAACCTGATGGGTCTTGCCGCCGGCATCGCGACCACGGGCCGCGTTGCTTTTGCGAGCACCTTTGCGATGTTTGCCGCCGGTCGCGCCTACGAGCAAGTCCGCAATTCCATCGGCTACCCGCACCTCAACGTCAAGATTGGCGCTACTCATGCCGGCATTTCGGTGGGCGAGGACGGCGCCACGCACCAGTGCTGCGAGGATATCGCGCTCATGCGCACGATTCCGGGTATGACGGTAATCGTTCCCGCCGATGACATCGAGGCTCGCGCTTGCGTGCGCGCCGCCTATGAGTTTGAGGGACCGGTCTACATGCGCTTCGGACGCCTGGCAACGCCGGTCATTAACGATCACGAGGACTATGAGTTCAAGATTGGTCGCGGCGTGGTCGTGCGCGAGGGGTCCGATGTGACCATCATCGCTTGTGGCCTTATGGTCGCCGAGGCGCTTGAGGCTGCCGAGGCGCTCGCTGCCGATGGTATCGATGCCGAGGTCATCAATATGCACACGATCAAGCCGCTTGATGAGCGCCTGGTGGTTGCCAGCGCCAAGAAGACCGGTCGCGTGGTCACTGCCGAGGAGCATTCGATTATCGGTGGTCTTGGCGAGGCCGTGGCCTCGGTGCTCGCGGAGCAGCATCCGGTGCCGATGCGTCGCGTCGGCGTGCGCGATGTGTATGGCGAGTCCGGCCCTGCGGTCGATTTGCTGCACAAGTACGGTTTGGACGCCGACGGCATCGAAGCTGCGGTCAGGTCCGTGTTGTAAGGAAGGTTTCCATGGGATTTGTATCTGCCAACCAAGTGACAATCGGGTATACCGCCGCCTCGCGCGAGGACGCCCTACATTATTTGTCCGAGCAGGCCATCGAGCTCGGCTTTGCCGATGACGCATCTGCCGTAGAGGCCGCCTTCATTGCTCGCGAGAACGAGGCCGAGACCGGCCTTGTCGCCGGTTTTGCCGTTCCGCATGCCAAAAGCGACGCAATCCATACGCCGGGCGTTGCCGTGCTTAAACTGGTCGAGCCCGTTGAATGGCCGAGCTTCGATGGGGTACCTGTCGATGTTGCGCTCGCGCTGTACGTGCCTGCCGGCGAGGCTGGAACCACGCATCTGCGCCTGCTCTCCAAGGCTGCCGTAATGCTGATGGACGCCGGCTTCCGCGACAAGGTGCGCGCGAGCACCGTTCCCGTTGAGATTGCGGAGCTCATCAATAGCGGACTCGAAGACTAGGGCGGTCATCCCGTTCAATCAATCGATCCTTCTCCAAGGAAAAGGGCCGCGACGCCATATAGGTGTCGCGGCCCTGTTTGCGTTTCCCCAGATAAAACCTGCCAAAATAAACCTGTCCCTTTTTGGCAGGCTAATCGTGAGTTATTTCACCGCAACTTAGGGCACGGTTAGGAAGTGTGCACCTTAAAGAGTGGAGCCCTTGATTAGAGAGATTACGCTCGTCTCTCTAAATGTCTCTCTAAAGAGAAGGTTGGTTAGAGAGATAGCATTAGGCAATCTAGCAGCGAATTCGATACATCTCTCTAAATGTCTCTCTAAAACAAGGCGCTTATCTCTCTAAAGTTAGAGAGATAAATCTATTGTTTTAGAGAGACGGAATGCCAAAATTCGTCCGCCAGCTACCATCTGCCAAAATGGCGGATAAAGGGCTCATCGAAGTAATGGGTTCATCGACGAGCCGCAACCGCCGCTATCGGAAGAAGTAGATGCAGCCGAATTGCCCCTCTATCATCTCTCGAAGTTTGATGGGCGCTAGAGGGGCGACTGCCTCGCGATAATTTCCCCAGATAAAACCCGCCAAAATAAACCTGTCCCTTATTGGCAGGTCAGTTAACGCAGTGCAGGTTGAGCATATGCGAGCGAGCGGGCTCCGGGTGCGGTAAGGTGACGTGAAACAAGCGGGCGCTGACCTTTTGGTCGCGCCCGTGAAGTTGAACGTCAGATTGCCGTGCCCGGGGCCTGCGCAGCGCCGAGCAGTTACGCCGTTTGTAAAACGGCGTAACCTAAAGGTTCATGTTGCCGTGGATGTAGGGGGTGACCTCGGGGGAGATATGGTCGCAGCCCAGCTCGCGCAGTGCGGACTCGATAACGGCGGGCAGCGGGGTCTTGCCCTTGTCGTCGACAGCGGCACCGCCGAGGGTGGCAATCTTGGCGACATCTGCGGGTGCGGCCTCGATATGCATGCAGCCGCCGACCAAGCGCGCGCGTACCTGTGCCAGGTCAAGATCGTGCAGGTAGTCCTCGCAGGTGCGGATCAAATCGACCTTCTCGCGCGTAAGCTCCTCGCCCGTGGGGACGCGCGTGGCAAGACATGCTCCCGCCGGCAGGTTCCAAACGGGATAGCCCCATGCGCGCAGCAGCTCACGCTCTTCGTCCTTGGTAAAGCCGACCTCCATGAGAGGGGAGCGTACGCCGAGCTCTTCTGCCGCACGCATGCCGGGGCGGTAGTCACCGCGATCGCTTGCGTTGCTGCCATCGATGACGGTGGGAAAGCCGAGCGACTTGGCGTGGTTGACGATAGCGGTAAAGCCGGCGTGCTTGCAGTGGTAGCAGCGATTAGCATCGTTGCAGGCTACTTGGGGGAGCTGCAGCTGATCCACCGAAAGATTGAGCACGGGGAGCTTAAAATGCGGCCCCTCATTGGCTTGTCCATCAACGGACCGCTCAAACGAAGCCTGTTCGGGCGTACCGATGAGCGGCGTGGTGAGATGGACGAGGAGGGTATTGGTGGGCATGATGCGGGCGCAGACCGCGGCCAAAAAGCTGCTGTCGACGCCACCGGAAAACCCGATAGCCACGCGCCCGTATGCCAAAAGCAGCTGTTCGAGCGCCGATAGCTTGTCTTGAAGCTCCTCTGCGGGTGCCGTGGTGTCTAAAATCATGAAACGTTCCTTATCGTTGAGTGCTCGATCGAAAACTATAATCCTAATGCGTTACTTGCCATAAGACTTCTATCTGTGTAACGAAAGTGCAATATGGTATATACGTTATATACAAGTTGCCAAATGCGGTAGAGTTGCAGCAACGCGACAGCGAGAGTCGATGGGGGACCGATATGATCAAGGCTGTTATTTTTGACATGGATGGAACGCTGGTCGATACCGAGCGTTTGGGGATTAAGGCCTGGAAGGCAGGCGCCGCTGAGCTGGGGCTCGCGATTGATGATGCGCTGATCCATCAGTTTATCGGTCGCACGCTGCCCGATGTCATGGACATCCTTGATAAGCATTATGGCAGCCACGAAACCACCGAGGCGGTCTATGTCCGCCACAAGGAGATTCGCGACGAGATGGTCAAGACCGAGCTGGAGCTTAAGGCCGGTGCCGCCGAGTGCCTAGACGAGCTGCTGGCTGCGGGCTATCACGTGGGTCTAGCGACGTCGTCGCGCCTCGTTACGGCCGAGCGCAACCTTAAGATGGTCGGTCTTTTTGACAAGTTTGAAACGGTGACCTGCGGCGAGGACGTTGTGCACGGCAAGCCCGACCCCGAGATGTATCTGCTCGCCTGCGAGCGCGCGGGCTTTGCCCCCGAGGAATGTGCTGTGGTCGAGGATTCGCGCAACGGCTGCGTCTCGGGCATCACGGCCGGCTGCCATGTCTTTGCCGTCCCCGACATCGTGCCGCTGCCGCAGGACGTGGTGGATGGCTGCGAGGCCGTGCTCGATACGTTGTTCGACCTGGCGGCGGCAGTCAAGGCCGAGCGCTAGACAATTGCGGTGTTGAAACGAGCAATTACCCACGTTTGCGCTTAAGCAAAAGGGGCCCGGCAATGGTCGGGTCCCTTTTGCTTAAGCGGCGACATAGCATACTTGCGGGCGTGCTATAGATACGCGCCGAGGTTGATGGCCGTGGCGTCGGTCTGGGTGCTTGCCTGGGTGCTGGTGCGCTCCAGTAGGAACGGACGTACCAGTTCTTGGCGGTTGATATCCTCGGCGGCGGTGACTGCGGTGACGGTGCGCGCTGCAGAGCCGACGCGGATATGCTTGGTCTTTGCCGGGGTCTTGTTCTCGATTTGCTCCATGAGCAATTGAACGCCCTTGCGGCCAATCTCGTAGCCCGGGGGCGCTACCGTAGTGAGCGGGACCGATCCGCTCCAAGCGAGCGGGTTGCCATCGCAGCCTGCTACGCGTACCTGCCCGGGGACAGAGATGCCCTTGTCGACCAGTGCCGAAACGACACCCGAGGCCAGCACGTCGGTTAGACCGACGACAAAATCGGGGCGTTCGTCGGCGGGACGCTCGGCGATTTGGTTGCCGATACCATAGCCGTCGGCCGCCGTGTTCCACTCGCCGGCGTCAATGACTTCGATCTTGATGTCGGGATGTAGGGCGAGCGCCTTATGAATGCCAAGGACGCGCAGGGTGAGTTGCATAAATGCTGCTCGGCCGACGACGACAATATGGTGCGCGCCGCGGGCGATGGCGAGTTCGGCAATGATGCGACCCTGGGCCTCGTTGTCGGCCGCTACGTAGTAGCCGGGCTCGGAGCAATGGATGTCCAGATGGACGATCGGCACGGGCATCTTGGTCATGGCGGGGTGCCAGTCGGGGGATGCCATGGGCTGAACCATGACGCCGGACATCTGGGTGCCCATAAAGTAGCGCAGGTAATGGTCCTGGAGAATATCGTCGTTATCGGCGTTGGCGATGAGCAGGTCGTAGCCGTGCTTGCGGGCCTCGTTGTGAGCGCCGCTGGCGATTTGGAGTGAAAAGCCGTGGTCGAGACGGGGGAGCACCAGGCCAAAGGACTTGGTGGCGCCGCCCGCGAGCTGACGAGCGCTTTGGTTGGGCAGGTAGCCCAGTCGATTGATGGTTTCGTTAATGAGCTTGAGGGTCTCGGGACGCAACTTTTCGGGGTGGTTGAGCGCGTTGGAAACCGTGCCCAACGAAACCCCGGCCTCGCGCGCGACGTCGCTGATTTTTACCTTTGCCATAGCGGCCCCTTTGATGCGTTTCAAGTACAAGCCAGATTGTAGCATCCCAAACCAACCAAAAAGGGATAGGTTTATTTTGGCAGGTTTTATCTGGGGAAACGCTGTTGCCAACGCGACCACCACGAAGGGGGACAGGCGCTTTGTGGTGGTTTGGACCGGCTGGACGTGTGTGCATCGGGTGGTATCTAAGTTGAGGTACCACTTCTGGTATATCAGCTTGCGTTTGCGTGAGTACAATACTCGAACGTTATACGTCTCAGCGCCCCCTGTGCGTGGACGTCTTGCAGTCACGCGAACGAAGGGATTTATCCTATGTGCGGAATCGTCGGCTACACCGGCTCTGATATTGCAAAGAACATCCTGGTCACGGGCCTCAAGCGTATGGAGTATCGCGGCTATGATTCCTCGGGCGTCGCGCTCGAGGTGGGCGAGGGCGCCGCGGCGCACCTCGACGTCATCCGCCGCGTGGGCAAGGTCGCGGGCCTGGAGAGCGAGCTTTCCAACATCGACAGCGACGCTACCTGCGGTATCGGCCACACCCGTTGGGCCACTCACGGCAAGCCTTCGGTCGTTAACGCTCACCCCCACACCAGCTGCGACGGTCGTATCGCCATCGTCCACAACGGCATCATCGAGAACTTCGCCGAGCTGCGCGAAGAGCTGGAGGGCCGCGGCCACCACTTTAAGAGCGAGACCGATACCGAGGTCTTCGCGCATCTGATCGAAGAGGCTTATGCCGAGACGCACGACCTGATGGCCTCCGTGCGCGAGGCTTGCACCCACGTGGTCGGTGCCTATGGTCTGGCCGCCGTGTGCGCTGACGAGCCCGGCGTGATCGCCGCGGCCCGCAAGGATTCCCCGATCGTGGTCGGCGCGGGCGAGACCGGCGCCTATGTCGCCTCCGACGTCATCGCGCTCATCGACGCAACCCGCGACGTCGTGGTGCTCGAGGACGGTCAGTTTGCCAAGCTCACGCCCGCAGGCGTCGAGTACACCGACGAGGCCGGCAACGTTATCGAGCCCAAGGTCACCCACATCGACTGGGACCTGGACATGGCAGAAAAGGGCGGTTATCCCGACTTTATGCTCAAGGAGATTCACGAGCAGCCGCGCGTGGTGCGCGACACGCTGGTGGGCCGCATGACGCCTGCTGGCGAGCTCGATATTGACGAGCTGGGCCTTTCGCTCGAGGAGCTCAACGACATCGATCGCGTCTACGTGATCGCTTGCGGCACCAGCTATCACGCTGGCCTCATTGCCAAGAATCTCATCGAGGGCTGGGCTCGCATCCCCACCGAGGTGGAGGCGGCCAGCGAGTTCCGTTACCGCAATCCCATCATTACGCCGACGACGCTTGTCGTTGCCGTATCCCAGTCGGGCGAGACGGCTGATACCCTTGCCGCCATTCGCGACGCGCGTATCAAGGGTGCCAAGGTCTTCGGCATCACCAACGTGGTGGGCAGCCCCGTAGCGCGTGAGAGCGACGGTGTTATCTACACCAAGGCCAACAAGGAGATCGCGGTCGCCTCGACCAAGAGCTTCATCGGCCAGGTTGTGAGCCTTACGCTTTTGGCCCTGCTGCTGGCGCAGGTCAAGTACCGCTTGACCACCAAGCAGGCGCGCATGCTGTTCCGCGAGCTTTCCGATACGGCCGAGCAGATCCAGTGGATTTTGGATACCCAAACCGAGGCCGTGCATGAGGCCGCCCTGCTGTGCAAGGACGCGCAGTCCGCACTGTTCGTGGGTCGCGGCATGGGCGCCGCTATTTCCTACGAGGGCGCGCTCAAGCTCAAGGAGGTCAGCTACCTGCACGCCGAGGCCTACGCCGCCGGTGAGATGAAGCACGGCCCCATTGCCCTGATCGACCCGGGCTTCCCTGTCATCGCTGTGGCCACCAAGAGTGCCACCTACGACAAGACCGTGTCGAACCTCATGGAGTGCAAGGCGCGCGGCGCCAAGGTCATCGTCGTTGCCACCGAGGGCGACGAGGAGATCAACAAGATCGCCGACTGCATCATCCGCGTGCCGGCAGTCCGCGACGTGTTCAGCCCCATCACGGCGAGCGTTCCGCTGCAGCTGCTCGCACGCGAGGTCGCCATCCTGCGCGGCTGCGACGTCGACCAGCCCCGAAACCTCGCCAAGAGCGTCACGGTAGAGTAGTTGGTTCCGTCGTTCTAACAACTAAGGCCCGGCTCCGTTGCAGCGGAGCCGGGCCTTGTTGCATTTGCCCAGATAAAATCTGCCAAAATGAACCTGTCCCTTTTTGGCAGGTTAGCGGAGCTTGCTGGTCTCGAAGTACTCGGGGAACTGGTCCAGAACCTCGGTTTGGTTGCGGAACATCATGTGCAGGTGCTTGCTGACCAAAAAGCTCGCTTCGATGGGGTCGCGACCGGCGATAGCGCGGCGAATCTGCTTGTGCTCGTTCACGATGTCCTGATTGTCGAGAACCTGCGTGGCAGCGCGCAGCCAGCGGAAGCGCTCAAGGTCGGCATTGGTCTCTTCGAGCCACGACCACACGGTGCTGCGACATGCGATGCTAAAAATCATGTGATGCATGAGGTTGTCGCTCAAAAAGAAGCCGATGCGATCCTCTTCGGCCATGGCCTTTTCCTGCAGCACGATGGCGCGGTCGAGCTGCTCGATGCCAGCCGACGTGGCGCGCGCGCAGCACTCCACGATCACCTGCTTTTCCAGATGCTCGCGGATGTAACAGGCACTCTCGGCAAGGGTGAGGTTGATGGGCGAGACGTAGGTGCCGCTCTGGGGCACGGTGCGCACCAGGCCTTCCTGCGCCAAACGAACCAAAGCCTCGCGCACAGGGGTGCGCCCCATATCTAGGTCGTCGCAAAGTTGCTTGACGCCCAGCTTTTCGCCCGGCTTGTAGTCCAGGTAGACGATTTTGCGTCGAATGGTGTGGTAGGACTGGTCTTGTAGGCTCGTTTCCTGCTCGCCGACGTGCATCGATTCTTCCATAGCGCCTCGCAACTGTTCTATCAAACTCATATGTCAGTTGTTAATTATGCCGCGAATCAGCTCTCCGCGGTGGGTAATTCGGCTGTCGCCCGAGAACTATTGCGGCATCTTAGTCTGTGTTTGCGCAAGGCTGCGCTCAATGTTGCCGTATCATAAGCCGTCGCAAACGTGAAATAGAAAGAAGGAATCCCATATGCAACTGGCAAATATCGTACGCGAGCGCTGGAAAGGCGTCTTGTTCTGCCTGATCATCGCCATTCCCGCGACGTTGCTCGGCAAACAAATTGAGGTGGTCGGCGGTCCGGTATTTGCCATCCTTTTTGGCATGGTCCTGGCGCTCGTCTTTCCCAAGAATCGTCGCGAACAGCTCGCCGCCGGCGTCACCTATACGTCCAAAAAAGTCTTGCAGTACGCGGTTATCCTGCTTGGCTTTGGCATGAACCTCTCCCAGATTCTGTCCAAGGGCGCCCAGTCGCTGCCGATTATCGTGGCGACAATCTCGACATCGCTTGTCATCGCCTTTGTGCTCTGCCGCGTCATGAATGTGCCGGGTAAGATCGCGACGCTTATAGGTGTGGGTTCGTCGATTTGCGGCGGTTCTGCCATCGCCGCGACCGCGCCCGTCATCGATGCCGACGATCGCGAGATTGCCCAAGCTATTTCGGTCATCTTCCTGTTTAACGTTATCGCGGCGCTCGTGTTTCCGACGCTCGGCGGCATGCTCGGGCTGACCAACGAGGGCTTTGGCCTGTTTGCCGGTACCGCCATCAACGACACCTCGTCGGTAACGGCTGCGGCGAGCGCCTGGGACAGCATGCATCCCGGCGCCAATGTGCTCGAGAGCGCCACGGTGGTCAAGCTCACCAGGACGCTGGCCATTATCCCCATCACGTTGGTCCTCGCATGCCGGCAGATGCATCTGGCGCGCAAAGCCGGCGGCGACGCCAAAAGCACGTTCTCCCTTAAACGCGCGTTTCCCATGTTTGTGCTGTTCTTTGTGCTGGCGAGCGTGATCACCACGGTGTTTCAGCTTCCCGTGTCCATCACGGCGCCCATCAAGGAGCTGTCGAAGTTCTTTATTGTGATGGCCATGGCGGCTATTGGTTTTAATACCGATATCGTCGAGCTGGTCAAAAAGGGCGGCAAGCCCATCGCATTGGGCTTTTGCTGCTGGATTGGCATTGCGTGCATGAGTTTGGGAATGCAACACGTACTGGGAATCTGGTAGAGAAGTAGCTTATTTGCGTGCTGCGTGCTGGTGAGCGCATTCTCACGGTGGAGCGATAGGAGCTCTTGCGGGTATGGCTTGTCCGCAGGTTTATAAGTCCCGAAGAGCTCTTATCGCCCCGCCAGGATGGCGATGCGGGGCAACACCTATACTCGCAGGACGGCGCTTTCTGCCCTATAGTGTTTGGTGAGCAATATCGTTCAATTTTGAAACACTCGGTCGTGCGACCGCCGGCGGTTGCACGTCGCTGCAGACAGGGGCAAATCATGGATAGCGATGCCAAGCTGAACATCTTGACCGATGCCCTGGCTGCTGCCGGGGCATCGGCATTGGCAATCGATGCGCGTGGGGACGTCGCGATCTCGACCATGAATGACGCGGCGCTTGAGCGGGGTGTGGCGACTTTTGTCGCTGAGCGCCTCGACCGTATAGGAGACGGCGCGCGTCTGGTTATGGGGCGTGAGGGTACGCGCCTGAGCCTGACCGTTCGCCCCACCGACAAAGAGGGCGGGGGCCTTTGGGTCGTCGTGGTCCGCGAGGTGCGCGGTGCCGCGGCGCATGCGGGTATCGAGTGGCTCAACGCCGACGAAGTTGAGGCCCGCTACGAATCGAGCGCGTACGGCATCGTTGAGGGGGCGGCCTCGGTGGCTGCGCCGGTTGCAGAGAGTTACGCACGCGGTGTGCCCCTTATGCTCGAGGGCGAGCTGGGAGCGGGTCAGGTCGAGATCGCCAAGCGCCTCTATCTGGACGGTCCTTTTGTCGGTCAGCCCTTTGTTTCCGTTGCGCTCGATGAGCTCACCGATCGCGGTTGGCGCCATGTGCTCAAAAGCGCCGAATCGCCGTTGTTCCAAACGGGGCTGACCCTTTGCATTGAGGGCTGGAACGCGGTTGGCCCCCAGCGCCTCCGCGAGCTGGTCTCCACGATGACCGACACCGCGTTGGCGACGCGCTGCCATGTGGTGCTGACAGCGAATGACATGCCGGGCGGCGGCGAAAGTGATCAAGCCGCCTTTGTGACCGAGCGCTTCGCCTGTGCGGTGAGCGTGGCGCCGGCAATCGCCGAGCAGGGAGCCGCGTCGACGAAGGTTGCGCGCTATTTGGAATATCTCGCCGATGCATTTGGGACGGCAGCGCCCACGCTGTCTGCCGCGGCGACGAAGACGCTCGATGCTTACCGCTGGCCGCGCAATTATCTGCAGCTCCGCGAGGTCTCGGAACGACTGTATATATTGGTGGGGACGGGCACGGTGGACCGCGCTGTGGCGGAGGAAGTGCTCGCCCAAGAGGACGTGATTAAGACCGCAACCTTTGGCGCCCCGACGCTCGAAAGTGACCTGTATATCCTGCGACCGCTGGCCGATACCGAGCGAGATATCGCGCATCTGGTTGTAGACCATCTCCACGGCAACCGAACCCGTGCGGCGGAGGTGCTGGGCATAAGCCGTACAACGCTGTGGCGCTTGCTGAAGGACGATGACCGTTGAGCGAGGCACCCGTGACCGCGCGCGACGCGTGTGCTACAGTCCAAAGCGTTATTGTTTCGATTTGGTTACGGCGTGCGAGGGCATATGGCTGAGACTTCAAAACCGAGCCGCAGAAGGCGGAGCGCCGCGCCGGTTAACCGACGCACGACATCGGTGACGTGGGGCAAACACGCCTCGGGGTTTGATGGCTCGTTCAAGCGCACTAAATATGGCTATCCTTCGGCAAGCGCTCGCTTGGCAATGCAGGCAGAGTCCTCGCTGTGGGGCCGCAAGCGCGTGGTGGGCTCAAAGCTCAAGCACGACGGCACGCTCGGTTACATCAGCCGCGGGGCGGCTCGCCGCAGCGGGCTCAATCCCGCTGGTTGGCATCGTTATGTGCCGATCGTGGCCGTCGTTGCAGTGATCGTCATCGCACTCGCCGCGCTTGGCTACGCCGGCGGTGGCGCCAACTTGGACGCAATGTTTAAATCGCCCGAGCTCGCGCATGTAGGTACAGAAGTTGTCGAGGGCGCTCAGACCCAGACGGGCGTCGCACCCCAGCGCGGTATCGTTGCGGCGGCCTCCACCATCGCCGATGCGCAAAAGGACGAGGACGAACAAGGCAGCGAAGCCGAAACGGCCCAGACGAACGAAACGACGACAACTCAAATATCAACATAGCTTGCCGGCAGAAGGGGACGTTCCTTTTCTGCCGGCAGTTTGGGACACTCCTGCGCTACTTGACGTACACCACGTTGTCGCGGCGCGGCTTTGCCTCGGGTAGCGTGTCCTCGGCGTAGCCCAGAATGCAGTGACCGACACCGCGCAGGCTGCCGTCGGCGGGCAGGCCCCAGCTGGCCAGCAGCTCTAGGCCCTCGGGCGAGTCAAAGACCTCATGCGCGCGGTGAATCCAGCACGAATCGACACCCAGTGCATAGGCGGCGTTGAGCAAGTTGCCCATGGCGAGCGAGCCGTCTTCCAGATGTGTGGGCACGCTGCGGTCAACCAGCACCACCACAACGGTCTTGGCGCCATAGAAGGGGTCGCCGTTGCTGCCCATGACCTGGGCGTTGAGCTGTGAGAGACGCTCGACGGTCGCGGGGTCGGTGACGGCGACAAACGTCACCGGCTGGCGGCCCATGCCGCTCGGTGCATATTGGCCGGCTTCGATAATACGTGCAAGCTTTTCGGCCTCGACGGGACGATCGCTGTAGTTGCGGCAGCTGCGACGGTGAATGAGTGCTTCGATAGTCTCCATGGTGTCTCCTTGCGGTGGCGTTGCAGATGCCCCGTTCATACCCGTCGGGCTCAAACGATAGACGGTCAATTGCCCGGCCAAAAGGATAGATTCCAATTGGGAAAGTAGGTTTGCATAAAAGTACCTTCAGAATGTGACAAACAAATGGGATGGTTAAACGTTTTATCCCGTCTACCCTGCGGTTTTTTACCACTTGCCTAAATGACGAACGCATAACCTCTGATAAAGGTTTTACTAAAGGAGTACCAACGTTTATCAATGCGCCGTGGTGGCGCCGGGCCAGGAGGTAACATCATGTTCCAGGCTGGAGATGTCGTCGAGACCGATTTCGAAGGATTTCTGAAGCTGCTGCGTTCCAAGACGCGCGCTTTCGTGTCGATCAACGATCACGAGTACTACATCACGCACACCGATGGCTATTGGCGTGTTCAGGATTGCGAGGCCCTCAACGACAAGGGCCACTTTACTGACTGCTCCGAGCTGGTCAACACGGTCTGCGAGGTCGTCGAGCTGCCGTGGATTGCCGGCAAGAGCCTGCATGACAGCTTCTCGGGCGCTACGGTCTATGAGGCCGTCGCCGCTTAACAGGCAATAAAACTCGATTTTCACGTGACCGCTGGCGCCGCCCCCGCGCCGGCGGTCTTTTTCTGCCGATAGGCCCTACAAGTGCGCGCATTTGCGGAGAGCCTGTTGACGATAGTCAAAACTCGGACTAATCTAGAGACACATAATTGGTCAAAAATCGGACAATCGAATGGTGGGATTGATGAATAGTGCGGTTACATTGGTCGACTTCGACCGGTTGCTCAATGGACTCGACCATATCTATTCGGAGTTCTCGCGCGCCTGCGGCCTTTCGGACTGCGCCTATTGGATGCTCGTCGACACCAGCACGGCGGGCGGCAGTATTGCCGTAAGCCGTCTGACAAGCGAATGGTTCTACAGCAAGCAGACCATCAACTCGGCAATTAAAACCTTGACGGCGCGGGGCTTCGCAACGTTGGAGTTTGCCGAAGGCAGCCGTAAGAACAAGGTTGTGCGTTTGACCGAAGCGGGCATGCGGTTTGCCGAGCGTTATGCGCTGCCGGCACTCAAGGCCGAGCAGCGAGCCTTTGGCGCGCTTGAGCCGTGTGAGCAACGCGAGATTATGCGCTTGATCGGCAAATTCTCTCAGGTGCTCGGCGACGAGTGCGAGACATTTAAACAGCAGGTGGCAGCCGCAAGCCAGATGCAAGATCGACGTGAGGGGGAGTCGTGCGACTGTTAATGAGGTTTTTGAAGCCCTATCGAGGGCTTGTCGCAGTGACGCTGCTGGTGCTGCTGGTGGATAACGTCGGTACGCTGTTGGTTCCCACGATGCTGGCGAACATGGTCAACACCGGTATTACCACGGGCGATGTCGACTACATTTTACGCAACGGCCTATACATGTTTATCGCGACCAGCATGGCTAGCGGCGGCACGGTGCTGGGCTGCTATCTTTCGGCGCGCCTGGCCGCCAACGTGGCTTGCGATATCCGCAATGCCGTGTACGACAAATCGCTCGAGCTCGCGGCCAGCGATTTTGAGCGCTTTGGCACCGGATCGATGATCACGCGTTCGCTCAACGACATCAACGTGATTCAGCAGGCGATTCTGCAGACGATTCAGCTGGTGCTGCCCGTGCCGTTTTTGGCTGTGGCGGGCATCATCTTCGCCTGGTTTATCGATCCTGCCATGGGCACGCTGCTGGGCGTAGTCGTTGCGATTGTGCTGGTGGCGGCGGTCTTTACGGTTGCCAACGCGGCTCCGATCTTTATGCGCTTGCAGAGCTTTATCGACCGCATGAACGTGGTGCTGCGCGAAAACATCGTGGGCGTGCGCGTCATCCGTGCGTTTAACAAGGAACGCCATGAGGAGCAACGCCTAGACGAGGTGTTTAGCGATTACGCGGCCAACGCCATCAAGGTCAACCACCTGTTTGTGGGCCTCGACAGCTCCAGCTTCTTTTTGATGAACATCGCCGAGGTGGCGGTGCTGTGGGTTGGCGGCAACCGCGTGGGCGCCCATGCGATGCAGATCGCGAGCATCTCTGCGGTGCTCGAGTACGCAATCCTGATTCTGTTCTTTGTGATGATGGCGCAGATGGTGGTGCTAACGCTGCCACGCGCCGCGGCATGCCTAAGCCGTGCACAGCAAGTGCTGGAGATTGAGCCGAGCATCGTCGATGGCCAGCGTACGCTTGATGCGGCCGCGTCCGACTCAAAGGACGGGGCCGATGCGGTCGCCGTGTTCGATCATATGTCGTTTCGCTTTGACGATGCCGACGAGGACACCCTGTGCGACCTGAGCTTTGCCTGTCGTCGCGGTCAGACGACCGCAATCGTCGGCTCGACGGGTTCGGGCAAGTCGACGGTGGCCAAGCTCTTGCTGCGCTTCCACGATGCCACCAAGGGCGCCATTCGCCTGGACGGTGTCGATCTGCGCGAGCTTTCGCAAGATGAGATCCGTGGACACATCGCCTATGTGCCGCAGAAGGCGTGGCTGTTCTCGGGCACCGTGGCAAGTAATCTGCGCTTTGGCAACGAGGACGCGACCGAGACCGACATGCTTCACGCGCTTGAGGTTGCCCAGAGCACCTTTGTACTCGATCAGCCGCAGGGGCTCGATACCCCGGTGGCGCAGGGCGGCACGAACTTTTCAGGCGGCCAGCGCCAGCGCCTGGCCATTGCTCGCGCGCTCATGAAGCAGGCCGATCTGTACATCTTCGATGACAGTTTTTCGGCCCTGGACTTTAAGACCGATGCCGCCCTGCGCCATGCGTTGCAAGACGAGACGCGTGACGCTGCGGTGCTCATCATCGCGCAGCGCATCTCGACGATTTTGCATGCCGACCAGATTGTCGTGCTCAAGGACGGCGAGATTGTGGGCTTGGGCACGCATAGCGAGCTTATGGAAACCTGCGAGGTGTACCGCGCCATCGCGGAATCGCAGATGAAGGGAGGTGAGTAGCATGACCAAGGAGCTCAAGAAGCAGGGCGGCGTTGATGACGCCGCTGCCGCGGGACTGGTCGAGGAAACGGCTGCCGCGTCGACCGAGCTGGATGACGCCGCCAAGGCTGCAGCCGAGCGCGAGGCTCGCCGCCAAGCGCTCTACGAGGAAAACGAACGTGCCGAGGACGAGCGCGCCCGCGCCGAGGCAGAGCGTATGCGCGACGTGGACGACGAAGACGAGGACGAGACGCCTCGGGATACCTGGGCGACGGTGCGCCGCCTGTGGAGTGAGGCTGCCGGCGACCATTGGCGCTTCTATATCGTGTTCGCGAGCATTGTGTTCTATGTCATCTTTAACACCGCTGCGCCGGCATATAGCGCCCGCGTGATCGATGAGCTGTGGGGCCACATTCAGGTGGCGTTTGCCAACGACACCACTTTCAGCATCACCTGGGAGAACTGCGGCAAGACCATTTTCGTCTACTTTATGATCTGGACTGCCGCTGCCTCGTTCTATGCGCTCCAGAGCTTTTTGATGTCGAGCGTCGCTGAGCGTCTCAATCTGCGCCTGCGCAACCGCATCGCGCAAAAGCTCAACCGTCTGCCGCTCGCCTATTTTGACGCGCATCGTCCCGGCGAGGTCGTCAGCCGCGCGACCAACGACCTGGACAAGATGTCCGAGAGCATGCAGCGCGGATTGCTGCAGCTGCTCGTGTCGATCGGCACGGTTGTTGGTGCTGTGAGCGTGATGTTCGTGTTCAGCGTGCAGCTTACGCTCGTCTTTCTGTTCTTTACGGCACTGTCGCTGCTGGTGACGAAGGTCGTCTCGCGCCGCACACACGATGTGACGGGCGAGCGCCAGGAGTGGGTGTCCAAGATTACGAGTGCGGTCGAGGAAGGCTATTCGGGCCGTCTGGTGATCCGCGCGTTTAACCGCGAACGCCAAAGTTCTGCCGAGGTGCACCAGGCCTCGGGCGAGCTGGCACGCGTGAGTGCCAAGGCCGACTTTATGATCAATGCCGTCGGCCCTGCGGTGCGCTTTATCGGCCGTTTGGCGCAGATCGTGATCGCGCTGGTGGGCTGCAGCATGCTGGTTGCCGGTCACATGACCGTCGGCGTGTTCCAGGCGTTCTTCCAGTTTATCTACGAGGCGTCCGAACCCATGACGCAGCTGTCGTTTACCTTCAACTCGCTGCAGAGCGCGTTGGCGAGTGCGGAGCGCGTGTTCGACCTGCTCGATGAGCCCGAGATGGAGGCCGATCCGCTGCCGGACGAGGCCGCCAAGCTGCCGGGTCGCGTTGAGGGTCGCGTCTCCTTTGAGCACGTGCGCTTTGGTTATTCGCCCGACAAGCCGCTTATGCACGACGTGTCGTTTACCGCCGAGCCGGGCCAGAAGATTGCCGTGGTGGGAACCACGGGCGCGGGCAAGACGACGCTCATCAACCTGCTCATGCGCTTCTACGAGATTGACGGCGGGCGTATTACGCTCGACGGCGTGGATACGAGCCGCATGGACCGCGGCGAGCTACGGCAGCAGTTTGGCATGGTGCTGCAGGACGCCTGGCTGTTCGATGGCACGATTGCCGAAAACATCGCCTACGGCTGTCCCGAGGCGACGCGTGAGGAGATCGTGGCGGCTGCGCGCGCCGCGCAGGTCGACTTCTTTGTGCGCACCATGCCGCAGGGCTATGACACGCGCGTGGCCAACGATGCCGAAAGCATCAGCCAGGGCCAGCGTCAGCTGCTGACCATCGCACGCGTGCTGCTCAATAACCCGGCGATTCTCATCCTGGACGAGGCGACCTCAAGCGTGGATACGCGTACCGAGCTTGCCATCGGTCGTGCCATGGACGCGCTCATGCGCGGGCGCACGAGCTTTGTGATCGCGCACCGCCTGTCGACGATCGTGGACGCCGACCTGATCTTGGTCATGGATCACGGCAACATTATCGAGCAGGGCACGCATAAGGAGCTGCTGGCTGCCGAGGGTGCCTACGCCGACCTCTATCTGAGCCAGTTCGCATAATGTGACAAAGGGACAGTCTCTTTGCCACATCACAAATAAGGCGCGCCGGGGATGAATTCCCTGGCGCGCCTTTGCGTTGATGCCGATGTCGTTTTGTGCCGCTTGCGTTCCTAGCGTTCGTCCACGAGCTTGGCGACGAGGGCCTTGAGCTCGGCCACCTCTCGCTCGAGTTCCTTGACGCGGCGGGCATTCTCGGTGATGCCCTGGCGGTTGAGGGCGGACTGCTCGGCGGCGTCATCGGGCATGTACTCGCGATGCTGCTTGGCGTCGAAACTCTCCTCGAACACACGGCAGCCGTTGCGCTTGATGATGCGTCCCGGCACGCCCACGACGGTGCAGTTGTCGGGGACGTCCTTAACGACGACCGAGTTGCCGCCGATCTTGACGTTGTTGCCGATGCGGATGTTGCCGAGCACCTTGGCGCCCGTGCCCACCGTGACATTGTTGCCCAGGGTGGGGTGACGCTTGCCGGTCTCGTTGCCGGTGCCGCCGAGCGTGACGCCCTGGTAGAGCACACAGTTGTCGCCCACAATGGTGGTCTCGCCGATGACGACGCCCATGGCGTGGTCGATAAAGAAGTGCTTGCCAATCTGCGCGGCAGGGTGAATCTCGACGCCGGTGATGTGGCGGGTGATTTGCGAGAGCACGCGGGCGAGCGAGCGATGACCGTGCTCCCACAGCCAGTGCTCGGGCACGTGGTTCCACTTGGCGTGCAGGCCAGGATAGGAAAGAAAGATGACCAGACCGTTTTGCGCGGCGGGGTCCTGCGCCTGGACGGTCTTGATGTCCTCGCGAATGGTATTGATAAAGCTCACCGGCCGCCCTCCCTTAGCGCCATGGCAATGCGATTCAATAAAGTATAGCGATTCGCTAGGGATTAAAAAGGACAATCTTGGCGGCTTTGCGCTACAAGTGTCAGTTATGCAAACTTGCTGGTAATGGAGTCATGCTTTTGTGGGGTTGCGCACGAGGGGGCACCGCAACCGTATACTGGTCAACTTGGACGTATCCGCGCCCACAACTGAGAGGTTTTACTTCATGGGTTTCATCAATTTTATTGCCGAGCTGCTTAAGGACCCGCGCACCGCGATCGCCAGCTGGATCGCCGCCGGCCCGCTTATGGCCTACGGCTGCGTGTTCCTGATCATCTTTATCGAGACGGGCGTGGTGTTCTTCCCGTTCCTTCCCGGTGATTCGCTGCTGTTCGCCTCGGGTTTCTTTGCCCACAACGGCGGCTTTAACATCGTGGCGCTTCTGGCCACCGCATGGGCCGCTGCCATTTTGGGCGATCAGTGCAACTTTATGATCGGTCACTTCTTTGGCCGCAAGATCATCGCTTCGGGCAAGGTCAAGGCCATGACGCCCGAGCGCATCAAAAAGTCCGAGGACTTCTTGGACAAGTGGGGTCACCTGGCCATCTTCCTGGGTCGCTTCTTCCCGTTTATCCGCACCTTTGTGCCCTTTATCGCTGGCATGGGCGGCATGCACTGGCGCAACTTTGTCGTCTTTAACGTGCTGGGCGGCATTACCTGGTCGACGGTCTTTACGCTGCTGGGCTACTTCTTTGGCGGCATTCCCTTTGTGCAGGAGCACTTTGAGCTGCTGATTATCGGCATCGTTGCCGTGTCGATCATCCCGACCGTGGTCGGTCTGGTTAAGGCCAAGCTGGGTAAATAGAACGCCTAGCTCGAGCCAGCGCGCAGACCGTACAGTTGAGGCCCGTCACCGCTTACGGTGGCGGGCCTTTTTGCTTCGGTCAAATGAAAATACTTTACTTAGTTAAAGAAAAGCGTTTTATCAGACGCGTGCGGGGAGTACAATCTCGTGCATGCGAATCGACGTGCCATCGGCTTTGATGCTGCTCGCGTGTCCCGTCCGGCTCTACGCTCCGGGCGTGCGACGTTGCGACGCGGTCGGCCTCGGTCCTTGCGTGCGGGTTCGCGAGTATGCAACTGTGTATGTAAGGAGCGACATATGACTGTCGAGAAGAAGGATATCGATTGGGGTAGCCTCGGCTTTGGCTACATGAAGACCGATTACAGCTACGAGGCTCATTGGAAGGATGGCGAGTGGGACGAGGGCGGCCTGACCACCGACCACACCCTGCATGTCTCCGAGTGCGGCGGTATCTTCCATTACTGCCAGGAGGTCTTTGAGGGCCTGAAGGCCTACACCGCCGAGGACGGCAGCATCGTCTGCTTCCGTCCCGACATGAACGCTGAGCGTATGTATAACTCTGCCCAGCGCCTCGAGATGCCCCCGTTCCCCAAGGACAAGTTCGTTGAGGCCGTCAAGCAGGTCGTTTCTGCCAACGCCGCGTGGGTTCCGCCCTTCGGCTCCGGTGCGACCCTGTACGTGCGTCCGTTTATGATCGGCTCCGGTGACGTGATCGGCGTGGCTCCCGCTCCTGAGTACACGTTCCGCATTCTCGTGACCCCGGTCGGTCCGTACTTTAAGGGCGGCCTCAAGCCCGTCAAGCTGCGCGTTTCCGAGTATGACCGTGCTGCACCGCACGGCACCGGCAACATCAAGGCCGGCCTGAACTACGCCATGTCCCTTAAGCCCACGATGGAGGCCCATCGCGAGGGCTATGCCGAGAACCTGTATCTCGACTCCGAGTCCCGCACCTATGTCGAGGAGACCGGTGGCGCCAACGTCCTGTTCGTGAAAGAGGATGGCACGCTCGTCGTTCCGCAGTCGCACACCGACTCCATCCTGCCCTCTATCACCCGTCGTTCGCTCGTTCAGGTTGCTCAGGACCTGGGCATGACCGTTGACCAGCGCCCCGTCGAGTGGGCCGAGGTCAAGGCCGGCACCTTTGTGGAGTGCGGCCTGTGCGGCACCGCTGCCGTCATCTCTCCGGTTGGCGAAATCGACAACAAGGTTTACGGCGCCGACGAGACCGTGACCTTCCCGGCTGGATACACCGAGATCGGCCCTGTGATGAAGAAGCTTCGCGAGACCCTGACTGGTATCCAGTCTGGTGCTGTCGAGGACAAGCACAACTGGGTTTACACCGTCGCGTAATTTGTCTTACCTATCCGGGCAGAGAACAAGTTCCCTCCCGGCGCGTCCTCGGACATGCAAGAAGCCCTCGCTGCGCACTTCGTGCGGCGAGGGCTTCTTGCGTCCTGACGCTCCTATTTGGCAAGGTGTTTTTTAGAATTCATTTTGCGCTCGGCCTCGAAGGCTTGCCTGTCCCAATCGAGCGGAAGTCCCGCCTCGACCCATGCCTCGTAGGCCCTCCTTATGGGCTTGAGTT
>DBEYUK010000044.1:0-73133 GCA_048181625.1 Collinsella sp. | reverse complement strand
CCACGGCGGCGAGCACCTCATCTACGCGGCTCTCGGGAAGGCCCAGCAGCGTGGTGCGCACGCGCAGGTTCTCGCGCGCGGTGAGGTTGGGGTAGAGCGGCGCCTCCTCGATGAGGCTGCCGATTGCGTAGAGGTCCTCGCGGCGCCAGGCGTGCCCGGCAAAGAGGATCTCCCCGGCCGTCGGCCGCAGCATCCCGCAGATCATCTTGAGCGTTGTCGACTTGCCGGCGCCGTTGGGGCCGAGCAGCCCGTACACCTCGCCCTCGCGGATATGAAGGCTCACGTCGGCCACGGCATCCTGCGCCTGGTCGCCGCGGCCGAAGCGCTTGGTGAGCCCGCGCGTCTCGAGCATGTAACCCATGGGTTCGTCCTTTCTCTTCCGGGCGCGCGGGCCGAGTCGCCGTGCCCGCGCGCCTTACCTTTCGGGTTCACCATCCATGGTGGGGCGCGTTTCTAACGAAGCTGTAACGGCCGTTGGGCTCTTTTGGCGTCAGCCCTTCTCGACCCGTACGCCACTCATGGTATGTTTATCGCGATAACAAGGACGGAGGTGCCCGTGGCACGCAATAAGTACCCGGAGGAGACGGTCGAGAAGATTCTCGACGTTGCCGAGCGGCTCCTCGTGGAGCGCGGCTACGAGCACACCACGATGATCTGAAGAGCAATACGCTAAACCGAAAAAGGTAATCGAAGCCGCGCCTGTGGACTTATCGAGGGTCGAGATTCCCGCCCCATCCATCGGCACCCAGCAGAAGGTCGTCGACATCCTCGACCGCTTCGACTCCCTAACGAAATCACTCACCGACGGTATCCCCGCCGAAATCGAGGTACGCCGGGCGCAGTACGGGTACTACCGCGACCGCCTGCTCGACTTCCGAAACTAAGCGAGAATAAGTTATCGGTACGCTTTTTTATAAAATGTAAAAAAGTACCCCCATAACTGATAAAATGGACACTGAAAAAAGGGGTGCATCTTGCGTATATACCGACGTGAAAAGTATCTGAAGCGAATGCGTGGTTTCTACCACGATGACGGGATGATCAAGGTAATCACCGGTGTTCGCAGGTGTGGTAAATCCTGCCTCATGCAATCAATCGCAGATGAACTTGTGGAATCCGGTGTAGCGAGCGACCACATCATCTATATCGACCTCGACTCACGGGAGAACAGGAAGGTCAAGACGACCGATGAGCTCGAAAATCTGATTGACATGTCGACCTCAGCAGACACTGAGGAGACGAAGTACCTCTTCATCGATGAGATTCAGAACGTAGAGGAATTCGAGCTGCTCATCAACGGCTACCGGACAGATGGCGGTTGGTCCATTTTCATTACCGGTTCGAATTCATATCTGCTTTCTGGGCAGCTTGTTACAAAGCTGACGGGTCGCTATATCGAGTTCGAGGTGTTCCCACTCGACTTTGCGGAATATATCGATATGAAGCGTTTTCTCGGCAAGCCTGTCAATGACGTTCTCGTGGGAGAGTTTACCGAGTACCTGACCCTTGGAGGCTTTCCCAAAGCGCTGGAGTATGAGGGCGAGGATGAAAAGCGCACCTATATCAAAAGTGTTATTCACGAGATCTTTGAAAAGGACGTCAAACATTCGAACAAGATTAAGAATGTCTCGGTTTTCGATGCCGTCCAGACGTATCTCATCAACAACTTTGGTGCGCCGACGAACCTGAAGAACCTCCTTGCGTACTTCAATGATGTCGAGAAGATTCCCATCAAGCGCGAAACGCTCAATCGGTATATCCAGATTCTTGTTGACGCGAAGATCCTTTATCGCTGTTCGAGGTTCGATCTCAAGTCTCGGCGATCGCTTATCCGCGAAGAGAAGTACTACCTGGTTGATCCCGGCTTCTATTTCGCCATGAACACGGATGCGAGAATTAACTACGGGCCGGCGTTGGAGAACGTGCTCTACCTCTATCTTGCATCGCGTGGGTACGAGCTTTCTGTGGGCCGTATTGGGAAGCTCGAGTGTGACTTCATTGCTCGTAGGCGCAATGCTTACGCCTACATCCAGGTCTCTATGTCGATTGCCGACAGAGGCGTCGAGGAGCGCGAGTACAGGCCGTTCGGCCACATCAGGGATGGGTATCCGCGCTACTTGTTCACGCTTGATCCTCTATTGCAGGAGAGGGATGGCGTCAGGCACCTTAACATGGCGTCGTTTATGCAAGATGGCGGTGATCTTATTTGAGTGGTGGCCAGATCCCTTTGCTTCCAAGTGCGCAAACAGCGCGGGTATCAAATGAGGACCATTGCCTCACGTAGAATCGATAGATTGAAAACTTGTTTTGATGTTGACAGGCTTTTGACCAGTGGCTCCTATTGCTGAGTGGGAATAGCTGAAACGAGGCGACTGCATAGCTCCATCTGTTTTGGTTACAACGAAATGTGTGCCGCGTGCCTGCGGCATGAAGGAGGGAGATTTCTATGAATATCGTTGTATTGAGTGGTAGCCCGCGCAAGGGCGCCAATACCGACACCATGGTCGAGGCGTTTGCCGAGACCGCGCGCGAGGCCGGCCATACGGTCGAGGTCATCCGCGTTGCCGGCAAAAAGATCGCTGGTTGCCTGGGGTGCCAGTATTGCTTCGCCCATGAGGGCACTTGCGTGCAGAAGGATGACATGGCCGACGTGATCGAGTCGCTGAAAGGCGCCGATATGGTTGTCTTCGCCTCGCCTATCTACTGGTTTGATATCACTGCGCAGGAGAAGGCCGCCATCGACCGCCTGTACGCCTTCGGTGCTACAGGCTTCCCGTTCACCAAGACGGCCCTTTTGCTCGATAGCCACAGCGAGGGCGTCTATGATGCGGCGATTGCTATGTACAGGGCCACATGCGCGTACTGCAAGTGGGAGGACCAGGGCATTGTCACCATCAGCGGCATGACCGAGCGCGACAGCATGGCCTCCTCGCCCAAGTTGGAAGAGGTGCGAGAGCTCGCTCGCAAGCTCGCCTAAGGACAAGAAGAACGCATGGCAATCGGTGCTGGTGGAAAATGCTTGCTATTCTTACCAAGAGGAATGCTGATTGCCATGCAACGATGCTCCAGCGGACAATTCCTGTGTGCTAAAACGCCTTCTCGTTCAAGAATTCCCTGAACGCGGGGATGCCAAAGCCAACGAGACCACGCCCGCGCTCTCCGATGACGCCGTCCTCCAGGAGGCGGCGTTTGTATTGGCTTGCGTAGTTGCTGGCGACGCCCATGCGTTTGGCTACCTCCGAGACCCTGCTGGGGCCAGAATCGGGCAGCATCGCGAGCAAAAACTCAATGTCTTTATCGGAAAGCTCCCGATAGGTAGTTTCGAGAGAAGCCCGACGCCATGCTTCTCGAGTTGCCTGAAGACGCCATTCATGCCCGTGCGCCAGTTACCCTGAGTCTCCTGAGCATATGTCCAATCGATGCCGACTGGCTCAATCTGAACGCCGCTTATGCACGCGCGAGACTATGAGAGGCGGCTATCTGCCGCTTCTTTGGTTCGCTCGATAATATCTTCGAGCATGCCTGGCATGGCGGAGACATTTGCTGCGATCCATGGTGGCCCCTTTGCAGGTTTTGCTAGTTTTTGCAACTTTTGCTAATTTTTGCAAGTTTTGCTAACGGTTTAACATGTCTTGTGCCGCGGGATTGCAGGAGTGAAAAACGGGGATTCCTATTATTCCGACTACGTTGCAACGAGCGGGGCCCGGAGCGCGATGTTGCTGCGCTCCGGGCCCCGCTGCATTGTAGAACCATGACGGTTTGGCTGCCGTCGTCCTAGTCAAACAGACTCGGCATGTCGTTTTCTTTCATGAGAGCACCGGCGGAGGGGAGGCTCTGCGCGGTGAACTTCTCGGCCGAGACGCCGGCGCCAAGAATCTCCTCGGTTGTGCCGACGGTGGTGACCGAGCGGCCCTTCTTGGCGGTAAAGGCCTGGACGCCCTGCGTGTTGGTAGTCGTCTTGGTCTTGAGCAGTGACGTGTTGAAGTTCATCAAACGATAGTCGCTCGAGACCAGCGCGATGTCGCGATCCTCCTTGAGCACCTGGGCATACAGCAGCTTGCTGCCACCGTAGATGGCGTTCTTGAGGCGCTTGCGGTTGGTCTTGGTGACGTATCCAGAAAGCGCGACGCGCACCGCGCGGCCGTTCTCAAAGACGAACAGCACGTCGGCTTTATAGTCCTCGGGGTCGATGACCCAGATGACGCTCTCGTCGGGTTCCATCTCAAGATCGGTGGGCAGGTACGAGCCCAGCTGGGCCGACTTGGTGTCCTCAAACGCCGCAACCTTGCACTTGTATACCTGGCTCTTGTTGGTAAACACGAGCAGCTCGTGCGTGTTGGAGGACGGGAACTCGATAAAGGGCTTGTCGCCGTCCTTGTACTTGAGCGTGGTAGCCTTCTTGAGCACGCGGTCGGTCATCTTCTTAAGGTAGCCGTCGCGCGAGAGCATGATGGTGACCGGGTACTCCTCGACCTCGGGCTCCAAGCTTACTTCGATAACCTCATGGGGCTCGATCCTGCCCGTGCGGCGCGGCATCGCATACTTCTTGTTGACCGCGGCCAGCTCGTCGCTGATGACCTTCTTGATGTTCTCCTCGCTGGAGAGGATCTCCTCAAGCTCGGCAATCTCGCTCTCAAGCTTGGCAATGTCCTTGGTGCGGTTGAGGATGTACTCCTCGTTGATGTTGCGGAGCTTAAGTTCGGCAACAAACTCGGCCTGGGTTTCGTCGATATCGAAACCCTTCATGAGGTTGGGCACGACTTCGGCCTCGAGCTTGGTGCCGCGGATGATGGCGATCGCCTTGTCGATGTCGAGCAGGATCGCCTCGAGGCCGTGCAGCAGGTGCAGGCGCTCGGACTTTTTTCCCAGGTCAAAGTTAATGCGGCGACGCGTGGACTCAATACGCCACTTGACCCACTCGTGCAGGATCTGACGCACGCCCATAACGCGAGGGTAACCATCGACCAACACGTTGAAGTTGCACGAGAACGAATCCTGCAGCGTGGTCAAGCGATAGAGCTTGGCCATGAGCTTGTCGGGGTCGACGCCGCGCTTAAGGTCGATGGCGATGCGCAAGCCCGAGAGGTCGGTTTCGTCGCGGATGTCGGCGATCTCCTTGACCTTGCCCTCCTTGGAGAGCTTGACGATGCGCTCGATGATGACATCGGTCTTAGTGGTGTAGGGAATCTCGTAGACCTCGATGATGCGCTCTTCGGGAATCCAGCGCCAGCGGGAGCGGATCTGGAAGCTGCCAAGGCCGGTCTCGATAATCTTTTCCATCTCCTCGCGGCGGTAGATGATCTCGCCGCCGGTCGAGAAGTCGGGCATGGGCATGTATTCGAGCAGGTCGCAGTCGGGGTCCTGCAGGTAGTGCATTGTGGCAGTGCAGACCTCGTTGAGGTTGAAGCCGCAGATGTCGGACGCCATGGCGACACCGATGCCCTTGTTGGCTGAGACGAGGATATTGGGGAACGTGGTGGGCAGCAGGCGTGGCTCCTTCATGGCGCCGTCGTAGCTGTCGACGAAGTCGACCGGGTCCTTGTCGATGTCCTTGAAGATCTCGGCGCTGATGGGGGAGAGCTTGGCCTCGGTGTAACGCGAGGCGGCGTAGCTCAGGTCGCCCGAATAGTACTTGCCAAAGTTGCCCTTCGACTCCACGAAGGGCGCAAGCAGCGCTTCGTTGCCCGTCGCCAGGCGCACCATCGTCTCGTAGATCGCGGCATCGCCGTGCGGGTTGAGCTTCATGGTCTGGCCCACGATGTTGGCGCTCTTCTGGCGCTCGCCCTTGAGCAGACCCATCTTGTACATGGTGTAGAGCAGCTTGCGGTGCGACGGCTTAAAGCCGTCAATCTCGGGGAACGCACGCGAGACGTTGACGCTCATGGCATAGGGCATGTAGTTGACTTCGAGCGTCTGCGTGATCGGCTGGTCGGTGACCTCGGAGTGCAGGCCGATAACGTTCTCGGCGTTGACCTGCTTTTTCTTTGGCTGGTTCTTCGTCTTCTTCTTTGCCACGATTTCCTCTTGAACTTCTTATGGGCCGTCGTTATCGATTTGCTGCTACTGCAGGTCCAGCTGGTCCAGGTATTCCTTGCCGTGCTCGGAGATATGGCGCTTGCGGCCCGCCTCGTCGTTGCCCAGCAACAGATTGAACATGGTCTCCATCTTGGTGACGTCCTCGGGCTCCACCTTGATCAGGCGACGCGTCTCGGGGTTCATGGTGGTGAGCCACATCATGTCCGGGTCGTTCTCACCAAGACCCTTGGAGCGGTTGATGGAGCACTTTTGGTCGCCAATCTCCTTGAGGATGCCGTTCTTCTCGAGCTCGGTGTAGGCAAAGTAGGTCTTCTCTTTGCAGTTGATCTCGTAGAGCGGCGACTCGGCGATATACACGTAACCTTCGTCGATAAGCGTGGGCACCAGGCGGTAAAGCATGGTGAGCACGAGCGTGCGGATGTGGTAACCGTCGACGTCGGCGTCCGTACAGATGATGACCTTGTTCCAGTTGAGGTTGTCCAGGTCAAAGGCACCAAGGTTTTTGATGCGCTTGTCCTTGATCTCCACGCCGCAGCCCAGCACGCGCATGAGGTCCATGATGATGTCGGACTTAAAGATGCGTGGATAGTCCTCCTTTAGGCAGTTGAGGATTTTGCCACGGACGGGCATAACGCCCTGGAACTCGGCATCGCGCGAGGTGCGAATGGCGCCTGCTGCCGAGTCGCCCTCTACGATGTAGATCTCGCGGCGGCTCTTGTCCTTGGAGCGGCAGTCGATGAACTTCTGCACGCGGTTGGCCATGTCGGTCTTCTGCTGCAGGTTGGTCTTGATGCTCTGACGCGTCTTCTCGGCGTTCTCGCGCGAGCGCTTGTTGATGAGCACCTGCTCCATGATCTTGTTGGCGGCGTCTTTGTTCTCGATCAGGTAAGTCGAGAGGCGCTCCTTAAAGAAGGCCGTCATAGCCTGCTGGATAAAGCGGTTGTTGATGGCCTTCTTAGTCTGGTTTTCATAGGACGTCTGGGTGGAGAAGCAGTTGGTCACCAGCACCAGACAGTCCTGGACATCCTGCCACTTAATGCCGCTCTCGTTTTTGTTGTACTTGCCCTGTTGCTTAATGTAAGCATCGATGGCACTGGTCAGAGCGCTGCGGGCGGCCTTCTCGGGCGAACCGCCGTTCTCGAGCCACGATGAGTTGTGGTAGTACTCCTGCATCATGAAGGTGCGCGAGAAGCACATGCACGCGGTAATCTTCACGTTGTAGTCGGGCAGGTCCTCGCGGTCGCGACCGCGACGGTCGGCCTCGATAAAGAAGGGCTCGGTGAGGTAGTCGGTACCGACCTTCTCGAGCACGTAGTCCTCGATGCCCTTGGGATAGCAAAAATCCTCTTCGGTAAACTCGCCATCGTCGCCCTCAATGCGCAGGCGGAAGGTCACGTTGGCGTTGACCACGGCCTGGCGGCGCATGGTCTCGCGATACCAGTCGTGGGGAATGCTGATCGAGGTAAAGACCTCAAGATCGGGGCGCCACTTGATGGTGGTGCCGGTGCGGTTCTCGTCGCTGGGCTCAATCTCGAGTGCCTTCTTTTTGGCACCGACGACCTTACCCTTCTTAAAGTGCAGGGAGTACTTGTTACCGTCACGCCAGACGGTAACGTCCATGTATTCAGAGGCGTACTGAGTCGCGCAGGAGCCCAGGCCGTTGGTACCGAGCGAGAAGTCGTAGTCGCCGCCCTGGTTGTTGTTGTATTTGCCACCTGCGTAGAGCTCGCAAAAGACGAGCTCCCAGTTAAAGCGCTTCTCGGAGGGGTTCCAGTCGAGCGGGCAGCCGCGGCCGTTGTCCTCTACCTGAATGGAGCCATCGCGAAAGGCGGTAAGGGTGATGAGCTTGCCGTAGCCCTGGCGCGCCTCGTCAACGGCGTTGGACAGGATCTCGAAGGCGGCATGCGCGCAGCCGTCGAGTCCGTCCGAGCCAAAGATGACGGCGGGGCGCAGGCGTACGCGCTCCTCGTCCTTGAGCTGGCGGATACTGTCGTTACCATAGTTTGCGGTGTTTTTTGCCATACTCGCTCTCTCGGTGCTCCTTTGCTGCGTTTAAGTCATATAGATAGTCAAGGTAGCATAGCCCAGCCCACAGACGATTCCACCCAACACGAAATCCATCGAACAATCGTTCGATTAGATAATGAATGCTTGGAATGCGGGAGGGACCTGTCCTGTCCTATTCAAACATCTGCGGCAGGTCGATGAAGACGGTTCGATCGCTTTCGCCAGCTTCGAAGCCCGAACGGGAGAAGAATCCATAGCGATGGCACTTGAGTCCCGTTGCCTCGACTTGGGCGATTTCCTCGTCGACCATTTTTTGCGTGATGGGGGATTTGCGGAACTTTGCTTCGTAGAATGCGTAGCCCTCGGGGTCTTGCGTTACCACATCGAATTCGCCGCTCGTTTTGTTTGCGGGGTCGTCGTACCAGTACTTGCCTATGGCGTCGAAAGCCGGTTCGATCTTGCCGGTCCTGTTCTGCCGCACGAGGTATTGACGGCAGATCTCCTCGAACATATGAGGAACGTAGTTTTCCTCGAAGTCTTGGAAGACGTGACGATCATAGAAGACTTCCGAGTCGAGCAGCTGACGCGCTGAGGCATTGCGGAAAACATAGCGATAGTAAAAGAGCGAAAGCGGATCCACTACAAAGTAGCCAGACTTGCGCTTGTTCGTAGGGTCGTTGATGGGTGCACGCTTTTGGACGATTTCGAGTGACATGAGCTTGTCGAGCACGTCTGCCATGGCCGGACCGCTCGAGACGTGCGACTGTGCCAGCACGTCCCCCCAACGGGAGTAGCCTTGTGCGAGAGCCCCGAAAACTTCGTTGGCGTTGGTCATCTTCGAGATCTCGGCGTTGAGATAGGACGGCACCTCGCTTTCTAAGCGGGCGCCAGGTTCCGTGACGAGCTCGATGATGTTGTCGCGTACGCTTTGGGATTGATCGATGAGGCGATTGTAAAAGGGGATACCGCCAAAAACGCTATAGAGCCGCACCTTGTCCTCGGGCGAGAACGCGGGATAGAACTTCGCAGCGTCAAAGTAATCCATGGGCTTAAGCTCAAGCGCGAGATCAATTCGCCCGTAGAGGGGGCTTTCATGCTCGATGAGGGATTTCATAATCTCAACGTAGGAGCCGCACAGGACAATGTTTAAACGTGAGTCTTCCCTGTGGCCGTCGATTGAGGTCTGAAGAATGCTGTCTAGGCCTTTAACCGCATCTCTCAAGTAGGGGTATTCGTCGAGAACGAGGGTAATGTTCTTGTCTTTAGCTTGGGCAAACAGAAATTCGATGAGCTCGCGGATGCCTGTGAAGGCGAGCGGAGGAAAGCCCAGCGCTTCAGCAACAAGGACGGACAGACTCTCGAGGTTGTCTGCCTCGGAGGTTTGGCGGCACTCGTAATAGACCGTTGCGACGTCCGACAAATCGGTTAGCGCCTGCTTGATGAGCTCACTTTTTCCGACGCGACGCCTGCCGTAAATGAGAACATTGCGCTGCTCGGGTGCTTTGAGCGTTTTCTTAATACGGGCGAGCTCACGCTCCCTGCCAATAAATTCCACTTACTCGGTTCCTTCCGACTCGGTTTTGTCCGAGTTAATTGTATCGCATGGATCAGTTTATGCTCGAGTTTACTCGGACAAAACCGAGTCGGTTCTGCCCGAGTAAATTTGAAGGCGGCCGAATGCGTCTTGCTGCGTTTGCGGTTGGATACGTTGTCGAAAACGTGTCGTGCGGATTGTTGGATCGAATCGAACATTGGGACAGACGTCTCGTTTTATGGGCCGGGGGCGTGCATGTGCGAGTTCTTTTGGCCCATAAGGAACGCTGGTGGGTCGTTATTTGGGCCACGGGTCACTTCGCCGGCGCCGTGTTTCGTCATACGCTCATAGTGGAAGCCGATGCCACGGGACGACGAAGGCCTTGGGCAACGGATGAGGTGCAAGCGAAAGGAGCGGTGAGGATGATGAAGCCCATGACGAAGAAGCTGCTGTTAGGAATTCCCACCGTGACGCTTTCGGCCGTGCTGGCGTGTACGGTGGCCGGCTGTGGCGGTAGTGCTCCGAGCGGCTCGGCTGGCAGTTCGGGCGGCAGCGCGCCTGTGCAGGAAAAGCCCAAAGCCTATGATTCGCAGACGGTCGAGGTGGCAGGCATTACCTATGAGTCGGTGGCTCACGGTACGTTCTATCGTGGCGATGCCAAGCTACAGGACGGCTTTTACCTGCACATCAAGATCACCAACAACAACACAAAGAACAGGACGTTCAGTTCCTTTAACGTGCATGCTGCCCAGGGCGATCTTGAGGCAGGCGACCCGTTGTTTACTTCCGGCAAGGCGGCCGTGCTCGACTACGTTGCAAGCGAGGCCCCCGATGAGCTGCACGAGGGCATCGACCTTTCCGAGAGGCCAGATATCGGCTCGGGCGAGACCGTTGAGTACGTGTATTTCTGGGCGCCCAAGACGGCGTACTAAGGGCCTATCACTGTCGAGTTCGTAGACGCTTATGCCCCCGCTAAGAACCACGAGGCCATGCACTTTGACACCACGGGATGCGAGACCAAGGAGTTCAAGGCGGCCGGCGGCGTGGCCGATTCTGGCGAGAAGGCAGATTTAACGGGCATCGACTGCGCATCGTACAGCATCGAGGCCGCCGATGGGTACACGCTGGATTCGTCCGACGAAGAGCGTGAAAAGGCAAACTTCTTCCATGACGAGACTGGAGGACACCTGAACATCAGCATCTTCCCGCGCTCGCCGGAGGAAGAGGTTGCAAGCCTAGAGCAGGTCTACGAAGGCAAGGAGACAACAACCGACCAGGTCGAGTACAACGGCATAACGTGGCTGCGCTTTACCGGTCCCGACAACGGCCATACACTGTTTGCGACGGCTCCCGCAACGGGTGAAACCGTCCGCGTGTCGATTGGCTGGAAGATCGATTGGGACGCCGCCGTGCCCATGATGGAGGCTCTGAAGCTCAAGTAACAGGCTGCGATTCCCACGTCAGGCGACTCAGGGCTGGCTCCGAGTTATCGGGGCCAGCCCCTTTTGATGTTCGATGAGCCGAGTCGGCGTCTCTCGTAAAAGCAACTAGGAGCTAGCGGGGCTTATCCGAATTGACCTCATCGGGGGCGTCGTTTTCGAGCGCCGTGCGGCGGGCGCTGTAGGCGATGAGGCCGGCGCCTGCCGCGGCGAGTGCAGCAGCGGCTGCCGTAAGGGGAGCGTTGACATCGCCCGTGCCCGCAAGCGCGCCCGCTTTTCCGGAGCGCTTGTTAGTGCCGTGGTCCTTGCCACTGCTGGAGCTGCTTCCGCCGGAGTCGCCGTCCTTGTCAGTACCACCGCCACTCGAGCCACCACCGCCGTCCGCCGTCATCGGTGCATCGTGAAGCCCCGTCGTATCCGCGCTGTCGCATACGCCGACCTGAACTTCTGAGCGTTCGCATGCCGCGTCGGGCACATGAAGCTCGTGCAGCACGGCACCCAGCGCCGAGTTTGCGCCCGGTCGAATTTCCTCGAGCGTTACGGGATCGAGCGCTACCAGATTACGCGCCTTCGCATACAGCGTTACGCGTTTGCCCACTTCGTCGCTCCAACTCTCGGGAATGGCGAAGCTCATGCGGAACTGTGCCGTGCAACCCGGTGCCAGCACGGCGTTGCCGTTGTCGGCTACCAGCGGGTGCGTTGCAAAACGTGCGCCCAGCGTCTCGAGCGCGTACTTCACGTGTGCCATGTCGTTGGCCGAAGCGTCCTCGGCAAGCTCTGGATCGTAGATCGAAGCCATGCGTGCGTTCGCTCCGAATCCGATGGACGCGCTAGAGAACGGCTGGCTGGAACCCTCTCGGTACAGACCGATCGTGCCGGCGGTCAGCAAGGTGTTGCCGTCGTTTCGCACCGTGACCATAAAGGATTCACCTGCTGCCCCGGGCACCACCGCGCCCGAGGTAGCGACCGCGCCCGTCGGAGTGGCACACGCCACCAAGGGTACTTCGATGCCGTGCAGCTCCGCCTCGCTCTTCTCCGCGCTCACAATGTGCGTGGCGAGCGCGGAGAGCATGCCTCCCGACGTCAAAAAAGTCGTTATCTGATCGACGGGATGGTCCAGCTCGCACATCACGAACGGCTCCGTGAACAGATCGCCTGCCAAGGTGCTGGCGAAGATGCGGAAGTGCTTGCCCATCACTGCTACCGGGTTGCCTTCTTCGTCGTAGGTTTGTCCCACCTTGCCATCGGTGTTCTCTACATAGAGCACGCACCTGCCGTTGTTGCTTACGCTAAACGATGCCGGGCCACAGCCTGCGGCACCCACGGGCTGCGTTGCAAATGCCGATGCGCCTCGCGTCCAAGTAATATGCTGCAGTTGTTCGTTGACGGTTGCCAAAAAGCCCGAATGTTGTGGCCACGGCACCGCATGGGGTACTGTGGCGTCTGGTGACATAACGCCCCAGCCCGCAATGGACTGGCCGATCACGGCGTACGATGTGCAGCCGCAACCGTCTGCGGTCTCGTACGCAACGGGCACCACCATTTTGCCGTTGATATTCTCGGGCTCGCCCAGCTCGATACTCGACGGTGCTTGCGGAAAGCGGAGGACCTGACGGAACGTGAGGCTGTCGCCCAAATCATCCGACCACAGGGTGAAGCACTCCAGCGCAACCTCTGCCTCATTGCCCAGTGCCTTTTCTGCGGTGGTTCCGCGGCGGTGGAGGTAAGCGCCCGACAGGCGCCCGTCGACCAGCGTCTTGCCCACCGTGATGCGTGGACACTGCAGACAATGGTGGCCATCCTCCTGAAGGCGGCCGCGCGAGATGCTGCGCCACGACGTGTGCGACATCACGCGAACTCCGTCGTTGCTTATGCGCAGGCGCACAACGGACAGTATGCCGGCTGTGCTTGCCGTATCGAAAAGGGTGCTGTCGCCGTCGGGGCGCTCGCCCGAGACCAACAGCACGTAGGCGTCCTGGTTTCCTCTTCTGTCCGTATATTCCACTACGTCGAAGTCGTAATCGTATATGCCGTCGCGCTCCACGTCTTCCTCGCCAAACCCAAGGGGAAAGTCCACAGGCGTGGGAGCGGACCACGTTCCGTTTGCCTTTGTGTGTACCACCAGGCGCGAGCGACCATTGTCGCCGTAGCGCACCGAGGCGATACGGAACAGGCATTCTACGCCGGCAATCATTGCCAGCTTCATGTGGGCTTCGCTGAGCACGCCAGCAAACAGCATGTTGTCGCTCGAGGGCTTGATGCCGCCACGCTCGTCCTCCGACACGCCGGCAGAATCGGCGTTCGGGTCGGCAACGGTGTTCGTTGCCTGACCGATGTAGGTGTACTCATACATCGGCGCGGCGTTTTCGTCGTTCTCTATCAGTGCATGGACGAAATGCTCGATCTGTCCCGTGTCGTCGCTTTCTGCATCCGCCTCGAGCTCAATGCGCGTGACCGCCCGATCCCAATCGCGCACGACAGGCGCGGCGTTTACGGCAGCGGCCTTAACCTCGGCGCGTGCGAGCAGTTCGGCGTTGGTGACGATGGTGGCCGATGCGATAAATTGCGGCACGCCGCCCGCCTCAATGTTGCCGGCCGAGCCGAAGCAGGCATCCAGCGTATAAGGCGTATCTCCACCCAATGCGAGCTCAGAGCGCTGGAGCACATACTGGTCGCCATTGTTCACCGACATATTCCACGAATCGATGAGTGTGGGCCACGACCCCGACCAAGCCTTGGTGGTCCACTTGAACATTACGAACTGGAGTATCACATCGACATCGACGTCTGCACCTACGCGCAGTCGCGGAAGCTGGTGTCCATCTGCCTTCTCGTACCCAATGAACAGCGTGAGGGATGCGGCGCCGCGCACGGCAGACGAAGCGACGCCTGCAACGCCGGCGCCAAAGGTGGCGGCAAGCCCGATCTGGATGGTGAACGAGCCCGACGTGTTTGAATAGTCGAGCGAAATGTTTTTAAAAAACGCCGCGCCGCTGCCGTGCGTGTGGGCACCCACGGCGAGCGCCAGTTTTGCCAGCACCCAGGGGTTGACGTTTAGGAAAAATGGCACCGGTCCTAGGGTAAACTGCTCGGTCCAATTGAGGTCGGTTCTTATCTGGAAGAGGGCCTTAATATTGCCGTATGCGGGGTCGTTGTTGTTGCCCCAGGTTTTGCCCACCCAATCGTAGGCGAGCGAGCCGTACAGCTGTGTGGCGATATCCATCGTGAACAGCGGCGTGCAATGGTGGCGAAGGAGCTTGGTGTTTCTTGGATCGGTGCCCGAACCGGCACTCATACTCTTATATTGATTCCACTTCCCCTCCATTTCGTCGAGGTAACGGTTTGCCTGCTTGGCGCCCGACTCACGCGGTGACTTCTTCCAGTACTCCGGATCCGGATTGCCTGAATCGTTCATATAGCTGGCTGGTTTGTATCCTCCGCCAAACAGCACGTATCCAGCAAACGAGAAATCGAAGAGGATCGGAAATGTGGGCATCCAGCACGTGAACTTATTGCCGCCGATGCCGGGAAACGCCGCGGGGAAATCAAACGGAGTGATCTCTTGGTCCATGGTGGTGGGGACGATAGTGGTCGAGCCCGATTCTGCCTTTGCCGCCGGCGCAGTGACAACGGCCATGGGGGAGGAGAGCGTGTAGGTTTTGCCCTGGTAGTCGAGGACAAAGCGCAGCCTGCACCCTTCTTCCAGAAGGCCCGAAGCTGCATCGAGGAACGTGTCTTCGAGCGTGAACGTCGCCAGATTATCCGCGCCCGATGCACTGGCCTTGATCTGGCCGATCTGCGTGACGGTTTCGGGTGAGCTGCCCGCAGCGGGCATCACTTTATTGATATGCAACGTTGCCTGCCCGCCCTGCGGCAGATGGGCCTGCACGGTAAAAGCATGCGTGTCGGGTTGGTCGTTTGCTGCTTCGTCCGCTGGCATTGCCATAAACGTGGCGTCGGCGTACTGGATGTCCCATTCGTCGAATGTGAGCTGTCGAAAGTACGGCTCGCCATCGGAGAGCGGACGTGTGGGTGCGGTAATGGCGGTGCCGCCTTGGACGCGCGCGAGGGGAATCTCGACATCGCGGTAGCCCGCCATGCTAATGGAGATGCCGCCGTTAAAGTCGTACGCGTCGAGAAGCGTCGCCTCGTCTACGTAGCCTTCCGAAAGCGGCGCGATTTCAAAGATGGCCGTGCCTTCGTCATCGGTCGTGGCGGCGAGCTGCTTGCCTGCGGCGTAGCGCGACGTGAGCGTGACCTGCGCTCCCTTGATGGGCATATTCTTGTTGGCGACGTCGACCACGACCACACCAAACATGGTGCGCGAGAGAACGAGCACCCTGAAGGGGTCTTTTTCGTCGGCATAGGCTTCGGCGGGCGCGAACGGCAGCAGGAAGGCATTTTCGCTTCCCGGCACGCGCGGCAACATAATGCTCGCTAACGAGGACGCTCCGGCGACAAGTAACGAACGGCGATCAAGCATCTTGGGCTCCCATCCCGCAAGTATCGGTGGAAATAATCCAATTTTGCGAGAAGGCGCCCCGTAGCGGTAGTGCCGTTCAAGGGTCAAAATGTCCAAATTGATCGAGCGAAGCGCCGGGTTCCGGAATGCGTTCGATGCGCTTGGCAGTCCGGTCGCTAACGTAACATATGCGCGACTAGCTCGGCGCGTGTGCCGATGCCAAGCTTTGCGTATACGCCGGATAGTCGGTTTTTGACGGTGCCCGGCGATACTCCCATATGGCGTGCGATTTCGGCGTTGGTCCACCCACGACAGGCGAGCATGGCCATGGTGAATTCCGTGGTCGTTAGATCGTCGGCCACGTCCTCGCCCGAATCGGGGTTGTGGATGCGCCGCCAGCCGTAGCTGAAGCGGTACGTGATCTCGATGATGCGCGCGAAGTCGTCAGGGTATTGCGTTTTTAGGCATGCCTCGATAAGCCCCTGCAAAAGGCCGTGGTGTTCGCCGAAGAGCTCGATAAGGCCGTCGGGGCGCGCAATGTCCCAAGCAGCTCCGAAGTGCGTTTTTGCGGCGTCGATGTCCTTGAGGCTCATGCATGCCATGGAAGCTGCCAGGTGCAGGAATAGTTCCGAGATGGGATAGCTTCCCTGTTTCATAATCAGGGCGTTTTCCGCCATGCCTAGGCTGCGGCCGTATTCGCCGCGCAGATACAAGGCGTGCGCCATCACGTAGCTGGCGAACAGGCGCAGGCCTTCGGGCAGATGCGCCGCAAGTGGATAAAACTCTTCGGCAGAATACGGGGAAGACAAGTGCAACAGGACGCTTGCGGCCGAGGCGAACAGGATATGCGTGGCGTGGACGGCGGGTGATTCCTCGTCAGTTGGCGTATCGAGGATGCCCGCAAGACAACGGCGGGCGTCGGCGATACGGTTGAGCGACAGACTGGCGTATCCGCAGATAAAGCATGCGGAATAGCGCAGTGCGGAATCGGTGGCGTCAAGATAGGGACGTGCCGTCTTGGCAGCGAGGGCGGCCTGTCCGCGAAAGTACAGCGCTTCTGCCGTGGCGATGGTGCGTGAATCGGGGTCGGAAATGCCTGCAACCGCAGCGTCAATCTGCCCCGGCACAAAGGCAGTGCACATCAACGGCATGGGAACGCATGGGTAGCCATCGCAGTCCATCTTCCATCTCCCAACAGCTGGCAACAATAGCAGCAATTGTACTCCTGTTGCTCGGGACCCCTTTCGTTTTACTGTTCGGTTAACGCTACGGATCGTTTTGGAAGGCTTACGAGCATGGTGGTCCCGCTCTCGGAACTTGCTTCGACCTCTACCGTGCCACCGTGAAGCGCTGCAATCTCCCAAACGAGCGCTAGCCCGAGTCCTGCGCCGCCGTATGCCCTGCTGCGGGATTTGTCTAGACGAAAGAACGGTTGGAAGATGCTCTCACGGTACTGCTTGGGTATTCCCGGCCCCTGGTCCTCGACTCGCAGGAACACGTGGCTGTCGTTGTCGCAGATGGAGAGGGTAACGCTCGAGTCGGTGCGGCTATAGCGGATAGCGTTTTCGGCCAGGTTAAACACCAGCCGATAGAGGAGCGTGTCGCTCCCGATTACTAGAGCGTCTCCAGCACAATTGAGGGCTATGCCCCTTTTTTCGGCAAGTGGCGCAAGGTCGGTGAGGACCTCTTCGGACAAGGGGCCAAGCTCCACATCGTCCTCGCAAGGAACGCTGCGGAGCTCACTCATCTCGAGCAATACCTTGGCCATTCGAGACATGCGCTCGGTTTGTTCTTGTAGCAGGCCGAGTAGCTCGGCAGTTTCGGGTTGCAAACCGGAGTGCTCGGAGATGAATAGTTCAATCTGTGCTTGCATAAGGGCGAGCGGGGTGCGCAGCTCGTGTGCGGCGTTGCCGGTAAACTGACGCTGTGCAGAGAACCCTTCGCCAAGACGGGCGATCATGTCGTTGAAAGAGGCGCTGCATCGTTGTAGCTCGGTGAGCATATCTTCATTGAGTCTGATTTCACTTAGGTTGTCAGGCTGCACGCGCTCACCCTGGGCTGCAAAAGCCCGTAGCGGTTTAAGTGCACGGCCGCTCACAAAGTATGCCAGCACGCCGCCAAGGAGCGTGACTCCAGCCGTGATGTACCAGGCTGTCGTGCCAAAAGACTCCTGTGCGTCGTTTACGACGATCGTGACTCTGTCATCGGGGACCGCTTTCGTCGGGTCGAACGCCTGGGGCGAATCTTCGCCGGTTGCGTTAAAGGCTGAGATGTCACTGCCGATGGCATCCATGTAGCGCATGCCCGTATAGCCGACCAGGCAGTTCGTCAGAACGCATGCCGCACACGTGAGCAGTGCCGTCATGATCGTTATGCGCCATTGCAGCGAAAGCCCTTTCATTCTCCATCCTCCATGACGTAGCCCTCTCCAATCCGATTGCGAATCGGGTCGTATCCCAAAGCGCTGCGTAGCTTTTTGCGGAGCGACGAGATATGAACGCGGGTTGCGTTGCTAAAGCTGTTTACGCTGCTATCCCAAACGTGCTCGATAAGCTCCTCTTGGCTTACCGGTCGCCCCTGATTAAGCATCAGGTATTCCAAGATTCCCGTTTCCTTGCGTGTAAGAGATAAGGCCTCGCTGCCCACGGAAGCGATGCGCGCCTTGGTGTCAAAGCTGAGTTTTCCGCAGGTTAATACTATGTCGCTTTGTGCGAAGCGCCTGAGGGTAAGGCTGCGGATCCTTGCCGCAAGTTCGTCCAGATGAAACGGCTTGGTGAGGTAATCGTTGGCGCCGGCATCGAGTCCGTCGACCTTATCGGATACTTCGCCACGCGCGGACAGAATCAGCACCTTGGTCTCGCAGTCGGTTTTCCTAAGTTCCCTGAGCACGGTCATGCCATCGATACGGGGAAGGTTGAGGTCGAGTACCACGAGGTCAAAGACTTCGACGCCCAGCAGGTCGAGCGCCTCCTGTCCGTCGTGGCAGCAGTCGACGCTGTACGCCAAGTTTCGCAAGCTGCGCGCGATTGCATCGCACAGCGCTCGCTCGTCTTCGACGATCAAAATACGCATAACAGTCTCCTTGCACATTCCAAATCGCGCTTAACACGGATTTTATAGTCGATATGGTCCAATGGTCGCGTAACGAAAGGAGTGGTCAGGTTGTTCAAAGCGGTAAAGCCCGTGGTACAGGTCGCTTTGTTGATCGTCGGAATTGCCATGGTGTGCTTTGGTGTTATGCGTGGCGAGGCGGATGCCGTGCTGGCCAAAGCGATTAGGCTGTGCTTGGAGTGTATCGGAATTGGATAAAAGAGAAAACACTGCGTCGCATGTTTTGGCCCGATTTCGCGGATTCATTCAGGCGGCGGCGACGCTGGTCACCAACATTCACCTGCCAAACTTTGCCAAAGGCGGCATCTATCAGGGCGCGGGAAAAACAGTCTGCGTACCTGGACTTAATTGCTATTCGTGCCCCGCGGCATCGGGTGCGTGCCCCATCGGGTCGTTCCAGTCGGTGGTAGGTTCATCCAAGTTCAACTTTTCTTACTATGTTACCGGTACGCTCATTTTGCTCGGCGTGCTGCTGGGACGCTTTGTATGCGGCTTTCTGTGCCCGTTTGGCTGGCTGCAGGAGCTGCTTCATAAGATTCCCGGCAAAAAGCTTTCCACGAAAAAGCTTGAGCCGCTCACGTACATCAAATACGTCGTGCTGCTGTTTGCCGTGGTGCTGCTGCCCGTCTTGGTGGTCAACGATGTGGGGATGGGGGACCCGTTCTTTTGCAAGTACATCTGTCCGCAGGGTGTGCTCGAGGGCGCCATTCCGCTGGCCATTGCCAATGCCGGCATTCGATCTGCGTTGGGACATCTCTTTACTTGGAAACTTGTCGTTCTCATTGCCGTGGTAGTGCTGAGTGTTTTGTTCTACCGCCCCTTCTGCAAATGGATTTGCCCGCTCGGCGCATTCTATGCGCTCATGAATAGGGTGTCCTTGTTGGGGATTCAGGTTGACGCGTGCAAATGCGTCTCGTGCGGCAAGTGTTCAAGGGTTTGTCAGATGGACGTTGATGTGGTCCGCGCGCCCAATCATGCCGAATGTATCCGGTGCGGAAAGTGCATCGGGGCCTGTCCCGTCGATGCCATCAGCTATCGCTATGGCCTGGATGTGTCGGCGGAAAAGTTTCCCTTGACCGCCGATAAAAGTAAACAAGCTTCGACAAAACGGAGGAATGACTATGAAGCTTTCTAAGATTGCGGCCCTGTTTATGGTGCCGGTGCTGGCCTTGTGTCTTGTGGCGTGCTCGGCACCTGGCGGCAATTCGAGCGAATCTGCGGGCTCCGATTCCAAGATCGCAGAACTCACTGCGCAGAAGCCGACCAATGCCGACGAGGCCGCCGAGTTGTATGCAAAACTCATGCAGAAGGAGAACGATATCTTTTCGAGTGATAACGCGCTGTGGGAAAAGGTATTCAATGCGGCAAATAAAGACTCGGCAATGATTGAGGACGGCAGCAATTACGGCGATTTCCTGCTCAAGACTATCGACGGCGCCAAGGATGAGTTCACGGCGGATGAGCTTAAGACGCTCAAGGCCGGTGCACAGCAGATCAAGGAGATCGAGGACAAGCTCGAGAGCCTGGAGAAGGAGTTCCCCGGCTGTGGAAGCACGCCGAGCTCAGGCGAGAGCGTCGACGCTTCGACCGCTGGCATGACAGCTGGTGCCAATGCTTCGAGCGAGGCGACGAAGTTCCCCAGCTTTACGGGCAAGGATCTGGATGGCAACGACGTGAGCAGCGACGAGCTGTTCGCTAAGAACAAGGTCACCGTCATGAACTTCTGGTTCACCACTTGCAAGCCGTGCGTGGGCGAGCTGGGCGATCTTGAGAAACTGAATCAGGAGCTTGCCGAGAAGGGCGGCCAGGTCGTGGGCGTCAATTCCTTTACGCTCGATGGCAACAAGGGCGAGATTGCAGATGCCAAGGACGTGCTGAGCAAGAAGGGCGTGACATATAAGAACATCTGGTTCAAGTCGGATAGCGAGGCCGGTAAGTTCACGTCAAATTTGTTCTCGTTCCCGACAACGTATGTCATCGATCAGAATGGCAACATCGTAGGGGATCCAATCGTGGGAGCCATCAGCTCCGCCGAGCAGCGCGCGGCACTCGACAAGCTTATCGACCAGGCGATTGCGAATAGCGAGCAGTAGAAAACGCGTAAAGCATAGCGAGGATCGTGTGTCGCTGTGCGAAGTAGTCCGCTATCTTTCAAGATAATCTCCACCATGTAGAGGTCCCGCTCGGGACCTCTTCTTTTAGGCGCCGTCCCGTTCGTTTTTTGGCGCGGTTCGTTACATTCCTCACTGGCGCCGGCAAAAAATGGGGATAGAGTAGGACAAACGCGTCGAATACGAACGGCGGGGGAGAGCGGGCAAGTGCGCCCGCGTGGGAGAGGTTGCCGTCCATGCTGGAGCTCAAGGGTATTTGCAAAAGGTACGTTACGCAGTCGTTTACGCAGGTGGCGCTCGACAGCGTAAGCCTGTCTTTTCGCGATAACGAGTTCGTGGCCATTCTGGGCCCCTCGGGCTCGGGTAAAACCACGATGCTCAACGTTATCGGTGGGCTCGATCATTTCGATTCCGGCGACCTGCTGATCGACGGTATTTCGACCAAAGACTTTCACGATCGCGATTGGGATGCCTACCGTAACAACCGCATCGGCTTTGTGTTCCAGAGCTATAACCTCATTCCGCATCAGACCATTTTGGAAAACGTGGAGCTGGCGCTCACGCTCACGGGCGTGGGGCATGCCGAGCGCCGTCAGCGTGCGCGCGAGGCGTTGGAGAAAGTCGGCCTGGGCGAGCACGTGAACAAGCGTCCGAGCCAGCTATCGGGCGGACAGATGCAGCGCGTGGCCATCGCCCGCGCCCTGATAAATGATCCTGAGATCGTCCTTGCTGACGAGCCGACCGGCGCTTTGGATTCAACGACATCCGTACAGGTCATGGACCTGCTCAAGGACGTGGCGCGCGACCGCCTGGTCATCATGGTCACGCACAATCCCGAGCTGGCGTACCAATATGCCACACGCATCGTCAATCTGGCGGACGGCAAGATCACCGACGATTCCGATCCTTTCGATGTCGCTGACGCCACGCGCCGCGAGGCCAAGCCTACGCGCAAAACCTCGATGAGCTTTGTGACGGCGCTGGGGCTTTCTGCCCGAAACCTTATGACCAAGAAGGGCCGCACGGCCATGACTGCCTTTGCGGGCTCGATTGGCATTATCGGTATCGCGGCGATTCTGGCGCTGTCCAACGGCGTAAACGGCTACATCAAAAAGGTCGAGGAGGATACGCTCTCGAGCTATCCGCTCACCATTTCCAAGCAGGACTACGACCTGTCGTCCATGATGGGTGGTCAGGGGGCTGCGGATGACGAGGTGTCCAACGGCGGGGATTTGTCCGACGGTACTGGTGGCAAAGCTAAGGGAACCGATAAGATCCCCGTGGTCACGGCCGTAAAGGATATGTTTGCGAGCGTTAAGTCCAACGACATGACGAGCTTTAAGGCATGGCTCGATGCCGGTGGCGACGGCATCGATAGAGAAGTCAACGCTATCCAGTACGGCTACGGCGTGACGCCGGTTGTCTATCGTGCGGGCAAGGGTGACGAGAAGCCCGTTCGGCTTGTTCCCAACGCTATGACCGAGGCTATGAGCGGAGGCGCGAGCTCGGCGGCAACGGTGAGCATGGACTCCATGGGAACCTCGGTCTTCAACGAGATGATTGACGACCAGAGCCTGCTCGACAGCCAGTACGATGTCGTAGCCGGTCACTGGCCCACGTCCGCCAGCGAAGCCGTGATGGTGCTTTCGAGTCGCGGTACGGTGGGCGACTACACGCTCTACAGCATCGGCGCGCTGGATATCAATGAACTTAACAATCTGGTTAACAGCGCTATGACGGCTGACGGTGGGGTCAAAGCACCCGAGACCGGTACCGACTTTACCTACGACGATGCGCTGTCCACGACGTTTAAGGTGTTGTCGCCGGCCAATGCCTATCGTAAAAACGAAGAGACTGGCACGTGGACCGACATGTCTGGTGACGCCGACTTTATGGCCGCCAAGGTTGCCGACGGTATCGACGTGCACATTGTGGGCGTGGTGCGACCTAACGAGACGGCCAATGCGAGCGCATTGACCCCGGGCATTGCCTATACGCATGCACTAACTCGTCAGCTTATGGAGCGCGCCGCCGATTCGCAGATTGTGCAAGAGCAACTCGCCCGCCCCGAGACGGATGTCTTTACGGGCAAGTCTTTCGATAAACTGCAGGGCGAGGCCAAGCAAGGCGTGGATCTGGGCAGCATGTTCAGCGTTGACGAGGCGGCGCTGAAGAGCGCGTTCTCGTTTGATGCGTCTGCGCTCTCGGGTGCGGCCGGCGGTATGGACCTTTCTGGCATCGATCTGTCGGGGCTGGACATTGACCTTTCGGGCGTTGGCAAGGACATCGACTTCAGCGACATCATGGCAAAAGCGCCAACCCCAGATTTCTCGGGTATCTTTGACGGTCTGGAACTCACACCCGAGCAAATGCAGCAGGTGGGAACACTAGCCAACCAGCTGTTTGAGGGCTTTTTGCAGTCTGATCAGTTTAGGGCACTGTCGCCCGAAGAGCTTAAGGACGCGTCAAAGCTTGCTGCCGCATTCTCGACATATCTTGAGAATGATGCCGCAGCCCAACAATGCCTGGCTCAGCTCAAGGCCCTCGGCGGCGATTCCCTGGCAGAGCGTCTCCAGCAGGCGATGACCGACTATGTGCAAAAGCAGCTGGCTCCGTATCTGCAGCAGGCTATGGACCAGGCGATGAAGACAATCAGCGAGCAGATTGCGACGACCGTATCGTCCCAGCTTAAGGCGGGCGCAGCAGGGCTTATGGACCAGATGGCGACGCAGATGTCTTCGGGTTTTGCCAACCTGGCGAGCGCCATGCACGTGGATGCGAGTGCCTTTGCTCATGCCATTCACTTCAACATGGACGCCGAGGACCTGAGTTCGCTCATGATGAGCTATGCGAAGGCGTCGAAGCTCACCTACGACAACAATCTGACCACGTTGGGCTATGCGGACGAGGCAGATCCCATCTCGGTCAAGATTTTCCCGCGCGACTTTGAGGCCAAGGAGCGCGTGCTCGATCGCATCGACGCGTACAACAAGCAGGTCAAAGCCGCCGGCCACGATGAGCAGGCAATCTCGTACACCGACTACATGGGTATCATCATGGGTTCGGTGACCGACATCGTGAACACCATCAGCTTGGTGCTGATCGCGTTCGTGAGCATCAGTCTGGTCGTGAGCTCCATCATGATCGGCATCATCACCTACATCAGCGTGCTGGAGCGCAAGAAGGAGATCGGCATCCTACGCGCAATCGGCGCGTCGAAGCGTAACGTGGCCAACGTATTCAATGCCGAGACCTTTATCGAGGGCCTCATTGCCGGCGTCTTTGCTGTTGTCGTCGTGGTGGCCGTGAGCTTTCCGGTTAATGCCTGGGCGCTTGCTGCCAAACAGGTACCCAATCTGATGAGCCTGCCCGTGCGGGATGCGCTAGTGCTCATCGCGATTTCGGTGCTGTTGACGGTCGTTGCCGGCCTGCTGCCTGCCCGCAGCGCATCCAAAAAGGATCCCGTGGAAGCCCTGCGCTCCGAATAATGTGACAAAGGGACAGTCCCTTTGTCACATTGAGACCCTTGCGAAATCGGGGTCTAATTACCGTTCGGCAGGTTAAGAACTCCCTCCCCCCGCTTAATGCTTGACGAAGAGTCCTCTGGTTTATATACCTATCGGTAGGCATATAGGATGTATTGCCGATAGAAATGGAGCAACCATGACTCTCACCACACCAGCCAAAAAAGATTGTCTCCGTGAAAGCGGCGCATTTGCTTGGGTCGTCGTTATTGCGCTCGGCTTAATGTTCGCCGGAACAACTGGCACATATAGCATTATTGCCGGCTCATTCGTTGCTCCAGTATGTGAAGATCTGGGCTTTGACTACACTTCTTTTTCTTTCTATTTCACCGCGATTCTTCTTGGCCTTGCGCTTGGGCTTCCGCTTTTGAGTCGCTTCATTCCAAAAGTAATCGGCAAACCATGGCATATTTGCATTGAACTCGTCCTTATTGCCGCCGGCGCTGCAATGGCGTTCTACACCGAGGTCTGGATGTTCACCGTCTCCGCCGCAGTGATCGGCATCTGCTTTTCGTTTACAACGGGCGTCTGCATGTCCGATGTCATTGACCAATGGTTCAGCAAATCGTCCGGTCTTGCCATCGGCCTCGCTTGGGGCGTTAATTCTCTCTGCACGCTGTTATTGAGTCCTGTCATTACGCTGGTCATCGAGCAGCAAGGCTGGCGTACGGGATACATCGTGCTTGCGGCCGTTTCTGCAGCTATGATTTTGCCTGCAAGCGCATTTATCATTCGCCTTAACCCCTCTGATCGTAACATGCTTCCGTACGGAGAGACCGCCTCCGAAACCCATGAGAGCTGCAGCGCCGATGAGCAGGAAGATGTTCTTTCGGGCATGGCACTCCGCGATGCCGCGAAAACGCCGTCTATTATTCTCTGCGTCCTCTTGCTTTGCGTGGCGCAGCTCACCTGCTGCATGAACCAGCTGTTTCCAACCTATGCAAGCGAGGTCGGTTTCAATCCTATCGTAGGAAGCTTAATGGTCTCGGCAGCTTCACTCTCCGATATCTTCCTAAATCCCTTCGTGGGCAAAACATGCGACAAGCTTGGCGCTATTAAAGCAACGGTCGCATGGACAGGTGTCAGCATTCTTTCATTCCTGCTTCTTATCATTGGCGGAAGCAATGAGACCGTTTCCATCATTGCGGCTGGTGTAAACGATGTCATGTTCGCCATCGTTGGAACCGCAATGCCGATGCTTCTCCTCTCGCTCTTTGGATCACGCGATTTTGGAAGGATCTATTCGATCGTTTGCTCAGCGGGCTATGTCGTCGGTGCTTTTGGAATGCCGGTCATGATGAAGGTTTACGGCATGGCAGGGTCATTCCAGGGAGTATTTATCTTCTGCATTGCCTGCAACCATATGATTGCTGCGTTTGCTATCGTTTCCGGCTTTCTCAATAAGGCTGCTGAAAAGTAATAAGCGCCGATTTGCATCGGCATAGATTGCCATGCAACAGGGGTCGACTCCAAGCCAGACTGGAGTCGACCCCTGTTTTCGTTTTAAAGGTTGCCCGCAGGCACCATGGGTGCCAACATGCGCTTCAGCTTGGCTGGTTTATTTGAACATAAGCTCGACTATTCCCGCCCAAACCGCTTTCTCATCAATATCCTCACCTTGAGCGACCGTATTGCTTGCTCCCTCCAGAACGGTATAAAGAATTTGTACGTAGAGCATTACGTCGGCGCTATCGGAAAACGCGCCAATCTCTACACCATGAAGAAGGATGTCTTTAAGCGCATCCATGGTTCGTTTGGTCGCCGTCGCTTGACGTTCCTGAACTGCAGGAATTCGATTTGCTTGAACGCTAACCTCGGCCAGCACGCGCCGGCGCTTTTCATCGCTTCGATAGCCACCTATAACTGAATTGCCGAGCTCGATAAGCGCGGCCTTGAACCCGTCCCTATCGACTATTAGCGAGTAGTCGCGCTGATAGTCAATGGTCGGAAACATGCTGTCCAAGAGCGTAGTGAAAATCTCCTCTTTAGAGGGAAAGTAGTAGTACACCGACGGCTTGGATATACCGACAAAGTCGCAAATCTTTCCGATAGACGCTTTGTCATAACCGACTTCTGCCACAAGATCGTACATTGCGTCCAATATTTTTTTTCTTGTGCTCACGCTGCATTTCTCCATTGCAAATCACTTCCGCACTACCAACATTATTAAGGATGGCAACGGAACATCAATTCGTGTCCAAACATGACCACTATATACGGCGAACGGTATGTATCAGTAGGCGAGCGGCAATTATTCAAAATTATCTACCGAACGGTAGGTATAGTAGTACTATAGCAGGTGAAACCCTGCTATTGTCGCGGCCGGACAGCATCGCGGGAAACCCGACGGAAGGACCAACCATGTACGAGAACTATCGTATGCCGGGCGAGTTCGAGAAGCGCTCCAACGTCTATGTGACATGGCTTCCCGATTACATCCGTGCAGAGGGCTACGATAACCGCCAGCCCTGCGTTGACGTGATCAAGGCTCTGCTCGAGTATGGCGACGTTACGGTCAACCTCAATTGCGGCACCCCCGGCTCCTATGAGGAGGCTTGCTCGCGCCTGAAGGAGGAGGGGGTTGATCTCGATCGCATCGAGATCACGCAGTTCGAAGACTCCAACTTCTATGTCCGCGACAACGGTCCCAGCATCATGGTCGACGACAAGGGCCATTCTTATATGGTCAACCCCGCTTGGACCTATTACGGCGTGTGGGACAAGAACTCCCCGGAGTGCCAGTCCGCACGTAAGGCAGCCGTTCACATGGCGGTTGCGCTCGGTTGCTTCGATATCGTCAATTCCGAAATGGTTTCGGAGGGCGGCGACCGCGAGTTTGACGGTCACGGCACTCTGATCGCCATCGAGGACACGGAATGCCGCAAGCGTAATCCCGAGTTCACGAAAGAGGAAGTAGAGGCCGAGTATAAGCGCATCTACAACCTCAACAAGGTTATCTGGCTTCCGCAGCCTATGCTCGAGGACGACGACTATCGACTGGGCATCCTCGACGAGAAGGAAGACGGAACTCCCGTCTTTGGCATGAGCTTTGCAGCTCACATTGATGAGATGTGTCGCTTTATCACTCCGAACAAGATTCTTCTTGCCGAGGTGTCCGATGAAGAGGCAGCCTCGAGCAAGGCTGGAGCAGAGTCTCGTCGCCGCATTGAGGCAGCCTACGAGATCCTGAGCAACGAAACGGACTGGGAGGGCAAGCCCTTCGAGATCGTTCGTATGCCCACCGCCGAGCCTATTGAAGTCGTTATCGCCCCTGGCGATGAAGATTACGAGCTCTATAAGGGCTTCATCGACGAAATGGGCGGCAAGTTTATGGATGGCACCCCCTGGCCCGAGGGCCCCGTCCACTTCTACGCCGCAGCGAGCTACTGCAACTTCCTGATTTGCAACGGCGTCGTTCTTGGCCAGCGTTATTACCACGAGGGCATGAGCGAGGTCGTGAAAGAGAAGGATGAGCAGGCCAAGGCAGTTCTTGAGAGCTGCTTCCCCGATCGCAAAGTCATCATGATTGATTCCCTCGCGCTTAACCTGTCCGGCGGCGTGCACTGCTGGACTAAGGACGTGGCGGCCAGTCGTTAGTGAGCCTTAGAGCCTGCGCTCTTTGGCTTAGGCGCCACATGTACCGCTCCCCGAGGGATATCCGTGTTTTCCTCGGGGACACATTCAACAATAATTTTGATAATAATTCGAAAGGAAATAGGCATGAACAACAGCCTCCGCGGTCGCGACTACATCAACATCCATGATCTCTCCTCCGAGGATTTCCGCTATCTCATCGATCTTGCCTGGAACCTTAAGGCTCAGAAGAAGTCTGGTGTCGACCAGCGCTACTTCCCCGGCAAAAACGTCCTCGCCAACTTTGAGTGGGGCTCGACCCGTACTCGTTGCGCATTCGAGACCTCCTGCAATGATTTGGGCATGGGCTTCACTTATCTGACCAACTCCCACATGGGTGACTGCGAGACCGTCAAGGATGCCATGCGCGTCTTTAACGGCATGTACGATCTCATCGTCTACCGCGCACAGAAGGACGAGCAGTTCCTCTATGACGTCGCCGACCTGGTTGACATCCCGGTCATCAATGCCCTTACTCTCGGCGATCACCCGACTCAGATGCTCGCTGACGCTCTTACGATGGAAGAGCAATGGGGCGGTTTGCGTACGAGCCGCGGCAAGAAGATGGCTTTCGTTGGCAACTGCGCCGGCGCCCCGGTGTGGTATGGCCGTCTGTGCGCTATGCTCGACATGGACTTCCTCGCCATCGGCCCCGACGACCTCCGTCATCAGATGTGCAAGGAAATGATCGAAGAGGTGGAGGCCTGCTACGCCAAGTACGCTCCCAATAGGACCTTTACCATCACCTCTGACCTCGATGCCCTGGATGGCGTTGACGTTATCGTTACCGAGGAGTGGCGCTACATCAACCCCGAGTGCGGCGAAGAGGTTCTGGATCCCGACGACTACAACTCCTGGCTGGGCGATGCCGAGTCTTTGTACCCCTATCGCGTCACCAGCGAGCTGTGCAAGCGCACCAACAATCCCGACATCTTCTGCATGCATGAGCTTCCCTCTGTCCATAACGCAGATCACCGTGTCGGCAAAATGCTCCTCGACCAGTGCAAGAACGACCTCCATCGCGAGATCATCACCGAGGGCTTTGAGATTGCCGACGAGTGCTTTGAGGCCAACGCTTCGGTCATCTTCCGTGAGGCAGAGAACCGTCAGCACACCATCAAGGCCGTTATGTGTGCCCTTCTGGGTCTCTAGGAGCTGTATCAATGGAAAATGCAAAGTTAAAGAGCAGCAAGGTTTACGCATGGGTTCTCGTAATCGCGCTCGGCCTTATGTCTGCCGGCACGACCGGATCCTATAGCGTCATCGCGGGCTCCTTCGTCGCACCCGTGTGCGAGGAGTTCGGGTTTGACTATTCCATCTTCTCGTATTACTTCACCGCAACGCTCATTGGTCTTGCGGCAGCTCTTCCGTTTGTCGGAAAACTCATTCCCAAGGTCGTTGGCAAGGTTTGGCTCCCCGTTGTCGAGCTTATTTTACTTGCTGCCGGCGCAGGCATGGCCTTCTACACCGAAGTCTGGATGTTCATCGCCGCTGGCGCCCTGATTGGCGTTTGCTTTGCCTTCACCACCGGCGTCGCCATGTCCGACGTTATTGACCAGTGGTTCAAAAAATCTGGTGGCCTGGCAATCGGTCTCGCTTGGGCAGTGAACTCGATTTACATGCTCATCATGAGTCCCGTCATCACCTCTGTCATCGAGGCCGCTGGCTGGAGGACTGGCTATCTGGTGCTCGCTGGCGTCTCCGCCGTGCTCATTCTCCCCGCTTCCGTCCTGATTATTCGCTATAAGCCTCAGGACAAGGGCATGCTGCCCTATGGCTACGTCGAGGGCGAGACGGTCACCGAGACCGAGGAGACGACCGAGGATAGCACGCGTGGCGTTAGCTATGCGCGCGCCATTAAGTCGCCTGCCTTCTTCTTCTGCATCGGCTTCCTCTGTCTCGTTCAGCTCACTTGCTGCATGAACCAGCTCTTCCCGACGTATGCTTCCGAGGTTGGTTTTAGCCCCATGGTGGGCGGCTTCATGGTATCCGCTGCATCGCTCTTCGATCTGTTCCTCAATCCGATCGTCGGCACCACTTGCGATAAGTTTGGCAGCACGAAGGCTATTCTGGGCTGGCTCGCTGTCTCCATCCTCTCCTTTGTCATGCTCATGATGAGCAGCGGCAACTCGACGCTCAGCATCCTCGCAGCAGGCGTGAACGACGTAATGTACGTCATCGCTGGCACTGCCCTGACCGTTTTGGTTATGGATGTCTTTGGCTCCCGCGATTTCGGTCGCATCTTCGCGCTGATCTGCTCCGTGGGCTATATCGTCGGCGCCTTTGGCATGCCCGTTATGATGAAGGTCTATGAGCTTGTCGGCTCCTTCCAGGGCGTCTTCATCTTCTGCATCGCGTGCAACGTTATTATCGGCCTGTTCTTGCTGCTGGCAAAAAAGACTGGTAAGAACTTCTCCTGGGACGAATAGTTCGATTCGTCTTAGACATACGCTGTAGGGCTTAACCTGCAGCCGCTTTGGGGCATCGACTAACATCGGTGCCCTTTTTCATCGAATGTGACAAAGAAGCAGCCATTTTGTCACATTGAGTGGCATGTAAATCGAGGTCTAATACTTTTCCGAGAAGTGAACGGCCATACTTGGACCTCCGAAGCATCGACATTTTTAGACGTCAAACCCGCAGGATTTGGCTGGCAAAACCGCAGGAAATTGCATCTCGAAAGTGCCGATGCTTCGGGGGCCCGTTTTCACTCGTTCACTTCTCGGGAAAAGTATTAGACCTCGTTGTATGGGGTGCGGCTGGAGGGTGGTCATCGTTCAGTAGCTACCTCTTCCTTGTGAATCGCCTGAAGCGCAAGGCATAATGCATGTGACAAAGGGACGGCCCCTTTGTTGTGTTGATATGAGAGAAGAGTAGATGATCCTTTCGCTGGCCCCTATGGAGGGGATTACCGGGCATGTGTTCCGTCGCGTGCATGCGGAGTGCTTCGGTGCGCTCGATTGCTATTACACGCCGTTTTTGCCGCCGCCGCGGGTGGGAAACCGCTTTGGCGGCAAGGCGTTTAAGGAGATCGATCCTGCCAATAACCAGGGGCTCAACGTGGTGCCTCAGCTGATGTCCAAGAACGCGGACGAGTTTGTGTGGGCGGAACAGGTGCTCGCCGACATGGGCTACCGCGAGGTCAATCTCAACCTGGGTTGCCCTTCGGGAACGGTTGTCGCCAAGGGCAAGGGCTCGGGTTTCTTGCGCAATCTCGACGAGCTCGAGGCGTTCTTAAGCGATGTGTGCGAGCGGTCGCCGTTGCCGGTGTCGGTAAAGACCAGGCTGGGGCTGGAGAATGACGACGAATACGAGTGCGTGCTCGATCTGTATTGCCGCATGCCGTTGGCAGAGCTGATCGTGCATCCGCGCGTACAGAAGGACCGCTATACGGGCTCGCCGCGCAAAGAGTTTTATGGCGAGACGCTGGAGCGTGCGCCGTTCCCCGTGGCCTATAACGGTGACATTTTTGATCTTGAGGATATGGACGCGCTGGTGGAGGCCTATCCCGGCACGCGCCATGTGATGTTGGGGCGTGGCCTGCTCGCGAACCCCGCTCTGGCTCGCATGGTCAAGGGCGGCCCTGCTGCAACGGCTGCTGAGCTGCAGCGCTTCCACGACACGCTGTTTGCGGCATATGCAGAAGAGATTGGCGGCAATGCGGTCTTCCGCATGAAGGAGTGGTGGTTCTACGCCAAGTGCGCTTTCGCTGATCCCGCTACCGTCCACAAGATCGTACGCAAGACCAAAAAGGTCGACGAATACCGCGCTGCCGTCGAGCGCGTCTTTCGTGAACAGCCGCTTGCACCCACAGCTCGCTTCCACGGCTAACTAGTCATCGGGGGCGTTCTTTAACGACTGGTCATTTAAGGACGTCCCCAACGACTATGTAGCAAAAAGCTGTACACCAGCATCCAAAGATGTCGAAAAATGTCGACTTTGGATGCTGGTGTACATGTTTGGGTCCGACGGGGGAGCGGGCCTAGGCAATCAGTGCATCAAGTGTAACGAGCTCTCTGAGCCGCTCCGTGCGTGTTTGCCCATGGCGTTTGGCTTTTTCGTCAAACGCCTCAAGAATCGATTCGCCCACACGTGCTGATATAACGACACTCGGCTCATCGGAGATTGGTGGCCTTCCCAACTTGATGGTGCGACCTTTCGGCCACTCATCTTTTTCGTAGGCTTCCGCGGCTTTCTTCAACTCTCCGGGAGCAAACCCCATCATCTTTTCGAGCTGCTTAGCATCCATGGCGCCTCCTATCGATCGACATAATGTCGAGCGCCGGTTCTCGGATTCTCTTTTTGTATACAATTTTGTAGACAAAAATACAAGCAGTTCATCGGGCTAATTAGCTTGTTTTGACCCGCCTGTTCGATAGGAAATGAGCATTGACGGCTTCGATACTCCTTTGCTTTTCAGCTTGGAATTTGGATGCTCATTGAACTTCCGGAGGGGAGCCCTTTATTAAGCTATCGAGATTCTGGGCAGGAGCTCTCACTGGTCTTCGGTAATGGGGCCAGCTTAATTCGCGACACAGTGTGTCGCGAATGGGAGTAGTCGTTAGGTGTCCTTCAATGGCTACTCATATAAGAACGTCCAAGTGTCGGATTTTGTCATTTAGTGTCGTTCTCAGCGACTATTCTGGAGGGTCGTGGTCAAAAAAGGGCAAATATGAGTACTGTTGCCATTATGGTTGCATTTACTTTGCTATAAATAGTAGCTCCTGATGAGATTTGTTCCCATTAGGAGCTACTTTTATTGAACATATGAGGAGAAATAACGTCGTCTGCGGACGAGTGGAACGTTGAATAGTTCCTGAAGTGATCAAAATCGCTGCTACTAAACAGGTAGCAGTACTCATATTTGCCCTTTTTTGACCACAGCCCTCTCGGAAACCCTTTCCAGAGGCGTCAAACAGCCATAATCCAAAGGTCGCCTCAAACAATTAGCCGGTTAAGAGCGTCCATGACTACCCGCAAAAGCTGTACACCAGCATCCAAAGATGTCGAAAAATGTTGACTTTGGATGCTGGTGTACATGTTTAGGCCGTATGGGGTGGGGCCTTGGACGGACGGGATGCGCGTACTAGAGCAGGTTCTCTTGCGCCCACGCGATGATGTCGCTCGATTCGTAGAGTGGCTTGCCGTCGATGAACAGGCAGGGAACCTGGCGCTTTCCGCCGACGGCGATGAGTGTCTGTTCGGCATCGGAGTCGGTTGAGATGTTGCGCTCGGGAATGGTCACGCCGTTATCGGCCAGAAAGCGCTTGACCTTTATGCAATACGGGCAGCCGGTCATAACGTAGAGCACGAGCTCGTGATCAGTAGTCATAGGTCTCCAATCGGTTGCGGTTTTGATTGAAATACCCAAAGCCGCCGCGGTCTATGCGCACGTCAACGACGACTCGATGGCCTGGACCAGAAACGCCGTGGCTCCGGTGCCGCAGGGCTTGTCGTAGTAGTCAACAAAGCGCTGGTCGGCAAGATAGCCGTGGGCGAGGCCCAGGTACGCCTCGTCTTGGGGCTCGCATCCCCAGTTGAGAGCAATCCATCGACGGTGCATTGTAACCAGTTTTTGGGCTTCGTTGCTCTCTGGGTCGCCAATGCCCATGGCAATCGAGAGCTGGCCCAAAATGGCGCGTTCAAGTTCCTTCATGTCGTTCCATGTCTGAGGATCCATATCCAGTAACGTTTCGTTTGCTGCATCGATAGCCTCATTGCCATAGCGAGCTCGAGCCTCGGCGCCGTAGCATTCCTCGTTTTCCTGCACGGTGCGCCAGCGCTCCAGTTGCGGCAGGACGGCGCCCATGAGCGAGACGGCTTCGTCAAGCGACATGCCGGTGTTTTGCGCCAGGCGCGGGGCACAGTCCTCGATCATCGCCTCCATGGTGGTGGCGTAGGTGTACTTGCCGTGGTCGTAGCACCACTTGCAGTAATGGTCGGTCGTGGCGCCCGTGGCATCGGTGCCGCAGTCGTCGGGCGTGAGTATCATGCCGCAGCTCTGACAATAGTGCTCGGGCATTTCGAACAGGTGAGACAGGGGCTCGCCGGTTACGGCGGCAATGAGCTTCATCATGTCGATGCCCGGTGTGACCTCGCCGCGCTCCCAACGGCTGATGGCCTGGCGTGTGACGAAGAGCTTGGCGGCAAGCTGCTCTTGGGTAAGGTGATGGGCGCGGCGGACAGCGATGAGCTTTTCTGCAAAGGCCATAGCGGCTCCTTTCTGCTGGTTGATGGCTTAAGTATACGCGGTGACAGGCACCCTTCCAAGCAACCGTTGGTTGCACGACGGGGGACCGCGGCGAAGAATTGCGCACAACGCCTCACACCTTCATGCCGTACAATGACCGGCATGGAACCTATCGCACACATACATACCGATCTGTCGCAGAAGTTCGGCATTCCGCGCAACAGCTTTTTGGCGCCTCATCTGCAGGGACGCATCGTTTTTGAGCCGGAATTTGCGTCCAATGCAGCGGTTGAGGGTCTGGACTCCTTCTCTCACCTATGGCTGCTGTGGCGCTTCGAAAACGGAACGCCCGGCGGCACGGCTAAGGACATTGCTGCCGATGCCAAGTCGCAGGACAGGTCCGGCACCAACGCAAAATGGTCGAAAACCGTGCGCCCGCCGCGTCTGGGTGGAGCCGAGCGCGTGGGCGTGTTTGCCACGCGCAGCCCGTTTCGCCCTAATCCCATTGGGCTTACTTGTGTCAAGCTTGATCGTGTCGAGCTCACCGACGATGGTCCTATCATCCATGTGCTGGGGGCCGACCTGCGTGACGGCACGCCCATCTACGACATTAAGCCCTACATCCCGTTTGCGGATTGCCACTTGGATGCGACCGGCGGCTGGATTGAGGATGCTCCGTGGCAAGAGCTCGGCATCGAGTTTCCGCAGGCGCTGCAGGATATGGTCTCGCCCGCAAAGCTCCCCGGCTTGGTCGAGGTCCTTCGCCAAGACCCGCGCCGCGCAGGCAGCAAGTACGAGCCAAACCGTGTCTATCACCTGGCCTTTGCCGGGCTCGACATATCTTTTACGGTCGATAAAACCCAGCTAACCGTGGTCGCCGTCAACGACGCGCAAGACTAATCAGCCATTCGTCCGCACCCGTCAAATTAAGCGCCAAACCCCATGCCAAAATCGCCCGTGCTGGTGGACAATAACGCCTACCAAAACAATCACTTTGCACGGGAGTTCAGCATGAAATACGACTTTAGCTCGCTTATCGACCGCCACGGCATGGACTCCATCGCCGTTGACTCTTGGGGTGAGATCCCCGGTATGGCTCCGAACGCACCCGACGAGGGCTTCGACCGCATTCCCATGTGGGTGGCCGATATGAATTTTGCCACGGTGCCCACGGTCCAGGAGCACATCATTCAGCGTGTCCAGCACCCCATGTTTGGCTATTTCAATCCGCGCCCCGAGTATTTCGACCGCATCATCGAATGGCAGAGCCGCCGCAACGGCGTTGAGGGCTTGGCACCTGAGCATATCGGCTACGAAAACGGCGTGCTGGGCGGTGTCGTGTCGACGCTGCGCGCGTATGTCCAACCAGGCAATGCGGTGCTGGTCCACAGCCCTACCTACATCGGCTTTACCAAGTCCATTGAGGCCGCGGGCTATCGCATTGTCCACAGCCCGCTTAAGTTCGACGACCAGGGCGTGTGGCGTATGGACTTTGAGGACATGGAGCACAAGCTCGCCCAAAACCACATCCATGCCGCGGTGTTCTGCTCGCCGCACAATCCCTGCGGCCGCGTATGGGAGCGCGACGAGATTGAGCGCGCCATGGACATCTATCGCCAGCACGATTGCGTGGTGATCTCGGACGAGATTTGGTCCGATATCATCCTGCCGGGGCACAAGCACATCCCGACGCAGTCGGTGAGCGAGGATGCCCGCATGCGCACGGTTGCCCTCTATGCGCCGAGCAAGACGTTTAACCTGGCGGGTCTGGTCGGCAGCTACCACATCATCTACAACGAGACGCTGCGCGACCGCGTGTGTGCCGTGTCCAACAAGACTCACTACAACGAGATGAACGTCCTCTCGATGCACGCGCTTATCGGTGCCTACCAGCCGCAAGGCTACGAGTGGCTGGACGAGCTCAACCAGGTGCTTGCCGGCAATATCGAGTACTTCTGCAATTACGTGGACGAGCATTTTGAGGGCGTGTCTTATTCGCGTCCGCAGGGCACGTACATGGCGTTTATTGACTGCACCGAGTGGTGCCGCGAGCATGGTCGCGATATTCAGTGGCTGCTCGACGAGGGGGCGCGCGTGGGCGTGGGGTATCAGGACGGCCGCCCGTTCCATGGACCCTGCCACATTCGTGTGAATCTGGCGCTGCCGCTTTCGCGCGTAAGGGAAGCCTGCGATCGCTTGGACCGCTACGTTTTTAATGCACGGTAGGCGTGTGCTGCATGCGGGGCCTTCTGCCAAGCCGGCTGGAAGGCCCCGCATGGTAAAACGTCTGTAACCATTGGACGCTCGAGTGGTTTCGTTTGCTATTATCTTTAACCATTTCAGTCTGTAAACAGGATCTTCTGGAGCTCGATGAAAAGACCTCGCCGCTCGGTGTCCATATCGTTGTTTGCCGCGCTTGCGGTAGCGGGTGCCTTTGTCGTAGCGATAGCCGGCTGTTCCGGGTCGAATGACAGAGCCTCGACGTCTGCATTAGAAGGTCTGGACGCCTCGCAGGCCAAAGACGACAGCCTTAAGACGCTCAACGTTGGCAGCGACCTCTATCCGCCGTTTGTGTATACCGACGAGTACGGCGATATCGTTGGCCTGGATGTCGAGATACTAACCGAGGCGTTGGCCCGCATTGGTTACAAGCCAAAGTACCAGCTGATCGATTGGGAAAAGAAGAAAGAGCTGCTGGCGAGCGGCGAGCTCGATTGCGTCATGGGTAGCTTTAGCATGACGGGTCGCGAAAACGAGTATCGTTGGGCCGGCCCGTACCTTGCGAGCCGCCAGGTGGTCGCAGTCGATCCCCAGAGCGATATCTACACGCTTGCCGATCTTGAGGATAAGGTCGTGGCCGTTCAGTCCACCACCAAGCCCGAGGACATTTTGCTCAACCGTACAAATGAAAACGTTCCGCAGATCAAGGAACTCTACTGCTTTTCGGACCGTTCATACCTGAACCCGGCGCTCGTCGAAGGTCTGGTCGACGCCATCGCCGCGCATGAGTCCTCGCTGCTCACCTACGAAAAAGACTATGGCGTAACGTATCGCATTTTGGATGAGCCGCTGCTAGAGGTTGGTTTGGGCACCGCTTTCGATATCAACGATACGCGCGGCATCGACGTCAAGCTCACTCATGCCTACCAAGAAATGCTTGCCGATGGCACCATGGAACGCCTGGTGTCAAAGTACTTTGATGACCCTTCGCCATTTTTGAATATGGAGGGCCTGTCATGATCGATGCGCCCGACCACGCCGCTCAGGAGCGGGGCAATCGTTCGACAGGGGCATGGCTTCTTGTCGCTCTGCTGGGGATAGCGCTCTCGGTTGTTGCCGGCATGATGAGCTACAGCTACACGACAGCTCAGGCCGAGCAGCGCTTTGCCGACGTTGTCGATTACGTGGCGACGCAGAGCCTTTCCTACGATGCATTCAATAGCGCCTATACAACCAAAAACCTGATTCGCGTTATGGAGATCGCCGGAGAGACAGCGCGCGATATGGAGCGCGACGGTTCGGTGGATAACGCCATGCTGGAGCAATATGCCGACCAGTTCAACGTGAGCGCACTGATCGTGACGGACGCATCGGGCATTTGGTGTCTGAGTCCTCGACGGATGGCGTGGGCTACGAGTCGCTCGCTACGTATCTCAAGGAAGCACCCGTGCTGGAGGTGGCAGCCTATCCGCTTAAGTCCTATACCGCCCGCATCACACTTGCGGATGATTCGGTCGCAGACATTGGCTGCGTAACCCGGCAGGATGACGAGGGCATCGTTGTCGCAGTAAGGCATCAGAGCGCGAAGGCAGTTGCAAGCAATACGCTCAAACTGCAGAGCCTGCTCGGTGGTTATGAGACCATCGACAGTGGCAATATCGTGATCGAAAGCGATGGCAAGGTCGTTGCGACCAATGCCGTTGAACCCACCATATTGGGCGTATTCGATCTGCCTGCGACGGATGCCTTCATTGTTGACGGTATAAAGGATCGGTGCCCGGCTGGTAAGGTCAGATTGGTTAACGCCGACGGCGAGTGGTATTTGGGCACATTTGGAAAAGCGCGCGGGTTCTACGTGTACACCTATGCCTCGGCGCGGCGCTACTTTGAGGTCGTCGCGGCTGTTGCTGCCGGCGTGCTGGTGCTCTACAGCGGTGTTATAGCCGTTGTTGTGATGGTGCGTCGCCGCGCTGATCGCCGACGTTTGACGGACTTGCTGCAGCAAGAGCGCGACTATGGCGACAGGCTGGCAAAGGCGGCGCGTGAGGCCTCGTCTGCCAACTCGGCAAAGACGGAGTTTCTGCGCCGCATGAGCCACGATCTGCGCACGCCCATCAACGGCATTCGCGGCATGGTCGAGGTTGGCGATGCCAATGCGGACGATCTGCAAAAGCAGACCGATTGCCGCTCAAAAATCTGGACGGCATCGGGGCTGCTGCTCGACCTTGCCAACGAGGCCCTGGATATGAGTCGCCTGGAGAGCGGCCAGGTCGATTTGAAGCTTGTTCCCACAAACTTGGTGACCCTCAACCACGAGGTGCGCGATATTCTGGAGCGCCAGGCCGAGGAGCGTCTGGTGACAATTATCTGCGACCAGCAGACGCTTAATCATCCCTATGCGCGGGTGAGCGTGACGCACCTCAAGCGCCTGTTGCTCAATATTGCCGGCAATGCCGTCAAGTACAACCGCCAGGGCGGCTATGTTCGCCTGGTGTGCCGCGAGGTGGAGCCAGCGGATGGCGTCCCCGTCTATGAATACACGGTCGCCGACAACGGTATTGGCATGAGCGAGGAGTTCCAACAGCACCTCTACGAGCCGTTTTGCCGCGAGGAGCAACAGGTGGAAGGCGCTTCATCGGGAACTGGCCTGGGCGCGCCTATCGCAAAACAGTTGGTCGAGCTTATGGGCGGAACCATGAGCTTTACGAGCGTCTTGGGGCAGGGGACGACGTTTACCATCCGCCTGCCGCTCGAGAAATGCAAGCGCTCCGAGATTCCTCGGGCAGTTCGCGCGGATGCGGGCGATGGCGATGCGCTTCAGGGCTTGCGCGTTTTGCTCGTAGAGGATAACGATCTGAATGCCGAGATCGCGCAGTTTACGCTCAGCCGTGCCGGTGCCGTCGTGACGCATGCTAAGGATGGCGAGTCTGCCGTTGAGGCGTTTGCCGCGAGCGCACCGCACGAGTACGACGTGGTGTTGATGGACATCATGATGCCCGGTATCGATGGCCTTGAGGCCACGCGTCGAATTCGAGCACTCGATCGCGAGGATGCCGCGACCACGCCGATTATCGCCGTGAGTGCCAATGCCTTTGCCGACGACCGCAGACTTTCGCGCGAGGCGGGCATGGACGCGCACCTGAGTAAACCCGTGAGCTCGCAGGAGCTCGTTGAGGCGCTTGCGCACATAGCCGCCGACGCTTCATAAGCATATGGCCCGGTTCCAAGGTGGGTTGGAACCGGGCCATATTGCCATTTGTGAGTTTTGCTTTTGAGGCTTACTTTTCCTGAATCTGCTTGCCGCAAAGATGCTCAATCGAAATTTCGTAGAGTTGGACGCCCTTAATGTCCTTGGCGATTTCCTCCTCGACTTCTTCGGCAGAAGGGTAGTACTTAAGCGCGAGCTGGCGGACTTTGTCCTCGATAAACGCGGGCGCCTCATCTACCAGGCGACAGCGGCCAAAGACGACGGTGCTCATAACGTAGGGAGCCCAGTCGCCGTCCTGGTACCACTCGTTGCCGTAAACGGTAAAGCAGACCTTGTCATCGCGCTTGAGTGCGTCGACCTTGTGGCCGGCCTTGGCGCCATGGAAATAAATCTTGTCGTGCTCGGCGTCAAAGAAGTAGTTGACGGGAATAGCGTACGGGTAGCCATCGTCGCCGTTGACGGCAAAGACGCCGCGCTTGCAGGTGGCGAGCAGTTCGCGCGCTTCCTCGTCGGTGATGGCGCGTTTCTTTCGGCGTAAGGGCCTAAACATTGTTGGCTTCCTTTCTGCTGCGTATGGTTGTTGAGCACAAACTATAGCGAAACAGCTCCGTTTTTCTTGATGCGGGCGAGTATGTTTTTGAGCTTATTAAAGTCGAGCGGTTTGGACAGATGGGCGTTCATACCGGCGTCGTGTGCCGCCTTGGCGTCCTCGGCAAAGGCATTGGCGGTGAGCGCGATGATGGGGATATCGGCTGCATCGACCTTCTCGCTCAGACGAATCGCGCGGGTTGCCTCGTAGCCGTCCATGTCCGGCATCATAATGTCCATCAGGATCGCATCGAAGCTGCCGGCGGGACGGCCAACGTATAGGTCGACCGCTTCGTTGCCATCGGCGGCGCGAGTTACGACAATGCCTTCGCTTTCGAGCAGCGCCTGGGCAATCTCGTCATTGAGCTCGTTATCTTCTGCCAAAAGAACGTTCATGCCGGCAAGCGAGCAGCTGTCTGCTTGCTCGTCCGCGCGCTCTCTTGCCTGAGGGTCTTTGTCGATATCGAGCGGAATCTGGACGTTGAACGTACTCCCCACGCCAACCTCACTCGAAATCTCAATCGTGCCGCCCATCAGTTCAATAAGCGACTTGACGATTGGCATGCCCATGCCGGTTCCTTGGAACTTGCTGCGCGCATCGTCACCTTCTTGGGCAAACGGCTCATAGATATGCTTTAAAAACTTGGGAGTCATACCAATGCCGGTATCCGAAACGCTAAAGCAAAAGAGCGCGCGCCCGTTATCGAGTGGCTTGGTCTTTGAGCTAAAGGTGACGGAGCCGCCGTGCTTGTTGTACTTAATGCTGTTGTCTAACAGGTTGATCATGATCTGTCGGATATGGGTGGGACTGCCGATCATGTATGGCCCCGTGGCGTACGGCAGACTATTGTCCTGCATTGTGATGCCGTTACTGGACGCGCGGAGCTTGCACAGCACCAGTGTATCGTCACAGAGCTCTTTGAGGTTAAAAGGCGTATGCTCCAGTGTTAGCTTGCGGTCTTCGATTTTGCCCATCTCGAGGATGTCGTTGATCAGCGAGAGCAGGTGATTGGCGGCAACGCGCGCCTTGGCACGGCTTTCGCGGGCGACTTGCATGTCGCCTTCCTTCAATTCCTCGATCTCGATAAGGCCCAGGATACCGTTGAGCGGCGTACGGATGTCGTGGCTCATGCGCGTGAGGAATGCCGTCTTAGCGGCGTTGGCAGCATCGGCTTTTTTGCGCTCGGTTCGAGCGTGCACGAGCGCCCAGATGAGCAGGACGATGCCGACCGACAACATACCGATGAGGGTAGCTGCAATGGCGGTGCGGTTGCGATAAAGGAATTGAAGCGTGTTGGATTCCTGGGCCGTGTACGACGTGGAGGAGAAATTGCTTGCGGAGAGCGATTCTCCGGCATTGATAATGCCCTTGTTGATGATTCCCAACAGCTCGGGTTTTCCGCGCGAAATCCAGCACGAGAGCTCGCAGGTGTCAGGGAGCTCGGTCGTCTCGCAGTCCTCGAGATCGTAACGGTCACCGATGGTTTTTACGCGTGAACTGGGAGCGACGATGCAGTGCGCCGTTCCCTTCCTGAGGGCGTCGAACGCTTCATCGTCGGATTGGTATTCGGTTACGGTCGCTGTGGGGAACAGACTTTCAAGTGCATTTTTGTTGACAAACGATGATTTGGTACAGGCGATGTTCTGAAGGTTTTTGTTCAGGTTGCTGCCGGTGTGGATAGCGGTGAGGGATATGGTTCCCAACGATACCGACTGCACAACGCCTGTTTGCTCGGCAAACCAGTAATCTCGGTATACCGGCAGCGCAACGTCTATGCTTTCCTTTGACAGGGCCTTTGACATCATCTTGTAGCTATCAAAGGCGACGGTTTTGACCGTAATGCCAAATTTATCGTGTAGCGTCGTCGCAAGCGATGCGAGCGAGCCTTCCATTTCGCCGTCTTCGTCCTCGTTGCAGTAGGGGAGTTTGCCCGTAATGTAGCCGAGCGTGATGGTGTTGTCATTTGCTTTGAGCCAGGAACGTTCGGGGCCGTTGAGCGATGATGAGCCGCTGTTTTGGGTCGAGTAGCGAGATTTTACTTCGTCGTTATAGCGTGGGTTGACGCGGGCGATTGCCGTCATGGCAGCATTGATGTCGTCCATCAGGTCGGGGCGGCTTTTGGGAACGGCAAAGTAGTAGTCGTTCGAACCAATGTAGAACATGGGGGAGGCATTGGGCGACGAGATTGTGTCGTTCATGATGACGGCATCGACTTCGTCGTTTGCGAGCGCGTCAAAGAGATCGGATCCTCCGTCATACTCCTTGTATGTGCAGGCGATTCCTTCGCTGGCGAGCCATTGCTGGCCAACGAAGGTTTGCATGACGTCGGGGTTGCAACCGATAGTGAGACCCTGGAGTGCTTGAGGGTCACCCTTTGCAAGGTCGTCACGGTCGGGCCTGGCGTAGATGTAGTAGCGCTCGGTGCCCTCGGGGTTCGAGGAAAAGAGCAGCTTTTGGGCACGTTCCTCGGAGTAGGAGATGTTGTGCATGAGGTCGATCTCGCCTGCCTCGAGCATGTCCATAAGCTCGGTGAAGGTGCCGGAGACGTATTCGTACCGCCAGCCGGACGTGTAGTACGACAGGGTCTGGAGGTACTCGTAACCCCATCCCGAGAGACGCTCGCCGGGGGTGCCGTCCTGGAAGCCCTCGTTGCTGACGAGCCAGCCGACGCGGACCGTCTTGACTTGCTGATCGGTATTGGCGGCATAGGCGGGGGCGGGCATGATGGTGCTCAGTACGACGAGCGCGGCAAGCGCGACGGCCAGGGTGCGATATATAACTGAACGAAGGACAGTGGCAGCTCCCACATGCAATCCTAACGAATCGAGACATTACCGCATAAGGATACCAGCTCAGCCTGCCCAGCCGGCAGCTGCACCGCTAAACGGTCCCGCCCGGCAGTCATCGGGGGCGTTCTTAAACGACTAGTCATTGGGGACGTTCTTGTTTGACTAGTCATTTAAGAACGTTCCCAATGACTAGTTCCCAATGACTAGTTTCGTTTGCGGGGGAGGCGTGGGACAATACCGAGCGAACGAGATTGGGCGTCTGGGAAAGGGGTCGCGATGAACAGGTTGAGGACGCTTGCCGATGTGCTGCGACAGGCTGGCTTTGCGCGCATCACGGGCCTGTTTCTAATCTTTTACCTGCTGTGCTCGACGGCCGTCTGGCTGTCCGAGCCCACGACCCTCACGTTTGGCGATGGCCTGTGGTTTAGCTTTGAGACGGTCTCGACCATCGGCTTTGGTGACATTCCGGCCGAGACACCGGTTGCCCGCGCCATTACCGTCATTCTGAGCGTCATCAGCATCTTCTACATCGCCATGCTCACGGGCGTGGCGGTGAACTACTGCAATACGCTTATCAAGCTGCGCCAAAAGGACACCATGGCGCGCTTTATGGACGATCTTGAGCATTTGGAAGAGCTCGATCGTGACGAGCTCGCTGACCTGTCACGCCGCGTGCGCGAGTATCGTCGACGCCAGCGCTAAGACGAACGTCGTGCGCCACAACAGGGGGACAAATATGAACATCACCGTGTACCTGGGTGCCAACACTGGCAATGACCCGGCATTTCTGCCCGCGGTACAGGAGCTGGGCAACTGGATTGGCGCCAACGGACACGCGCTGGTATACGGCGGGTCCAAATCGGGCCTGATGGGCGCGCTCGCCGATAGCGTGCTCGATGCCGGCGGACACGTGACGGGTGTTGAGCCGAGTTTTTTATCGAGGCCGAGTTTCAACATGACGGCATCGACGACCTTATCGTGACGAGCGATATGGCCGAGCGCAAAGCCAAGATGATTGAGCTCGGCGATGCCTTCATCGCCTTTCCCGGCGGGACGGGCACGCTCGAGGAGATTGCCGAGGTCATGTCCGCTGTGTCGTTGGGGCACCTGAGTGCTCCGTGCATCCTGTATAACCTGGACGGTTACTACAACGACCTCAAGGCGCTGCTCGGGCACATGATTGATAAGGGCCTATCGAGCCCGCAGCGCCAGCAAGGTATCTACTTTGCCGACGATTTGCGCGAGATTGCCTCGATTATCAACGGATAAGTCTTGAGCCTGCCCCGCTATGGCTCCCAATGGTGCCGTTCGCGGCGCAGACGGTTGGCTCGTTCGGGCAACGCTCGCTCTACAATAAAACGTAACTATGTCGACTTTGACCGCGGGAGGACCCGATGGATAACCTTGCCAAACCCACAAACCGCGCGCTGTTTTTAGTTAGCGTTGCCGTGACCGGTGCGTTCGCAGGTGCTGCAGTCTGGCTGTTCTTCTTTGCGATGGAGCACGGCATCGACTATCTATGGACCGAGATTCCACACGCGCTGGGCGTCGCTTCGCCCGAGCTTGCCAGCGGCCCGTTTGGCTTTCTGCCATACCCGTTTTTCGTCTGCCTGCTGGGCGGACTGCTGATCGGTCTGTACGAAAAGACGACGGGCACCAAGACCGATGACCTCAACCAGGTGATGGCCAAGGTAAAGCAAGACGGTCGCTACCCGTACGACAATCTGGGCAAGCTGTCGATTGCGGCGCTGCTGCCGTTGCTGTTTGGCGGAAGTATTGGACCGGAAGCCGGTCTGACCGGCGTCATCGCGGGCCTGTGCAGCTGGGTCGGCGACCGCATGCGCCGCTTTGGTGCCGAGTTTAGGGAGCTTACGCTGCTGGGCACCCAGGCTGCTCTGACGGCGCTCTTTACCGCGCCCGTGTTTGGCTTTGTGGCGCCGCTTGCCGGAAGTACTGACGGCCAGGGCGAAGACGCCGACGATGAGTCCGCGTCCGACGAGATCACGATCAAGCTGCCCAAGGCGCAAAAGACGGTGGTCTACGGCATTGCGATTGCCGGTGGTCTGGGCACCTACCTGCTGCTCGGCCAGCTCATGGGCGGCGGCATGGGCATGCTGAGGTTCGAGGCTGCCGTGGTGGGCAACCTGGAACTTGTCTGGCTCATCCCTCTGTCGCTGATCGGAACAATCTGCGGATGGCTGTACTTTGTCTCTGAACATGCGAGCGAGGCATTGTCTCATGCAATAGGGGAGCGTCCTGTCGTCAAGGCCATGCTAGCCGGTCTGGCGCTCGCCATCTGCGGCACGGTCCTGCCCTACACCATGTTTGCCGGCGAGACCCAGGCCGACGTGCTCATGGAAACCTACCTGACCATTCCCGCTGGCGTGCTTATCGCGACCGGTCTTGTTAAGGCCATGCTGACGCCCGCCCTCATCAACCTTGGTTGGCGCGGCGGCCACTTCTTCCCGGTTATCTTCTCGGGTGTGAGCCTGGGCTACGGCCTTGCCATCCTCACCGGCGCCGATCCGGTCTTTTGCGTCGCTGTCTGCACGGCATCGACGATGGGTGCGGTCATGCGCCAGCCGGTCATGGTCGTGGGCCTGCTGCTCATGTGCTTCCCACTCAAGGGCATCGTCTGCATGATCATCGCGGCTGTCATCGCCGCCGGTATCCCGCTACCCAAGCCGCTGCGCAAGTAGTACGGTGGCGCACGCCAGGGACATGCCGTTTGCCACGGATTTGCGGGGAGGGGCGGCGATCGCGCCCTTCGTGGATTGAGACTCGCGTGGCTACAGATCGCGTGCTCGATAGACCTTGGTGCTGACGGTGCAGCTGATTGCACATAGCGCGAGGGCCAGCACGGCAATTCCTGCGCACAGACAGCCCAGAACGGCAGGATCGGGATTCGCTCCGGCAATCGACATGAGCCAGTTGCTAATGGGGTTGGAAGAGCTCAGCATTGCCATGGTACCGCAGCCCATCAGGGCAAACAGGCCGACGGAAAGGCGCAGCGCCTCCATGTGTCCAAATCGAAAGAGCAGCGGCTGTGCTAAAAACACCATCATGAGGGAGATGAGCATCGATGCGGCGGAGGCTATTGTGATCTCAAAGACGGTCTGTCCCGTCGAGGGAATGCCCGTGTGATCGAAGAACGGAAGGGCGATGATGTTCAAAAGCACGGCGGCGCATGCCATGACGGCCGAGAAAGCAATAATGCACAGGTAGCGTGCGCAGATGATGTCTTTGCGCGAGAACGGCAGCGTTGCCCGATAGCGCTCCCAACCGTTTTGGTTATCGTAGCCAGCCAGTGAGTTCATGATTATGATGGGTGACATGGCGCTGACCGCGCAGGCGCCGGCGCTCATACCGGAATCGCCGTCCGATGCGTTGGCAAGGGTTAGCACGACGAAGATGAACAGGCCGACGCCCGCAATGCTCGGGATGAGCGTGCGAGCGATGGCGAGCTCGGACATAAAGGCGCGTTTCATTTTGAAGCCCCTTTCAGCGTGAGGCGAAGATAGTCGTCAATGGTTACCCGATCGCAGGGAATCTCGGGAAAGGCCTCGAGCGTTTCGCGACGGTTGGGCACGAGCACGTCCACGCTGTAGGCGTGGCGGGCGGCATGGGCACCTTCGACGCAAGCCATAAGCTCGGCGGCCTGCGCTTGGGTGCAGTGGGCGATGCCGGCTCGGTCGGTAATGTCCTCGCGCGGCAGGTCAAACACAATCGAGCCGTTATCGATGCAGATGACGCGGTCGGCGGCGCGATCGAGGTCGGACGTAATGTGGCTCGAGAGCAGCACGCTGTGCTGGCCGTCGGCGACAAAAGCAAGCAGCTCATCGAGCAGTTCCTCGCGCGCCATGGGATCGAGGCCCGCGGTGGCTTCGTCCAAAAGGAGTAGCTTGGCATTATGGCTGAGTGCACAGGCAAGCTGCAGTTTCATGCCCATGCCACGGGAGAGGTCCTTGACCTTTGTCTTGGGATCCAAGTCAAATCGGTCGATGAGGCTGGCGAAGGTGTCATGGCTCCAAGTGGGGTATGCCGGGCTTACGAGTGCCTCGACTTCGGTTACCTTGAGTGTGGAAGGGAAGGGGCATGTGTCCAGCACGAGGCCGACACGAGTGCGCAAGCAGCGCTGCGCTTCATCGGGCGCGTCGGCGCCACAGTGCTGCCCAAACAGGTGCACCTCGCCGGCATCGAGCTTTATAAGCCCGAGCGCGGCTCGAATCGTCGTGGTTTTGCCGGCACCGTTGGCACCAACAAAGCCGACAATCTGGCCGGGTTCCACGGCAAGCGTGACGTCGCGCAGCGAAAAGCGGTCGCTTACAGTGCGTGAGATGCCTTTGAGTTCTAGCAAGTTTTGCATGGTATAGCCTTTCTTGCAGATGGCTACTGCATGGTTTCGGGGGCTACCAGGTCGAGCATCTCGTGCAGTTTGTCGCGCGTGACGCCCAGGGTTTCGGCTTGGCTCGCCGCTTTCGCAAGCAACTCTTCGATATGGCAGAGCTGACTTTCGCGCAAGAGTTCTTGGTTGCCCTCGGCGACAAAACAGCCTTTGCCCTGCACGGTGCAGATAAACCCAAGCTGCTCCAGGTCGGCGTAGGCGCGCTTGGTGGTGATGACGCTCACGCCAAGATCGCTCGCGAGTGCACGGATGCTGGGGAGTTTGGCTCCCGCAGCGAGCGTGCCCGATAAGATCTGAGCTTTGACTTGTGAGGTTATCTGCTCGTAGATGGGCTTGTCGCTCGAATTGGATAGGATGATGTCCACAGCGGCTCCTTAGCTGTTGGGCTACACGTGTATATAACCGGTAAGCACAGTATATATACACTATGCACAGTTACGCAAGAGGAAATTGCGGGGCTGTCCGTCCCTCTACTCATTCATCTCAATCTGTAACACTAAGACCCGTTTTGGATGACTAACTGTTACAGATTGAGACGTTATTTGTCTGTCCATTCGTTTGTCTCGATCTGTAACATCTGGAGTTGTTTTTGGCGGCTAACTGTTACAGATTGAGATTTTGTCGACAGGTCCATTCATTTGTCTTGATCTGTAACATCTAGACCCGTTTTTGCTGGCTAACTGTTACAGATCAAGATATTGGCTGCCCGCCCTGTGCGTTCATCTCAATCTGTAACATCTGGAGGTCAAAAACCCTTCTAGGTGTTACAGATTGAGACAAACCGTCGCGGAACACCGCTGACATTCCACCGTCCAGGCCCCAACTGATGAATTTGTCCTGATAGGTGCCCTATGGCGGGATTTCGCGGCTACAATAATGCGGTTACAACGACGTAATGCACTCAATGCAAGAAAGGATCCGCATGGCAAGCCTGTCGGATGAAATCTCGTCGCGCCGCACATTCGCGATCATCAGCCACCCGGACGCCGGTAAGACCACGCTTACCGAGAAACTGCTGCTCTATACCGGCAGCATTCAGACCGCCGGCTCGGTCAAGGGCAAGAGCTCGGCCAAGCATGCCGTCTCGGACTGGATGGACATCGAGAAGGAGCGCGGTATTTCCGTTACCTCCTCGGTCCTGCAGTTCACCTACAACGGCGCCTGCGTCAACATCCTCGATACCCCCGGCCACCAGGACTTCTCGGAGGATACCTACCGTACCCTTATGGCCGCCGACGCCGCAGTCATGGTCATCGACGGCGCCAAGGGCGTCGAGGCCCAGACCAAAAAGCTCTTTAAGGTTTGTACGCTGCGTCACATTCCCATCTTCACCTTTGTGAACAAGCTCGACCACGAGGCTCGCGATCCGTTTGAGCTCATGGAAGAGATCGAGAATGTCCTGGGCATCAATACGTATCCTATGAATTGGCCGATCGGTAGCGGCCGCAACTTCCGCGGCGTGTTCGATCGTCAGACCCGTCGCGTTATCGCCTTTGAGGGCGACGGCCACGCCAACGCCACCAAGAAGGTCGCCGAGGTCGAGGCCGAGTTGGGCGATCCTTCCATGGATGAGCTTATTGGCGAGGAAAACCATAAGAACTTGATGGACGACATCGAGCTGCTCGATGGTGCCGGCGACGAGCTCGATTTGGATGCCGTGGCCTGCGGCAAGCTGAGCCCGGCGTTCTTTGGCTCGGCGCTCACCAACTTTGGCGTGGAGCCCTTCCTCAAGGAGTTCCTGCGTCTGGCCCCGACGCCGCGCGCCTATACCGATACGCTCACCGGCGAGCCGGTCGATCCCTGCCGCGACGACTTTAGCGGCTTTGTGTTTAAGATCCAGGCCAATATGGACAAGAACCACCGAGACCGCATCGCCTTTGTGCGCATTTGCTCGGGCAAGTTCGAGCGTGGCATGGATGCCTTCCACATGCAGGGCAACCGCAAGCTCAAGCTCGCTACGGGCACGTCGATGATGGCCGATGACCGCGCCATCGTGGACGAGGCGTACGCGGGCGATATCGTGGGTCTGTTCGACCCGGGCATCTTTAGCATCGGCGACACCGTGTGCTCCGGCAAGCGCCACGTGCAGTACCCGCAGATCCCGACGTTCGCTCCCGAGATGTTCGCCCGCATCACGCAGGTCGATACGCTCAAGCGCAAACAGTTCGTGAAGGGCATGGAGGAGCTTGCCCAAGAGGGTGCCATCCAGATCTTCCGCGAGCTGGGTGCCGGCATGGAGAGCGTCATTGTGGGCGTGGTCGGCGTGCTGCAGTTTGAGGTACTCGAGCGCCGCCTCAAGGCCGAGTACCGTGTTGAGGTTCGTCGTCAGCCGCTGCCCTATACGGACATCCGCTGGATCCAGAACGACCCCGACAGCATCGATATCCCGGCTCTTTCGCTCACGCGCGACACCCTGCGCGTCGAGGACATGCGCGGCGGTAAGTTGCTGCTGTTCACGAGCCCGTGGAACGTGGATTGGGCTACCGACCACAATCCCGACCTTATCCTGTCGGAGTTTGGCAACGTAGCGTTTTAACGCATCGGCGCGGTGGCCCTGCGGGGCTGCCGCGCCGATTGCTTGCCTGATGCCGTGTGAGCGGCTATCATACCCACCGTCGTCTCAAGACCGGGGCGTCCGAGCAGTTCGGGTCCGATATCCTGCTCGTTAAACCTAAAACCAAAGGAGTACATAATGATCAAGAAGGTCATGGAGGACTATAAGGTCCTGTTGCGGAGCATTCCCGCGGCAACGGTTTCGCTGTTTTTCGTGAGCGTCATCATGATGAACCTGCTGGCCAACAAGGAGCTCATCAGCCTGCCGTATCTGGCACTCGATTGCGGCTTTGTGGTGAGCTGGGTCTCGTTTTTGTGCCAGGACATGATCTGCAAGCGCTTTGGCGCCAAGGCATCCATCAAAATCTCTATCCTCGCGCTGCTGGTCAACCTGGCCGTGAGCCTGTGCTTTTGGGCATGCTCGCTCACGCCCGGCATGTGGGGCGCCTACTACGACACGGGCATGATCGAGGTCAATACCGCCCTTAACGCCACCATCGGCGGCACCTGGTACGTGGTGCTGGGCTCTTCGCTTGCCATGCTCGTCTCTGCCGTGGTTAACTCCACGCTCAACCAGTCGCTTGGCCGTATGCTCAAAAAGAATAACTTTGCGAGCTTTGCCTTCCGTTCCTATGTGTCCACGGGCGTTGGCCAGTTTATCGACAACCTGGTCTTTGCCATTGTGGTGAGCCACACATTCTTTGGTTGGACCTGGGTGCAGGTCCTTATGTGCTCGCTGACCGGCGCTGTCGCCGAGCTGCTGTGCGAGGTCTTCCTGAGCCCCGTGGGCTACAAGGTCGTGCGCGGCTGGGAGCGCGAGAATGTGGGCTCCGAGTACCTCGAGCGCCACGCAACCGCCTAAGGAGCAAGTATGCGGGTTTTGATCACGGGCGCTTCGGGCGGTATCGGAGCCGCGTGTGTGCAGCGCTTTTTGGATGAAGGTCACGAGGTCGTGGGCTTTGATCTTTTGCCGGCGGCGATCGAACACGAGCGCTACCGCCATCTGATCGTTGATGTCCGCGAGCCGGACTCGTTTCCGGGCGACCTTGAGCCTCAGGTAATCGTGAACGTTGCCGGTACGCAGGATTCGGCCGACGACATCGCCGCCAACCTGTGTGGCACCATCAACGTGACCGAGCGCTATGCCTTTGTGGGGGAGGGGCTTGCCGCCAAGCCGGCGCCGACTATCAAATCCGTGGTCAATGTGGGGTCGGCGAGTGGGCATACGGGATCGGAGTTTCCCGCCTATGCCGCCAGCAAGGGCGGCGTTATCGCCTACACCAAGAACCTTGCAAACCGTCTGGCGCCGCAGGCCATCGCCAACAGTGTGGACCCGGGTGGCGTTATCACGCCGCTCAACCGTTGCGTGATGGAAGACGAGCACCTGTGGAACCAGATTATGGAGCTCACGCCGCTTAAACGCTGGGCCACCGCCCAAGAGATCGCCGAGTGGATCTACTTTGTGGGCGTGACCAACCGGTTTATGACCGGGCAGAGCCTGTTGATCGATGGCGGCGAGGCCGGCCGCACGCAATTTATTTGGCCCGAATAGGAAACGCGCCCGATGGAAAGCCGTCGGGCGCGTTTTTGATGTATCGATTGTTAGCCGAGACAAGTCCAGTTGACGGGGGTCGAGCCGTGCTGTTCGAGTAGCCGATTGGCAGCGGAGAAGGGGCGCGACCCCATAAAGGCGGGGAGTTCTGCCGTGGCACGGTTGGCCGAAAGCGGCGAGGGGTGCGTAGAGGCCAGGCAGAACTTACCGGTTGCCTTGCCCGCACCAGTTGCGGCGAGCTTGCCCTCGACCATCTGCTGGGCAAAGCGGCCCCATGCCAAAAAGACTACCGGCTGGGGCAGCTGGCAGCAGCGTTCGATAACGTAGTCGGTGAGCGTGCTCCAGCCCAGTCTGGCGTGCGAGTTGGCGGCATGCTCGCGCACGGTGAGCGTAGTGTTGAGGAGCAAGACGCCCTGCTGTGCCCATGGGGTTAGGTCTCCCGTGGCGGGAATGGGGCAGCCCAGATCGGCTTTGAGCTCCTTATAGATGTTGCGCAGGCTTGGCGGCAGCTTGGTTTGCGTCGCGGGGACCGAGAACGACAGTCCCATGGCCTGGTTGGGTCCGTGATAGGGGTCTTGACCCAAGATGACAACTTTGACCTGGTCGGCCGGCGTGTAGGCGAGGGCATTGAGGATGTCGTCTTGTGCCGGGTAGATGGTCTGCTCGGCACGCAAAAGGGCGATGCGCTCGAGCAGCTGGTTCGTAGTGTCACGTACCGGCTGCGGCGCATCGCCCAACCAAGTTGCTATGTTGCGGTCGCGGGTCGCGGCGTCCATGGGGCTCCTTTACGTCAGATGCTTTGTTGGCATCTATTGTAAAGGCGCACCGGTTGCCTTTATGCCACGGCTGTATGAAGAGCGGGGTCTACGAGACGTGCTCGGGTGCTCCCGCCATGCGAGCCTGTCCATGTGCGCGAAGGCGCGGAAGCTCGACGGTTGCTACCATGACGCCGGTAAGGATGAGGGCGGCGCCAAAGAAGGCGATGGGGCTCAGGACCTCGCCGACCAGGAAGAACGAAAAGACGGCGGAGCAGACCGGCTCGAGCGAGAAGGCGAAGCCAGTGGTCTCGGCGGGCACGTGGGGCTGCACGAGCGTCTGGGTGATAAAGCCGTAAGCAGAGCAGATGAGCGCGAGCGCGACGACGACCACGATCTCGCTGGGCGTGCTGGGAAGCGTGAAGCCGCCAAAGGTGAATGCGGCGATGCCCGAGAACAGGCCGCCAAAGCCCAGCTGCCAAACGCCCAGGGACAGCGGGTCGACTTCTTCGACAAAGCGCTTGGCCACGATAATGTGGCTGGCATAGATAAAGGCCGAGAGCAGCATGATGATTGCGCCGGGATTCAGGCTGGTAAAGTCGGCGCCCGAGAGCAACAACATACCGCAGGTGACGATGGCGGTGCCGACGAGCACTTTGCGCTCGGGGGCGCGACGCAGCAGGGCGGCGTTGGCAAACGGCACGATCACGACCGTCAGGCTCTGCAAAAAGCCGGCGGTGGAGGCGGAGGTGAGGCTGGAGCCCAGGCACATGCAGGTGAGCTCGGTTGCCATAATGGCGCCGATGATGGCGGCACGGACCATAAGGTCGCGGTTGATGCGCAACGCGTGCTTGTGGAAGAGCAGCAGGCAGACCACAAAGGCGATGATGCAGCGTAGCGCGACGATGCTCGTGGCGTTCATGCTGTCCATACCGATCTTCATGAGGGGATACGAAAAGCCCCATGCGACGGGAACGGAAAATGAGAGCGCGATTGCTTTTTTGCGATCCATGGGACTCCTTTTGTTACAGAACGGTTTCGTACAAAGGATTCTGCTCCCAGATGTGGATGTAGTAAAGCGAATGTATCTTCAGTATGATTAAGAAACGCTAAAGTAGGCGCGAAAAGCCCTGGCAAAACGTTTTATGGCTGCATTGATGTGGAGGCACGATGGCATCGCGGTATCAGATTGTTTGTATGGTGGTCGATTGCGGCAGCCTGAAACGTGCGGCGGACGAGCTGGGCTATACGCAAAGTGCGGTGAGCCAGGCTGTCAAGGCGCTCGAGCGCGAGCTGGGCACCACGCTTATCGAGCGCGGAAAGCAGGGCGTGTCGCTTACGCGCGACGGTAAACAATATCTGCCGTACCTGCGCCAGATTGTGACCGCCGAGGCCGAGCTCGAGGGCAAGCGCCAGGAGCTGCTGGGGCTTTCGTCGACCGATATTCGCATCGCGACGTTTACCAACGTGAGTCGTACCGTGCTGCCGCGTGTGATCCGCGACTTTGGAGCGCTGCACCCGGGTGTGCACTTTACCCTCAAGCAGGGCGATTACACGCGCAACGCCCAGTGGGTGCACGATGGCGTGGTTGACTTTTGCTTTACGGCGCGCGGATTTACCGCTGGGCTCGAGAAACGCGTGGTCTATCACGATGAGTTGGTGGCACTGTTGCCGGCCGCGCATCCGCTGGCGGCAAAGGAAAAGGTGACGCTCGCCGATCTGGCGACCGAGCCGTTTGTGCTGCTGGATGAGGGCGAACAGAGCCTGGTGCTCGATGCATTCGCGGCGCATGGGCTGTCGCCGCACGTGACGAGTGAGGTGACCGACGACTACACCATCATGGCGATGGTGGAGGAGGGCCTAGGCGTGAGCATGCTCTACCGTCGTACTGTGGAGGGCATGCGAGCCGATATTCGCGTGCGGCCCATCGTGCATGCCCCCTCGCGCGACGTAGTGGCGGCCTGGCGCAGCTGGGATACCATGCCCATCGCCACGAGGCGCTTTATCGACTATATGAGCTCGCATATTGTCAATTAATGACTGGCGTGGCGTTGAGTAAGGTGTTTAGCGGGCTGTCGCTTTGGCTTTGGTGGCGCGATAGGTGCGTGCCGGGTGGCAGAGTAGTACCGCCACGACCATAAAGAACGCCGTGGTGCCCAGGCTGATGGGGTAGACCATCATGATGTTCGCAAAGGTGCGGAAGTGCGGGAACACGCAGAACACCCAATAGAAGCGGATGCCGCAGACACAGATCATGGTGATGAGGGCGGGTGTGAGCGAGATACCAAAGCCGCGCAGGTAGCCTGACATGTTTTCGTAGAACATGCTAAAGGCGTACGCCGGGAAGATCGAGCACACGCGGATATAGCCGATCGAGACGATGTTGGGATCGCTGTTGAACAGCGACAAGATCTCACGCCCCAGGCCGACAATAACGATAATTGTGGTGAGCGCGACGATACCGCCTTCGACCAGGCAGACCTTGAGCGTTTTGGTGCAGCGGTCGATCTGGCGGGCACCGTGGTTTTGTCCCACAAAGGTGGTGCAAGCCTGGCTAAAGCTGTTGAGCAGGTTGTAGCACACGTACTCCAGGCTCATAGCGGCGCTCGAGGCCGCCATGACCTCGGTGCCCAGGCTGTTGATGGCAGACTGGATGATGATGTTGGCGACGGCAAAGACGGCGCTTTGGATGCCGGCGGGCAGGCCGATCTTGACGATGCGCTTGAGGGCGACGGGGTCGATAGCCAGGTCGCGCGGGGTGACGCGGACGACGGAGTCGGTCTTGAGTAGGCGGATAAAGAGCGTAGCGGCGCTGACGGTGTAAGCGATGGCGGTGGCGATAGCGACGCCCGCGACGCCCCAGTGGAGTACGGGGACAAAGATGAGGTCCAGGCCAATGTTGAGGACGGTGGACACGGCAAGCGCCTGTAGCGGCATGCGGGTGATGCCGACGGAGCGGAAGATTGCGGCTTCAAAGTTGTAAAGCAAGATTGAGGGCATGCTGAGCAAAAAGACGCGCAGATAGAGTGAGGCGAGCGGCATGGTCTCGGCGGGAACGTTGAGCGCGGCGAGCATGGGCTCGGCAAAGATCTCGCCCAGTGCGATGACGACAAAGCCCACGAGTGCCATTAAAATCGAGGTATGGACGGCGCGTTTGACCATGTTCTGATCGTTGCGGCCGATAGCGTTGGCGATGACCACGTTGGAGCCAAGCGACATGCCAATAAACAGGTTGAGCATAAGACTGGTAAGCGGAACATTGGAGCCGACCGCCGCCATGGCGAGGGTTCCCTGGTCGCCCGAGAAATTACCGATGATGACCGTGGCGATGAGGTTCGACAGCTGCTCCAAGATGCTCGTGGCGGCCACGGGGAAGGCGAACAGGGGAATGTTACGCCACAGCGAGCCGGTGGTCATGTCAATGTGCTTAGATACGGTGTCAGCCATACGCTCTCAATCTCTAATATGCTTTTTCGTGCTCATTTGCGCAGACGATGATACTCCTAATGCAACCAGTCGGCACTTAGGGACGTTCCTTTTCTGTCGGCAGCTGGGGACACTCCTTATCTCTTCTAACTAGTCATTCAAGAACGTCCCCAATGACTAGGCGGGGAAGGCGTGCGACAATGGTGGGCGTTGTGTTGTTCGCGCTAAGGAGTTGCCATGTTGTTGTGTCCCGTTTGCCATGAGCCGTTGGTGGACGACGAGCGTGGTGCTGCATGTGCGGGCGGACACCGGTTTGACCGAGCTCGCGAGGGCTATCTATATCTACTACGTTCGTCCAAGAGCGGCGACTCCATGGGCGATCCCAAGTCGCAGGCACGCAGTCGTCGTGACTTTCTGAACCGCGGTTACTATGCGCCGTTGCGCGATGCGATGGTTGAGCTGGCGCGCGAACGGGTGTCTGGGCGCGCCACGTCTGCGAACGGACCCATGACGCTGCTCGATATTTGCTGCGGCGAGGGCTATTACACCAGCGCCATGGGCGCGGTGCCGGGCGTGGATGCTTACGGTTTCGACCTGGGCAAAGAGATGGTGCGCCTTGCCGCCAAGCGCGGCGATGCGACCTACTTCGTGGCCAACATGAAGGACATCCCCGTGGCCGATGGCGCCTTCGATATGGTGACCGAGCTCTTCGCTCCCTTTAACGAGCGCGAATTTGCCCGCGTGCTGGCTCCAGAGGGCTCACTCTATACCGTGGTGCCGGGTGCCCGTCATCTCTTTGGGCTCAAGGAGGTGCTCTACGATACGCCGTACCTTAACGATGAGAAGCTGCCGAAGACCACCGAGCTCGAGTTGGTCGGAACGCAGCGGGTGTCTGCGAACATTACGCTCCAGACCCAGGCCGACATCGAGGCGGTGTTCCAGATGACGCCGTACTACTACCGCACGCGCCCTGCCGACAAAGAGCGCCTGGCAAACTTGGACACGCTCCAGACCGGTATCGACTTCATCATCGCCGAGTACCGCCACAGCTAACAACCTGCCAAAAAGGGACAGGTTTGTTTTGGTAGGTTTTGTCTGGGCAAACGTAAAGGGCCGACCGCGGAGATGCGCGATCGGCCCTTTTTATTGGCGTATATACCAGAGTCGCTGAGCGATTGACACGGATGCGGCTTAGCTCAAACGGTCCATGCCCTCTTTCTTGACGCGGTTGGCGAGTACAAAGTAGATAATGCTGACAATCAGGCCGGTAAAATCGGGGATGCTTGAGCCGGTCCCACCCAAGAGGGGCAGGGAGAGGAGCAGACTGATGACCGAACATGCTAGGCAGACGATGGACCAGATCCAGACAACGCCAGCCTTGGCGGGATTATTTGCCGCGCGGATGCCAAAGACAGCGGTCACAATTTCGACGACGCCCAATACGATGACGACGACGCAAGAGACGATCATGGCGCTCGTGATATCGCCTGCCGCGCTGCCTGCAAAGAGCGCTGTAGCACCCATGCCTGCGCTTAGAATGCCGACGACAAAGAAGAGGAACGATAGGATTTTGAGTAATTTACAGGCGTTGCTCATGGCTGGTCCTTTCGAAGTGGACATGACGTATTTGATGCGCACGCATGACGCATGTCGCGAAGCATATTGTAATTCAACAAGGTGCTGTGCACGTTCATCTAATAGTTGAACGCTCCGCTCGCGACAGGGGCGGCACTTGCACTGTGCTAGCTTTTTGTTTAACTGGATTAAACTGTGCATTTTTTAGGGGCGAATGGTGAATATCAAGCAGGTCGGCTATTTTGTCGCCGTATTCGAGACGAAGAGTTTTACTGCTGCGGCGCACCAGCGCAACGTGACCGTTCAGGCCATTTCCAAGTCAATTAGCGAGCTCGAGCAGTTTTTTAACGTTCAGTTTTTTGAGCGTGGAAGTAGCGGCGTCAGGCCGACTCAGGCCGGTCGCAGTTTTTATGCCAAGGCTCGCCCCGCCGTCGAAGCATATCGCGAGGTCGAAAACTTTGACCCGTCTGGATGCGACCTGACCGTCTCGTCGGCCTCAGGTCCGCAAGCGATGCCGGAACTCTCGATTGGCCTGTGCGCTCCCGCATTCGATAACGAGGATAAGCTATATAAAGGGCTATCTGCGCTTATCATGCGTGGTGTGCGCGTGCGGGTGAAGATTTGCACTGTGCATCCCGGAGTTGCCCAGCAGGAACTTGAGCAGGGCGGCCTCGATGCCTTGCTTACGGTGGGTACATATGACAATACCAATGATGACTGCGAACAGCTGGGAACCCTGCCCACGGGTATTCTCGTTGCCGCCGACCATCCGCTCGGCAAGAGGCCCTTTGTGACCGTGGCTGATCTGAGCTCCTATCCGGTAGGACAGTCGACTGCGTTCGATAGCTTTAACAACTCGATTTTTTGGCAGTACAAAAGCCTCGGTGTCCTAGGTGAGACGCGCGTTATCGATAGCCCCGCTCAAGTTGGGTCGTTTTTGGCGGCCGAGCGTGGCTTTTTCTTAAATGCCATTCTTCCCGTTCCCGGTCAGATCGCTAGTGGGTTTGAGATTGTTCCCATTGTGGGCGAAGGGGCTCTGACGGTTCCGGTGTGCTTAGTTTCCCTTAAAGATGAAAAGCCCCAAGCTTATCACGTCGTAGAGAACTACTTGATTCGCATGGTGGGCTGTGCCAACGGGTCTGCTGCTCGCAAGCGCATCCGTTGACGCGCTTGCCGCTGTCGGCTCGGGTGTCTGGCATTATGCTGTCGATCGTGCCGTGCCGTGGCAATCGAATGAATGCAAAGACTATCCACAGCAAGCCGCCCTCCGTTTCTTGTTTGCTCGAGAAACGGAGGGCGGCTTTCATATACGGTGCTCTGTGCGGGCGGGTCAGATGCCCTAGCTCAGGCGCTCCTGGCTTTCCTTTTTAACGCGGTTGGCGAAAACGAAGTACACGGCACTTACGACCACGGCGGTGACATCGGTGGCGCTGGTGCCGACTCCGCCCAAGAAGGGCTCGGAAAGCAGCAGGCTCACAACGGCGCAAACCAGGCAAATGATAGCCCAGACCCAAACGACACCAATCTTGCTGGGGTTATTTGAGGCGCGGATGCCCAGCACGGCAGCGATGATTTCGACGATGCCCATCACGATGACGACAACGCTGTAAACCGAGAGATCACCGCTGGCGTCGCCCGAAGCCGCGGTGAGTGCCAACGCGCCCGCGGCGATGCTAAAAATACCTCCCAATAGATAAATGATGGACATGACCTTTAGGACTTTACGGTTGTTGCTCATGTTCAGTTCCTTTCCCTGGAGCCTTAATGGCACCGTGCGGGTGTTGCCCGGTGCCATGAATTACTGATTGGTAGGTTCGTTACCCAGGTCTTGCGAGGCGAGTTTCTGTTCTTCGCTAAACTCGTCCGCTTCGGCGAGTTCTTCGGCGGTAGCTTCCCTTGGAGCGGCCTCGTCGGCATCGCAATGATCGAAAACGAGTTGATAGGGGGCGATGTCGCGGCGGGAAAGCATGAGCTTTACCTCACGGCGCAAAGAACGCATGACGCTGCCGCGATCGGTCTCCTTGCAGGTGGCGACAACGCGAATGGTCATAGCGGTGCTGCTAAGGTCGACCACGCCCTTGTAGAAGGGGCCATCGATAATGGCGGGAACGCGGTCATGCACGCTTTTGAGCTCGTCTTTAAGCACCTTTTCGACATAGGGTAGAGATTCTCCCACCGGGATGGTGATATCTATGCTGGCGTAAGAATTAAGTTTTGTCATGTTGGTGACATTCGAAATCGAGCTGTTGCGTAGGAGCAGGACATTGCCGTTGCCGTCATTGATCTTTGTGGTTCGCACACCAATCTCCATAACGGTGCCGGTATTGCCGCCAACCGAGATGACGTCTCCAACGCGGAACTCGCCTTCAAAGATAATAAAGAGCCCGCATAAGATATCCGTGATGAGGTCTTTGGCTCCAAAGGAGACGGCGAGCGTGATGATACCTGCCGAGGCTAAAAGCGTTGCGGTATCGACACCCAAAACACCGAGGCACCAATAGAGCATAGCGATGAGAGTTCCGTATTTTGTCAGGCTCGAGAGAAGTCGGCATATCGTCTCGCCGCGCGCTCCAAGCACATTGGACAACATGCGAAGAAGCGCCTGCGCGATTGCGCACACTGTGAGAGCCACGCAGGCGTACATGATCGAAGCGGTGAGCGCGAATATGTTGAGACCGTGCTGCCAGTCGTTGCCCAGGATATAGGTAAATACCGAACGCGGACCAAACAGAGCGTCTTTAAACAAGACGGCCAAAAAGACGATAAACACCGCGATGCCGGTAAACCATTTAAGGACTGTGCCGAGTTTTTGCTCGGGGGTTTTGTCCTCCCATTTAAAGGAGATGTTGAGCCATCGGCTAATGGCGCTTTCGCTGTGTTTGACACGGCCGTCGGACGTCGTGACGGTGATGTTGTGCCGTCTTGTCGCGAAATCGCCTTCGTGCTTCGAACGCTTTTCTTCGACTTTTATGGTGTCGAGCGTCAGCAACGGGTAGATAAGGGCAAAGCAAATGGCGGCGATGATTCCGGTTGCGATTGTGAGCGGAACGCGCTGGTGCATAAAGGAGTCTTCGGGTGCCGCGACGTAAACGTAATAGTCGCCAGTCTCCAAGCAGGAGGCGTAGAGTTTCTGGTTGTCGATGTAGACGAAGTCGCTAAAGCCATCTGCAAGCTGCTCGTCAGTCAGTCCTATTTCGGATGCTTTTTTCCCAAGAAGAAGGTCGTTGGGATGATATGCGACGGTACCGTCTTTTTTCTCGATTGCAAAGGCGAAGCCTCCGGCGCCCGCCTTGATGCCATCGAGCACTGCGTCGATCTTGGTGCTCTTGAGCATTTCTTCTAAGCGCATGGGGCGCACGGCAATCTGCACGATTCCGTCTGCAATGCCATCCTGATCGTAGAGTGCGACTCCAATGTACTGATATGTCTCGCCGGTGGTTCTGTTGATAGAGAGAGGCTGTATATATTCATCCTTGCCGCCCAAAAGCGAGCGGAACTCGTAGGAGGAGTCACCGTACTTGGTCGAAAGGCTGTAGGATCGCTGCGATGTGCTCGAGCTTGTCATATTGCCGTCGCCGTCGTAGAGATAAATTGACTCGATGTTGAGCGTGTTTGCCATGCTGTGCAGGTCGGCTCGCGTGGCGAGCTCTGGATTGTGCTCAACGATGTAGGCGATAATGTGGCAGGCAGTGGCATAGTGCTCGCTATATTGCCTCGTAAGCTCATCCTCGCGCAGCGCATTATTTTTGAGCGTTTGATCAATCTGCTCTAAGCGCTCCCGATTGACCGTCGTCTGGCTCGAAAGGGCAAAGAGCGTTTGCATATAGAAGGTTACTGCCAAAAGTAAGACGAGTCCTGCAATGGACAAGGCTGTTGCGCGCCTGCCCACGGAGGGGCTAAACCGAAGGCCGCGACCGATCTTGACGTATTCGTGATGGTCGTGGTCGTCATGTTCGTCATCCGCTAGGACAAACAGGTCATAGAGTGCCACGGCGGCGACGACTGCGATGAAGGCAAAGAGGATGACGCCCACGGTGATGTTGCGCGCGGAGGCGGTATCGCTTTCGGGGATGGCGAGAATGTAATAGGTGTCATCGACCAATTTGACGCGACAATACAGGCTTGTGTTTTTGACGGAAGTGATGAATGTCTTGCCGTCTTCAAGATTGCCCACGTCGATGCCGTTGTCGAGTGCATCGGTACCTATCATGTTCTGATCGGGATGGTAGGTGATCAGGTGTGTTTTTGCCGATACGGCGAGGACATATCCGTGACTGCCGAGCGAGATGTTCTTGAGCATGCTCTCGGCCGAGCCGGTGTCCTTGACAAGGGCGTGCAGCTCTTGGGGATTTTGCTCTACGATGACCATGGTGTCGTCATCGATTTTGGCGGCATAGTATCGCATGAGCCAGTCTTGATCGGGAAGATCGACCTCAACTGGATCGGAGGGCTTGCCGGTCTCGAAGCACTGACGTAGCTGGTTGAAGCGGGCACGGCTAAAATCGGCTTTGGTGTCAGCCGCTTTGGCGATGATGGAGCCGTCACGTCGGGTAACGAGAACGTTATCGACCTTGAGCAGGTCCTTGAACTCGGCCATTTTGGCATCGGTCGCTTCATAACCGGCATCGTTGGCCGCCATAAATGCGATGCTTGCGGCGCGCGTGCGATACAGGTCATCAAATGTTTGGGTGTTGTCTTTCGTTTCCGACTGGGCCGTTTTAACGAGATCGGGGAGTTCGGCGGCAACGCGATCGAATTCTAAAGCGTATTCCTCTTGCGATAGACGCGTTTGCATCGAGGCGAGTAGGAGTCCCATCGCTAACGTGCAGACGGCTACGGCAATGGCAAGCGCCACGGACTTCTGTTTTAGTCGCTTGGACATGGGTGGACTTCCTTAGTTCCATTTCTCGATGAGCGTATCGATTGTTTTGTCTTTGAGCATTGAGCGTACTTCGGCGGCAAGTTTGGGTGAAAGCTCAGAGCCCTTCTGCGTTGCGACGGCGTAGCGCTGTGGGTTGATGCCAAAATCGGGCAGGACGGTGCGCTCGTCATCGAGATAGGTTTTGGCAATTGCGCCATCGGTCGCCATGGCGTCGACGTCGCCGGCTTCCAATGCGCGGGAAAGCTCAGCGTAGCTTGCATATTGGCTCAGATGCCATGTGTCGTAGTCAATGTTGCCGCTCTTGGCATCCTGCTGCTGGGGGATGCCGTCCGAAAGCCCCAGCTCCAAAAACTTCGCGGCAAGTTGAGGTGCAGCGTTTGTTCCGGATACCGTGCCAATTGTTCCGCCCTTAAGCTGGGAGAAGGATTGAATGAGCGATGTATTTTCGACAACAAGAATTACCGAGTCGGTGTAATAGGCGGCAGAGAAGTCAAACAGCTTTTTGCGTTCGTTGCTTATCGAGTAGCACGCGATCAGGCAATCGACTTTTCCCGACGAGAGCATTTCTTCGCGTGTCTCGGGCGTTACGGATATAAACGAACAGCCTCCATAGCCAAGACGGCTTGCCAACTCGTTGGCGAGGTCGATTTCGAATCCGTAGTATTTGCCGTTGTTGGGATTACGCTCGCTAAACCCGACGATATCCGAGCGGACGCCTACGTTCAGCCTGGCCTTGCCGGACATGCCGGAATGACTGTTCGAGCAGGCTGGCAGTACCACAGCTGCCAGCGTGGCTCCGGCTGCCGAGATTGCCAACCGGCAGGCCTTTCGGCGTGTGACTGAATGGTCCATTTGCATTCCTCACGACGAATGTTCAGTCCTTTAATGATACGGACGGGCAAGTATGGAACAGCCGCGAAGCGGCGGGTAAACGCAGGGTTGAGGTGGAGGGCAATCCTGACGGGATTTGGTGCTTTACCGCTAAATGGATGCCCTCATTCTGCAATGGGCGGTGGGTCTTGTCGCATATGGGACAATAGCGGACGGTTGGGTGCTGGCATAAACGGCGCCCCGCGTATTCGTTTTGCTTGTTAAGGAGTGCCCATGGGCGTCGTCGATCCCTTTTCTGTTGCTCGGGCCGCGGGGCTTGAGCTGACCGGGAAGTCCGAGGGCCTCACGCTCACCGACGGCTCGATGGAGCTGCGAGCCGATTTTGCCCGCATGCTTCCACGACTCAAGCAAGGCCGTCTGCAGCAAGAGCTGCTGGTAAAGGCTGCGCGCACAAAAGGCATCGAGAGCCCATGGGCGATTGATGCCACGGCAGGCTTTGGCGAGGATTCGCTGCTGTTGGCGGCCGCGGGCTTTACCGTCGATCTGTATGAGCAGGATTGCGTGATCGCGGCGCTCCTCAAGGATGCCTTGGATCGCGCGGCAGATGATCCGGCGCTTGCGACAGCCGTGTCGCGCATGCGCTTACATGCGGGCGAGGACAGCATTGCCGGTCTTCGCCATGTAGCTGAGTCGATCGGGCGGGGTGTCCTCGCCGCTCCCGACGTGGTGTATCTGGACCCCATGTTTCCCGGGCGCACCAAGAGCGCGGCGGTTAAAAAGAAGTTCCAACTCTTGCATCATCTGGAACAGCCGTGCGCCGATGAGGAGGCGCTGGTCGAAGCTGCGCTTGCGGTGCACCCGCGCAAAGTCGTTATCAAACGGCCGGTGAAGGGCCCGTTGCTCGCCGGCGTAAAGCCGGGCTATCAGCTCGCGGGCAAGGCCGTTCGCTACGACGTTTTGGTGCCGCCGCGCCCGTAGCTTGCGTGTGATTACCGGGGCTTCGCTAGTGCCGTGCCGATGCGGCTCCTATTTCCAAGGGTGCGACGTCAGGTGCCATCCGCCGCAGTATTCGCATTTGTAGCAGGCCAAACCACGCCGCCCGCGGTTTTCGCATTCGGCCATAACGGCCTCGGCCTCGGCGCGCGTGTCGTAACGGTTTTTGCGTTCGCACGACTTGTAGCGCCAGGCCTCATCGCGCTCGGCGTTCAGGGCGTCGCGGCGCTCGTCCTCGCGCGCAAACAGGTCGCTCATATCGCCGCCGGTGGCAGCGCCCAAAAACTCGCTTTTGGCCTTTGACCAGGCGGCTCGCTTTTTGCTCCCCATCTGCATCGCGCCCCTCTCCAAACGTTGGTATCATTGCTCAATCAAAGTGATACCAATAAACGTGAGGTCGCCGCGTGATGATCAGAAAAACCCTCGATACCGACATTCCCGCCGTCATGGCTATCTATGACGCGGCCCGCGCCTTTATGCGCGCGCATGGCAACGCCACGCAGTGGCCCGAGGGCACGCCTTCTGCCGAGCAGCTGGCTGCGGATATCGCTGCCGGTGGCAGCTATGTGTGCGAAGTCGATGGCCGCGTGGTGGCGACGTTTGCCTTTTTACCGGGCCCGGACGAGTGCTATGACGTAATTGAGGACGGGCAATGGCGCAGTGACACTCCGTATGCTGTGCTGCACCGTGTGGCGTCCGACGGCACCGCGCACGGTATCGCGGCTGCGATGTTTGCCTTTGCCAAAGAGCGTGCCGATCACCTGCGTATCGACACGCATCAGGACAACCTGCCCATGCAGGGTGCGAGCCTCAAGGCCGGGTTTAAGCGCGCCGGCATCGTGTATGTGTCAGACGGCACGCCGCGTGTTGCGTTTGACTGGCTGCGCGAGGCATAAGAGCGGGGACGCGTATCAACAATTTGCACGAACGAAAATGGCTCCGGGTGGGGCCATTTTCGTTCGCTGCGCCGTTTTGAAAGCCGGCTTTCGCAAGGCGCGAACCTACGAAAATCGCCGCGCGGCAACGCAGGGCGATGAGCTCGGTCGGGGGATAGGGCCCGCTTCGCCCGCCGGGCCGTAAATTGTATCATCCAGTGTGGAACGAGGATGCCCGTTGTCGCGTGCGATGGGCTTGCAATAAGAGGAGAGCCATGTCGAAGCAAGCGGTTGTTGGAATCTTGGCGCATGTCGATGCCGGCAAGACCACGCTAGCCGAGGCCATGCTGTTCAACGCGGGTCGCATTCGCAAGCGCGGCCGCGTGGACGATGGCGATTCGCATCTGGATACGAACGAGATCGAGCGCGAGCGTGGCATTACGATCTTCTCGTCGCAGGCCGTGCTCGACCATGGCGATACCCACGTCATGCTCGTGGATGCGCCGGGGCATGTCGATTTTTCTGCCGAGGCGGAGCGCACGCTTCGCGCACTCGACTATGCGATTTTGGTTGTGGGTGCCAACGATGGCGTGCAGGGGCATACCGAAACCCTGTGGCGCCTGCTTGCGCGCTATGATATCCCGACGTTCGTCTATATCAACAAAATCGATTTGGAGAATCCCGGCTGCGATGTTTTGCTGGCACAGCTTGGGCAGCGTCTTTCCGAAGGCTGCCTGGATGCCAACGAATTGTTGGCGGGCGGCACCGTTCAGGAGGACGCTGCTGCGTTGGACGAGGCTGCGCTCGAGGAGTTTCTTGAGGCGGGTGAGCTTTCCGTCGCGACGCTGTCGCGCATGGTTGCCGAGCGCAAGCTCTTTCCCTGTTTTGCCGGGTCGGCGCTCAAGGACCAAGGCGTGGACGAGCTGCTAGATGGCATGTGTACACTGATGCGTGAGCAGACGTGGCTCCCGGAGTTTGCCGCGCGCGTCTATCGTGTCAGCCGCGGGGATCGCGGCGAGCGCTTGGCTTGGGTTAAAGTGACCGGCGGCACGCTGCATGCCAAGCAGATGATTGACGGACGTTCCGGTGCCGAGGCATGGGAGCAGAAGGTCGATCAGGTCCGCATCTATAACGGCGAGAAGTATGAGCTTGCCCAAGAAGTTGCTGCTGGCGGTATTTGTACCGTGACGGGTCTTACGCACGTTCGTCCGGGGGATGCCCTGGGCGCGGAGCCCGTGGGCGATGCGCCCGTCATCGCTCCGGTCCTCACCTATACGGTGCTTCCGGGCGAACACGATGTCCATGCGGTGTTCAAAGCGCTGACTGAGCTGGCGGATGAAGATCCCATGCTCGGCGTAAGCTGGAACACGCATCTTGAACAAATACATCTGCAGCTCATGGGGGCGGTGCAGCTCGAGGTCGTGCAGCGGGTGTTGGCCGATCGCTTTGGCCTTTCGGTTGCGTTTGAGTCTGGCGGCATTCTCTATAAGGAGACTATTTCGCAGCCGGTCGAGGGCGTGGGCCACTTTGAGCCACTGCGCCACTATGCCGAGGTGCATCTGCGCCTGGAGGCGTTGCCAGCGGGTTCGGGCGTACAGTTTGGCACCGTGACTTCGACCGACGAGCTCGATCTTAACTGGCAACGTTTGGCGCTCACCAACGCTATGGAGCGCGATCACCTGGGCGTGCTGACCGGCTCGCCCATCACCGATGTGCGCATTACGCTCACAGGTGGCCGTGCGCATACCAAACACACCGAGGGCGGCGACTTTCGCCAGGCCACGTACCGCGCGATTCGCCAGGGGCTCATGCGGGCGCGTGAGGCCGGCGCGGCGGTGCTGTTGGAGCCGTGGTATCGCTTTGAGCTCGAGGTGCCGGGGGAGTGCGTGGGCCGGGCGTTCTCGGATGCCACGCGCATGGGTGCCGAGTACGAGCCGCCGACGATGGCGGGAGACCGGGCGAAGATTGTGGGTCGCGTGCCGGCATCCGAGGTGCAGGATTATGCGCTGGAGGTGGCCGCCTACACGAGCGGTCGCGGGCATCTGTACCTGGAGTTCGCCGGCTATGCGCCTTGTCATGATGCCGAGCGCGTCATCGAGACGGCCGCCTATGGGCCCGAGGCCGATCTGCCCAACACGCCCGATTCGGTCTTTTGCTCCCACGGCGCCGGTTACACGGTCAAATGGTACGACGTCCCCGAGGCAGCCCACGTAAAGGTCGATCCCTCCACCTTCCGCCCCTGGCGAGCAGCAGACGCAGAGTTTTTCGGCCACATGTGACAAAGGGACAGCTCCTTTGTCATATGCTATTGGTATAACTCGGTATAAGTTGGTATAACTATTGCCAGAGTTTGCCAATCCGAGGAGGCCGACATGAATCCAAATCCCTTTAAGCCAACGGCAGGCAAGCGGCCTCCGATGCTCATCGGTCGAGAGTCGGTCATCGAAGATTTCGAGGAAGGACTCGATAACGGTGCCGGAGCGCCGGGTAGGCTCATGCTCATTACGGGAAACCGCGGCTGTGGCAAGACGGTTCTCCTGCGGGAGCTGCAACGTCTGGCCAATGAGCGCGGATGGGCGGTTGTCTCCGATTCCGCTTCGCTTGGCTTATGCGATCGCTTGGTCGACGCGCTTCGCTCGAATAAACCCGTTGTGACGTCAATGGAGCTCGGTCCGTCGTTTGGTCGGATATCGGTCGAGGCGGCGCGAGCAAAGGGCGAGACGTTGCGAGGGCTGGCCAACGAGCGCCTTAAGAAGCTCGGTCCAGGCAAGGGCATACTGTTTGCGATTGACGAGGCGCAATCGGCGTCTATCGAGGAACTGGCGGCTCTTGCCGTTCTCTATCAGCAGGTGCTTGGAGACCAGGATGCCACGGGCTTGTCCGATAGCGACCAGCGCGGTCTTGCGCTGGTGTTCGCCGGCTTACCCAGTATGGTTGACGATCTGCTCGAAGAGCCGAGCGTGACGTTTTTGCGGCGTGCCCAGCAGCGTACGCTGGGGGCGATATCTTTGCCCAAGGTGCGTGATTCATATATCCAGACGGTCAAAGACGCTGGTCTTTACGTTGACGCGGAGACAGCGGACCTTGCGGCACGCAAGAGCATGGGGCATCCCTATATGGTTCAGCTGGTGGGATATTACATGTGGAGGTCTGCTGTCCGACGTGGCTCACAAGTCATCGAAAGGCGCGATGTCGAGGATGGCCATGCGGATGCCGTCTCCGAGTTCTATGAAGCGGTTGATGCGCCCCTGTATTACGGGCTGCGCAGTCCACAGCGCCTCTTTATCGAGGCCATGGCGGTTGACGAGGGCAAACCGACGCGCATGGCGGATATCATTGAGCGCTGCGAGCGTACCCAGAGCTGGGCGAGTAAATATCGCGCAAGCCTGATTCGCGAGCGCGTCATCGAAGCTGCCGGATACGGCCTCGTCCGGTTTACCGTGCCCATGCTGGGCGCGTACATTCGCGATCGAGTTTTATGGCATGAGTAGGGTGATAAAGGTGACGGAACAGAAGATGAGCCCGCAGGCTATCGAGGTGCGTGGCGCGCGCGTCCATAACCTCAAAGACATCGATATCGATATTCCGCTGGGAAAGCTCGTGGGCATTGCCGGCGTGTCGGGTTCGGGCAAGAGTTCGCTGGCGCTGGGGGTTCTTTATGCCGAGGGCTCGCGTCGCTACTTGGAAGCACTTAGCACCTATACTCGACGTCGCCTGACGCAGGCCGAGCACGCTCAGGTGGATGAGGTATTGCACGTACCGGCGGCGCTCGCATTGCATCAGCGTCCCAGCGTACCGGGCGTGCGCTCGACCTTTGGCACCATGACCGAGCTCAACAATAGCCTGCGTCTGCTCTTTAGCCGTTGTGCCCATCACGTGTGCCCGCACTGCGGGGCGCACGTGGAGCCGAGCCTTAACGTTGCTGCTGGCCTATCGCTCACGTGCCCCGCATGCGGCCGCGAGTTCTACGCGCCGGGTGCCGAGGACCTTGCCTTTAACAGCGGCGGCGCGTGCTCTACCTGCGGCGGCACTGGTGTCATGCGCGAGGTGGACGAGGCGAGTCTGGTGCCCGACGAGTCAAAGACCATCAACGAGGGCGCGGTGCTTCCCTGGGGTACGCTCATGTGGGATCTGATGAAGCAGGTGGCAGGTGAGATGGGCGTGCGCACCGACGTGCCGTTTAACCAGCTCACGCCTCAAGAGCGCGACATCGTGTTTCATGGTCCGGCGGTTAAGAAGCACATTCTCTACGTTCCCAAAAACGGCGAGGGTGCTACGCCGCTCGACTTTACCTATTACAACGCCGTCTATACCGTTGAGAATGCGCTCGCCAAGGTTAAGGACGACAAGGGCTTAAAACGCGTTGCGCGCTTTTTGCGCGAGGGCCCATGCCGCGATTGCGGCGGCACGCGTCTCTCCGAGGCTGCGCGCCAGCCCCAGGTGCGCGGTATCAATCTGGCGCAGGCGGCGGCTATGACGCTGGGCGAGGCGATTGAGTGGGTGCGCGGGGTGCCCGCATTCTTGCCGCCCGAGATGCGGCCCATGGCGACGGATATCTGCGATTCGTTTTTGAGCGCGGCCCGTCGTCTGGTCGACTTGGGTCTCGATTACCTTTCACTCGACCGAGCCGGCGCCACGCTTTCCACGGGTGAGCGCCAACGCGTGCAGCTTGCTCGCGTGGTGCGTAACCGATCGACAGGCGTGCTTTATGTGCTGGACGAGCCTTCGATCGGCTTGCATCCTGCCAATGTCGACGGCCTGGTAGGCGTGATGCGAGATCTGGTGGATGACGGTAACACCGTGGTTGTTGTCGACCACGATACGCGCGTACTGGCGGATGCCGACTATCTGGTCGAGATGGGTCCCGTTGCCGGAGCAGGCGGCGGCAATGTGATCGCCGCTGGTACGGTAGACGAGGTCGAGCAATCGCAGGGCAGTCGCATCGCGCCGTTTTTGCGCTCAGAGTCCAAGCGCTTGCGTCCGCAGGTGACTGATGAGGAAATGTTCGACCAGGGCCATATCCGCATGGCAACCGAGGCCATCCATACCGTCAAACCGCTCGAAGTCGATATCCCGCGCGGCCGCCTTGTCGCGGTGACGGGCGTTTCGGGTTCGGGCAAGACGACGTTGGTGCTCGAGACGCTCATCCCGGCGCTCAAGGCGCAGGCAGCCGGCGAACGCTTGCCGGGGCACGTGCATTGGGTCGATGCCGAGGGCATTGCCCGTGCCAACCTGATTGACGCCACGCCCATCGGTGCCAACGTGCGCTCGACGGTAGCGACCTATGCCGACATTCATGACGAGCTGCGCCGCGCCTTTGCACGTACGCCCGAGGCCAAGGCGGCGGGATATAAGGCGGGCGCCTTTAGCTACAACACCGGTGCCCTGCGCTGCCCTACGTGCGACGGCACGGGCTCGATATCGCTTGACGTGCAGTTTCTGCCCGACGTCGAGATCGTCTGCCCGGCATGCCGTGGCTCGCGCTACGCCGAGGCCGCCTCGCATATCCATCGCGAAGGCGAGGATGGCAGTCTGCTTACGTTGCCGCAGCTTATGGATATGAGCGTGGACGAGGCACTCGACGCTACGGTGGGACTCAAGAAAGTTCAGGTGCGCTTGCAGACCTTGCACGACCTGGGCCTGGGTTATCTCACGCTTGGCGAGCCCACACCGGCGCTTTCGGGCGGTGAGGCACAGCGCCTTAAGCTCGCGAGTGAGATGGGCCGCGTGCAGGATGATGCCGTATTCGTATTTGACGAGCCCACGATCGGACTACACCCGCTCGATGTTCAGGTGTTGCTGAGTGTGTTCGACGGACTCGTTGCCAAGGGCGCCACAGTTGTCGTGATCGAGCATGACCTCGACCTTATCCGCAACGCCGATTACGTGATCGACATGGGCCCGGGCGGTGGCGACGCCGGCGGGCAAATCGTCTGCGCCGGCACTCCGGGCGACATCGCAGTTTGCTCCGCAAGCATCACCGGCCGCTATCTATAGACAATGAGGCAAAGGGACAGTCCCTTTGCCTCATTGATGCCTATTTCACGCATTGAGCTGCGAGATAGTCGCGGAAGAATGGCAATTCAAATGCGACGAGCCCTCGTCCTCGCTCCCCGATGATGCCGGCGTCTATCATGCGGCGTCGGTAGCGGGAGACCTGCTGCGGCGAACGCTTAAGGCGCTCGACAAGGTCAGCGGTGGTGGACTCTTCCTCGTCATCGAGCATGGCGATGAGGAATCGCTTGTCCTCTGCAGTGAGTTCCCGATAGGTTGCCGCGAGGATTCGGTCGTCCATCTCGTCGCGCGCGATTTTGATTCCCAGGTCAAAGTCGCGTGACGAGATTTCCTTCGAATCGCTTGTGAGATCCCAGGCACGGTAGCCTACGAGTTGCAATAGGAAGGGAAAACCAGAGATCGAGCGAACGGCTCTATCGATTCCCTCAGCATCTGCCAGGCGATCGTTTTCCTGGATTGTGCGAATCAAGGCCTCGCGTACGTCATAGTCGGCAATGCGACCCAGATGATATTGTTGGGCGCGGCGAAGGAACGAGACCGTCTTGTGGTTCAGCAACGTCGAGACATTGTTGGGAAGTCCCGCCATGAGCAGGGCGACGCGTTTCCCATCGGTCACAAAGTGCTGATACGTCGCTGCGAGCTGAATCATCTCGTCGAGTGTCGGGTCCACCTCGTCAACCGTGACGAGCAGACCGGTGCCCGCCTCGTTGAGCTGGTCGATGATGTCGCTCATGCGATAACGCCAGGTTGAGGCATCGTGAACGCGATTGACCTCGATGCTGCCGAGCGGTGCAATTCCGAGACCGGTGACTTCGAAGTGGTTGGACGATTCGATGAGATGGGCTGCGGCGCGTTTCGTCCCGAACTCGATTTCCTCAAGCATTCCCGGGAGCGCGGTCGTCTTTACGGCTATCCAGCCGTGGGATTCCGCCCTTGTCGCGAGCGACGACATGAGAGCGGTTTTACCGGTTCCACGCGCGCCTGAGAAGATCGAGGTCAATTCTGGGCGCCTGCGCTGGCTCAAGAAGGCACGGTCCAAATCCCGAATAATCTGCTGTCTGCCAGCGAGATGGGCAGGAACCTCACCAAAACTGGGGGTAAACGGGTTTTCGAGGTATTCCACAATGCCCTCCTTTAGCGTCTCGGGTTAATTTCATTTTATTCTAGTTAATTTAAGTTAAAAGTGATTAATTACGTTTAACTCTATGGCGGTCGAATGTGACAAAGGGACTGTCCCTTTGTCACATGCCGGCAAAGCCGGTCTGGCGGAGAGCTTCGTAGAGGACGATGGCAGCGCTGTTGGAGAGGTTGAGTGCGCTGATGCGGTAGTCGTCCGGGTTGACGAAGTTGCCGCAGATATCCTGCTGAAGGATGGCCTCGTGGCTGTCCTCGGTATGCCCGAGCGATTCCTCGTGAGCTTCCCAAGCCTCGGCGTTATCGAGTGAGTCGCAATCGCGCAGCATCGGGATGCGCTCACAGCGCTCGGGCGCCGCGGCAAGCAGTGACTCGGGAATGCCCGAGCTCTCGCTGCCAAAGACCAAATAGTCACCGTCGCGGTAGGTGCTTTGTGCATAGGTGCGGCGTGCCTTTTTGGTCAGCAGATGCAGGCGACCATCGGCAGGGGAGAGACCATTGCGCGCAAGGAAATCCTCCCAGCTGGCATAGGTGGTCACGTCCAAGTTTTGCCAGTAGCCCAGGCCGGCGCGACGTACTGTCTTGTCATCGAGCGAAAAGCCCAGTGGCTCCACCAGATGTAGACGGGCGCCGGTGACCACGCAGGTGCGGCCGATATTGCCCGTATTGGCCGGAATCTCGGGCGCATACAGCACAATGTTGAACATGAATCTCCTTGGCATAGAACGAGAAACCACCACGAAGGGGCGCCTTCGTGGTGGTTAGCGGTTACGTGGGCGGGCAAACGCTCGCTTCGATAAACCTAGGCGCGGTGCCAGTCGGTCAGGCAGGCATCGAGGGAGGCGATGAGCGCATCCTTGTCCATGTGACGGCCGATGATGCACAGGCTCGTCATGCGGTCGCCCGTCTCGTCGTCCCAAATCTGCATGATTTCGGGGTTCTCATCGATGATCTTCTGCTTCTCGCCCTCGGGCGCCGAGTCGACAAACAGGCCGTTCTCCATCAGGCGCATCTGGTGGCCGGCCTGCTCAAACATGTAGCACATGTCCGGATCGCCGGTCTGCCACAACGGACCCTTGACGCGAATGACCTCGTCGGGCCACTCCTGCTCAACAAAATCGGTGAACTTCTGCAGGTCAAACGGTTTGCGGCGCGAGTAAACAAAGGTCTCGATGTCGTACTCGAGCACCTCGGGGTCGTCGTGCTCCTCGGGATGCTCCATGGCCTCGATCCAGGCGGCGGAGTTGTAGGCGCGCATAAAGTCGAAGCGGTCGGTGTCGAGCA
>DBEYUK010000043.1:0-3692 GCA_048181625.1 Collinsella sp. | reverse complement strand
CTACCGCTACTGCCATCACTTTGACGATCAGCAGATCACCGACCTGGTGCGCGGCGTCCGTACGTTCTACAAGAGCGGCGAGGTCCCCGTGCGCGAGCTTGAGCGCTTCCATGCCGACGGTCGCAGCGGCGAGCTCAACCGCTATGTGATTCTCAAGCGTCTGTAGGCATCGACGGCTCGTCGCCGAGCCGCACCGCATCTTTCGGGCAAGCTATGCCCGCCCTTTTTCAACCCATTGACGGAACGCGCAGTTATGCGTTCCATATTTATGACCAAGGAGCCTCATGGGAGCCGTCCACGTTCGCACGCCTAAGAACTTTGTGCTCGAAGAGCGCCTGGAGCGCTACGCCGATGCGATTGAGACGAACCCCGAGGCCTATGCCGGAGATTGGCGCGAGGCTTGTGCGCCAGTTGGCAGCAAGCCATTCGAACACCTTCACCTGGATCTTGGCTGCGGCAAGGGAACGTACCTTGTAGAGCGCGCGGCCCACGAGCCAAACACCCTCTTTATCGGTATGGACCAGGAGCCCATCTGCATCGCCTATGCCGCGCAGAAAATCTGCGAGCAGGAGCTGCCCAATGCGCTTGTGCTGCCCCGAGGCGCGGCATCGCTGCCACAGCTATTTGCCGCAGGCGAGCTCGATGCCATCACCATTAACTTTCCCACGCCGCAGCCCAAGGCCAAGTACGCTAAAAAACGACTCGTCCATGTCGACCATCTGATGCTCTACCGCCCGCTCTTTGCAGTCGGCGCCACCGTCACACTGCGAACCGACAGCAAGCCATTGCGCGACTACGCCCTGGGGCAGTTTGCCGCGGCAGGCTACGACACGCTTTGGGTAAGCGACGACGTTCGTCGCGACCATCCCGAGCATCCCGAGACCGAATATGAATGCCGCACGCGCGAGATGGGTGCCGCCGTCTATGGCATTTGTGCCACGCCCGGTGCGCAGCCCAGCGATGAACAGCTCGCAGCAGGCCGCGCGCAGGAGCAAAGCCTTGCCTGTTACCTGCCCGACAACCTCGATGAGCTCACCTATGTACCTCTGGGCATGGAAGAGGCCGTCGAGAACTTTAGAAACCGCGCCCGCAAAGGCAAGAAGCGCCTGCCGCAAGAGTCCTAGGGACCTCTGATGGTCGCGGTGTCGGCAAACAAGCGCAAATAGGCGTCAGCAAGCAACCCTCAAAACCTAAGTGAGTAGACTTTTTTGCAATAGCCAAGCACAGCCCGAATAACGAAAACTAAACCGCAGGTAGAGCCCTTGCGCAAAAGCCATGTGCTCGCGACATCGCAAAAAGTCTACTCACTTAGCTGGCAACCGCACCAAACGGCCGGACAGAACGCCCATTTCCTGCATTTTCTCGCGCGCTGGCACCCCGCGCCGCCGCTACGCCATAATAGTTGGCGGACAATCGCGAGAGAAAGCAAACACATGGCACAGACCACGACAGATACCGCCGCCCGCACCGTCTCCGGCGCCGGCGCCGCCAGCTCATTCTCGGGCGGCACGGGAACCGAAGCCGAATTCGGCTCGCTCGGCGCGCTCTCCCCCACCTGGTGGGAGCCCGAGGACGGCAGCGAGCCCGAACCGTGGCTCACGCCCGATCAGGCCTTCGAGCGCTTCTTTGAATGGACGAGCGATCGCGGTATTGAGCTGTGGGACCACCAGGAAGAGGCCCTCATGGATCTAGCCGCCGGTGACCATGTCATTTTGGGAACACCGACCGGATCGGGTAAATCGCTCGTCGCGCTAGGCATGCTCTTTATGGGCATGGCACAGGGCAAGCGCTGCTACTATACGGCTCCTATCAAGGCTCTGGTCAGCGAAAAGTTCTTCGATCTGGTACAGGTGCTCGGCCGCGATAACGTTGGCATGATCACCGGCGATACGCACATCAACACCAAGGCGCCCGTCATCTGCTGCACGGCCGAAATCCTTGCCAACGATGCGCTGCGCGAGAGCGAGGACGCCGATGTGGGCTGCGTGGCCATGGACGAGTTCCACTACTTTGCCGACCCCGACCGTGGTTGGGCCTGGCAGGTGCCGCTGCTCACCCTGCCCCATACGCAGTTTATGCTCATGAGCGCCACACTTGGCGATGTCACTGCAATCGCCGCCTCTCTCGAAGAGCACACCGGCGCTGCTTGCGACCTGGTTGTCGACGCCCCGCGCCCCGTGCCCCTGAGCTATGACTACGTAACGACCTCGCTCGAGGGCACCGTCGAGCTCGCCATGCGCCGAGGCGAGGCCCCGCTCTATATCGTGCACTTTAGCCAGGATGCCGCCCTTGCGACGGCACAGTCGCTCGCCAACTTTGGCATTGCCAGCAAGGAGCAGCGCGAGGCCATCAAGGAGGCGGCAAAGGGGACGAGCTTCTCGACGGCCTTCGGCAAGATCCTCAAGCGCTTGCTCGGCTGCGGCGTCGGCGTGCACCATGCTGGTATGCTGCCGCGCTATCGCCTGCTGGTCGAGCGCTTGGCGCAGCAGGGCCTGCTGCCCGTCATCTGCGGCACCGATACGCTCGGCGTCGGCATCAACGTACCCATCCACACCGTGGTGCTCACCGCGCTCACCAAGTTCGATGGCTACAAGATGCGTCGTCTGCGCGCCCGCGAGTTCCATCAGATTGCCGGTCGCGCCGGCCGCTCGGGCTTCGATACCGAGGGCATGGTAATCGCCGAGGCCCCGGAGCATGAGATCGAGAACGCCAAGCTCATGGCCAAGGCGGGCGACGACCCCAAGAAGCTCCGTAAGATTAAAAAGAAAAAGGCTCCCGAGGGCTTTGTCACCTGGAACAAGCAGACCTTTGAGCGCCTGATCGAGACGCAGCCCGAGACGCTCAAGCCGCGCCTGCGCATCACGCACTCCATGGTGATTAGCGTGGTCGAGCAGGGCGGCGATGCCCGAGCCCGCGTACACGACCTCATCGAGACAAGCCTGCAGACCCCCGAAGAAAAGGCCAAGCTCGAGGTTCGCGCCGACGAAATCTTCGCCACGCTCATCGATTCCGGCGTCGTCGTTCGCACCGAGGTGCCGCCCGCACCCGACGCCCCGGCTGACGCCGCACCAGACATCGATTATGCGCTGACGGTCGATCTGCCCGAGGACTTCGCGCTCGATCAGCCGCTCTCGCCGTTCTTGCTTGCCGCGTTGGAGCTGCTCGATCCCGAGAGCGAAACCTATACCATGGACCTGATCTCGATGGTCGAGGCAACACTCGAGGATCCCAAGCAGGTGCTGCGCGCACAGGAGCGCGCCGCACGCGATCGCGCGATGGCCGAGATGAAGGCCGACGGCGTCGAGTATGAGGAGCGCTTGGAGCGCATTCAAGACGTCACGTACGAAAAGCCGCTCGAGGATTTGCTCGACGCCGCCTTTGACAAGTACTGCCAGGAAGTGCCCTGGGCAAACGACTACCAGCTCTCTCCCAAGAGCGTCCTGCGCGATATGCTGGAAAGCGCGAGCGATTTTAAGGGTTACATTCAAAAGCTCGGCATCGCCCGCTCCGAGGGCATTTTGCTTCGCTACCTAGCAGAAGCCTATCGTTCGCTCGACCGCACCGTGCCCATCGAGAAGCGCGACGAGCGCCTGCGCGACATTATCTCGTGGCTGGGCTTTGTGGTGCGCTCGGTGGACTCGAGCCTGGTGGATGAGTGGGAGAACGCCGGCAACCCGGCAGCCCTCGATGCT
>DBEYUK010000042.1:0-47809 GCA_048181625.1 Collinsella sp. | reverse complement strand
GCCCCGGCACGGGCTAAGTTTATCGCGAGTTCCGCACGAACAGGAGGCCACTTAATGTGGCCTCCGTCGTGAGCAGGACTGTAGAGCAGGAAACTTAGCCCGTGCCGGGGCCGCTGAGCCCTGACCGGCGGGATACACAGGTTCAGATGGGGCTTTGATGCATGGGTGGTCTGTTGTTGTGCAAATGGGTATCATACTGTGGTTATTGCATCGACTCTGCGATGCATTGTTGTACGTTCCCGGCGGTCGGTTTGCCAGAAGCGCCCCGTCGGTTGTTCCAGACCCGTTTCGAAGAAAGGAAACAACACTAACCTATGGCAGCTAAAAAAACATCTCCCTTGAAGATCATTCCGCTCGGCGGCCTTGACGGCATTGGCAAGAACATGACGGTCTTCGAGTGCGGCGACGACATGGTGCTCGTCGACGCTGGCCTCATGTTCCCCGACGACTCCCAGCCCGGTATCGACCTGGTTCTTCCCGACTACACCTATGTTCTGGAGAACGAGGAGAAGCTCCGCGGTATCGTCGTCACCCACGGCCACGAGGACCACACCGGTTCGCTTCCGTACCTGCTGCAGGACCTCAACAACAAGGTGCCCATCTTTTCGAGCAAGCTGACGCTTGGCTTTATCGAGGGCAAGCTTTCTGAGTTCCGCACCCGCGCGCCCAAGTTCCGCGAGGTCAAGGGCGGCAGCCATGTCAACCTCGGCGGCATCTCGCTCGACTTTTTCTCGATGACGCACTCCATCCCCGGCGCTCTGGGCGTGTTTATCCGCACCAATCAGGGCACCGTTATGCACACCGGCGACTTTAAGCTCGACCAGACGCCCATCGATGGTGTCACGCCTGACTATGCCGCTATCAGCCGCTTTGCCAAGCAGGGTATCGACCTGCTGCTGTCCGACTCCACCAATGCCACGGTTCCCGGCTTTACCAAGTCCGAGGCCGAGGTTGGTCCCAACTTGCTGCACGCCATCAAGAACGCCCCGGGTCGCGTGTTCGTCGCGTCGTTCTCGAGCCACATCCATCGCCTGCAGCAGATTTGCGATGCCGCCCGCAAGTGCGGCCGTAAGGTCGTTGTGACCGGTCGCTCCATGCTCACGAACACCCGCGTGGCGCGTGAGCTGGGCTACCTCAACATCGACGATGCCGATATCATCGATGCCTTCGACATTGATAACCTGCCCGACGATAAGATCGTCGTCATGTGCACCGGTTCGCAGGGCGAGCCGCTGTCGGCCCTGTCCCGCATGGCCAACGGAGAGCACAAGACGCTCTCTATCCACGAGGGCGATACCGTTATCCTCTCGGCAACTCCCGTTCCCGGCAACGAGAAGGCCGTCCAGCAGGTCGTCAACAGCCTGGCCAAGCTCGGTTGCGACGTGTGGGATAAGAACCGCGCTCTTGTCCACGTCTCGGGCCACGGTAGCCAGGAGGAGCTCAAGCTCCTGATGGCCATGGCCAAGCCCACGTACTTTATGCCGGTTCACGGTGAAGCCGTGCATCTGCGCGCCCATGCCCAGCTGGCCCGCAAGATGGGCATCAAGGACGATCATATCTTTATCCTCGATAACGGCGACACGCTCGAGATGCGCGGCGGTATCGTCAAGCGCGGTACGCCCGTCGAGTCCGGCGTCGTCTACGTCGACGGCCTGCGTATCGGCGATACCGACCCCATCGTCTTGCGCGATCGCCAGAAGCTCGCCAACGACGGTATGGTTACCGCTGTTGCCATCGTCTCGCTCAAGCACAAGAAGATTGAGGCTATCGAGTTCTCGGGCCGCGGTGTCTCGTTTGCCATCGACGACCAGTTCTCCGAGGATGCCTCCGCGTCCATCATGAAGACGATCGAGAAGGGCAAGTTTAGCTTTACGAGCAGCGGCTCCGATGCCATTCGCAAGGCCGTGCGCGATTCGCTCTCCAACTTTATTTGGAGCCGTACGCGCACCCGTCCGATGATCATCCCGGTCGTCATGGAGGTTTAGTTTGGCGCGCGGATCTGCACAAAACGCCAAAGGCAACAAGGCCAATAACCAACCGGCATCTGCTAAGGGTGCCGGTTCCCATCTGCGTGCCAATAAGGGCCACGAGGCCGACTTCGACGATTTTGAGCCCTTGGTCGAGCCCTCGGCCAACCGCGATATCGCCGGCGTGGTCATCGCCGTTTTGGCGATTGCGTCCTTCATTGCCGTGATTTCGCCGGCGACCGCACCCGTTACGGCTGCGGTTGCCGGTTTCTACCACCTGGGCTTTGGTCTGGGCGCCTACGTGCTGCCGATCGTCATTTTGCTGTTTGCCGCCACGCTCTTTTTAGGCGAGGACTCGCCGCTCAACGCGCGCTCTGTTGCGGGCGGCGCCGTGGTCTTTATCGCCGTCGTCTCCATTCTGTCGCTGATGGTGCCGGGTACGAGCGACTCGTGCGACCTTATGTTCACGCCGCAAAACCTGTCCGCCGCGGGTGGCTACATCGGTGCGTTTATTGCGAGTGCACTGCAGAATGCCCTGGGTAAGCCTATCGCGATGGTGGTCCTGTTGGGTCTGGCCGTCGTGGGCCTGGTCATCATTGGCTTTTCGGTGGGCGGCGTGCTGCGCTCTGCTCGCAACCGCGCGGCCGATTTTGCCGAGCGCCGTCGTGCCGACGTCAACGCGAGCCCGTGGGGTGACGACGAAGCCCTGTCGGTGCCCGGCGTTGCCCGTCCGCACCTGAGCATTCTTCGTCAAAAGGGCTCCGATGCTGCCGTGACCACGGTCATGGGCAACGATGTGGACCCGGTTTTGGACGATGACGACGAGGACGAGGATCCGTTTGTCGACGTATCCGATGCCGTGGAGGCCGAGCGCGCTAAGACGACGCTGCTGCCGCGTCGCCATGCCAAGCGCGAACAGGTAACCGGCCAGCTTTCGATGGAAGACGACCCCGATAAGATTGACGAGTCCGAGCCGCCGTTTGCCGTGAATCCTGTCTCGGCAGCACCTCAGATTCCCGACTTCTTGAAGCATCCCAAGGTTGCCGATGCGCCTGCCTCGAGTGCTGTCGGATCGGCTGCGGCTAGCGATGGGGGAGCGGACGGCGGCGCCGCAGATAACGAGGGCGAAGAAGAGGATGGCCTCAAGCTTCCGCCACTCGAAATCCTGCATGCCAACCCGCAGTCGGCTTCCTCCGCGTCTTCTGACAAGGAGCTGGAACAGACTGCCGAGTCGCTTCAGTCCACCTTGCTGGAGTTTGGCCGTAGCGCTCGCGTCGTCGGCTGGATTGCCGGCCCCACGGTCACAACCTTTAAGCTGCAGCCCGGTGAGGGCGAGCGCGTGAGCAAAATCTCGAGCCTCGAGGACGATATCGCGCTTTCGCTCGCTGCCCAGTCGGTGCGTATCTTTGCCCCGATCCCTGGCACCTCGCTCGTGGGTATCGAGATCCCCAATCGCAAGCGCCAGAACGTCAACCTGGGCGACGTACTTCCTTATGTGAAGGGCGGTCCGCTCGAGCTGGCCATCGGTCGCGATGCCGAGGGTACGCCGGTCGTCGCCGACCTTGCCAAGATGCCCCACCTGCTGATCGCCGGTACCACGGGCTCCGGTAAGTCGGTCATGATCAACTCCATCATCACGACCTTGCTCATGCGCGCGCTTCCCGAGGACGTTCGCCTGATCATGGTCGACCCCAAGCGCGTCGAGCTTGCGGGCTATAACGGTCTGCCGCATCTCTATGTGCCCGTGGTGACCGAGCCCAAGCAGGCCGCGAGCGCTCTGCAATGGGCCGTGTCCGAGATGGAGCGTCGCCTGAAGGTCTTCGAGCGTCTTAACGTGCGTAAGATCTCGACCTACAACGAAAAGCAGGCCGCCGGCGAGTTTGAGCATTACGATAACCCGCCGCAAAAGATGCCCTATCTGGTCATTATCATCGACGAGCTCTCGGACCTGATGATGGTCGCCGGTAAGGATGTCGAGGCCTCGATCGTGCGTATCGCCCAGCTGGGCCGTGCCGCCGGTATTCATCTTATCGTGGCCACGCAGCGCCCCAGTTCCAATGTGGTGACGGGCCTTATCAAGGCCAACATCACCAACCGCATCGCCTTTAACGTCGCCACGGGCATCGACTCGCGCGTCATCATCGACCAGATGGGTGCCGAAAAGCTCACCGGTTTGGGCGACATGCTGTTCTCCAAGGTCGACTGGGGCAAGCCCCGCCGTATCCAGGGCTGCTTTGTCTCGGATGACGAAATCAACGAGATTGTCGAGTTCGTCAAGTCGCAGAGCGAGCCCGACTACCACGAGGAGATCCTGTCTGCCGTGGCGCCCGCTTCCATGTCCATGGCGGGTGGCGGCGGCATTGTCCGTACCGGAGTCGCCGAGCCGCAAGACGATGATCCGCTCATCTGGGAAGCCGCCCATATTGTGGTGGATTCGCAGCTTGGCTCCACATCTGGCCTGCAACGCCGCCTGAAGGTTGGCTATGCGCGTGCCGGGCGTATTATGGACATGCTGGAAGAAAAGGGTGTCGTCGGCCCGCCCGACGGTTCCAAGCCGCGCGAGGTCCTGTTGGACGAGGAGGGGCTTGCCGCGCTGGAATCTGTCGACGCCGAGATGGCACGTGAAGATCGTGAGTTTGGAGGATTCTGATGGCTGCACGCTTTGGTGACATGCTGCTCGAGCAGCGTCGCCGAATGGGCCTTTCCATTCAGCAGGTCGCCAACACCATCAAAATCAGGCCGCAGATCATCGAGTTTTTCGAGACCGGTAACTTTGCTTCGATGCCGCCGCGCGGCTATGCGCAGGGCATGATTTCGAGCTATGCTCGCTTTTTGGGCCTCAATCCGCGCGAGGTCGTCAATGCCTACTTTGACGACCTGATGGCATACGAACGCGAGACGTCGCAGCAGGGCGGTCGTTTTCAGGACGCCGCTGGCTACGTCAATTCGCGCTCCTCGGTCGATAACGGGCGCTTCCTGATGGTTCAGGGCGGTCGTTCGACCCGCTATGGACAGCGTCCTCAGCAGGCCGGTTATATTACCGAGACGGGTTCGGGCGAGGAGATTCGCTCACAGCGTGACCGGTTCCGCAGTACGCCGATGCCTGAGGACCGTGCGCTTCCCGCTGCCCGCGGCGTGGCGCGTGACCCTCGTGCCGGCTACGGCGACGGCGGCTATTCCGATCGCGGTTACCGTGGTGCCTCTACGGGACGCTCTCGCGGGGGCTATGCGGATGCCGATACCACGCAGGTAACGCCGCGTCTTCGCTCTCAATCACAGCCATATGGCCAGCGCTCTTCGGCTTCGCGTTCGGGCCAGCGTGGCTATCAAGGCCGCGGTGAGCTTGCGCCCCGCTCGGGTCAGCGCAGCCTTCAGGGCCAGGGCGGCTATCGCGGCCGTTCCGATAGCAATCGCGGCCGTATGCCTCAGGGAGGCGGCCGCAGCAGTTCCGGTCGTGGACGCGGCGGATCCCGTACTCCTCAAAACAACGGGCTCGATCCGCGTATCGTCTACGCCGGCATCGGTGCCGTGGTGTTGCTGCTGATTGTGCTCATCGTGGTGCTTCTGCGCGGCTGCGCATCTTCGACGCCCGAGACCACGCCCGAGACGCCCGCTGCTACCAAGACGACGACCAAGAAGTCTTCTAAGAAGTCCGAAACGGTCGACGAGGACGAAGACACCGATGAGGCGACGGATGAGTCGACTGATTCGGACGCTACTAAGACGACGGCCAAGAAGGAAGAGAACGAGGTCACGAAGGTCAAAGTCTCCGTTGCCAAGGGAAAGACCGCGTGGATTGAGGTCAAGGTTGACGGCAAGTCGGTCTATGGCGCCCAGGCGACTGGCCCCTTTGAGCAGGAGTACACGCCCGAGTCCTCAATCGAGATCACCACGTCCAAGCCTTCCGATGTCACCGTTACCAAGAACGGTGAAAAGGTTCGTTACGATACTAAGACCTCGGGCGTGGCGCGTGTGACGATCACCGTTCCCAAGAAGGAGACGTCTGATTCCGAGAATGGTGAAAGTTCTGATGGTACCGACACCACCGATGGTACCGATACCACCGACGGTACCGATGCCCAGTCCACGGATGGCGCCGATACCGCAACTGACGGTCAGACACCCACCGATTCTACCGACAATTCGTACGATAGCTACTAGGCCGCTCGTACGCGAAAGGAAACATCATGGCTAAAGATTCCAGCTTCGACGTCGTGTCCGAGGTCAACATGCAAGAGGTCGACAACGCCTTCCAGCAGACCACGCGCGAGATTTCCCAGCGCTATGACCTTAAGGATTCCGGCGCCACGATCGAGCTTTCGAAGGGCGACAGGCTCTTTACGATTAACGCCCCGGCCGATTTTGTCTCCAAGCAGATTATCGACGTGCTGAGCTCCAAGCTCATCAAGCGCGGCATCGACCTCAAGGCTGTCTCGTGGGATGCTCCGCAGGCGGCATCGGGCGGCACCGTGCGCGTGCTCGGCCATATCGTCGAGGGTATCGACCAGGCGACCGCCAAGAAGATCAACAAGGACATCAAGGACCAAAAGCTCAAGGTCAAGGTGACCATCGAGGCCGACAAGCTGCGTGTTTCCTCTGCTTCGAAGGACGCGTTGCAGACCGTGATCCAGTTCCTGCGCGACCAGGACTACGGCCAGCCGCTGCAGTTCACCAACTACCGCTAATATCAATCGAAAGGACCGCTCTCCAACATGGATACACCGTTGGGCTCCGTGCTCTACATCACCCTCGGGTGCGCTAAGAACGAGGTTGACACCGACCGCATGCGTTCTCTTTTGACCGCCGCGGGCTACGAGGAGGCATTCGACCCGCAGGATGCCGATATCGTCATCGTCAATACATGCTCGTTCCTCGCCTCCGCAACGTCCGAGAGCATCGAGACCACGCTCGAGCTCGCCAACGAGGTTCAGGACGGTGTTCGTTCTTGCCCCATCGTTATGTGCGGCTGCGTGCCGTCGCGCTATGGCGATGACCTGCCTGACGAGCTGCCCGAGGTCGCTGCCTTTGTGAAGGCCGACGAGGAAGACGGCATCGTGGCGGTCATCGATGGCGTGCTGGGTGTCGAGCGTGAGATTGCAGCCTATATCCCGCAGGTCAAACGTACCGTCGAGGGTGCTGTCGCCTACGTCAAGATTTCCGATGGCTGCAACCGCTTCTGCAGCTTCTGCATGATTCCCTATATCCGCGGTCGCTATCATTCGCGCAATGCCGAGAGCATCATCTCCGAGGTGCGCGACCTGGTTGCCGGCGGTGTGCGCGAGATCGTGCTGATCGGCCAGGACACGGGCATCTGGGGTACCGACTTTGCCGACGAGGACGTCGCCGATGGCTCGCCGCGCAATCTGGCGCAGCTGCTGCGTGCCGTCGCCGAGGCCGTGCGCCCGCACAACGTCTGGGTCCGCGTGCTCTATCTGCAGCCCGAGGGCATGACTGACGAACTCATCGAGACGATTCGCGATACGCCCGAGGTGCTGCCCTATATCGATATCCCCGTGCAGCACTGCGACGCGCGCATTCTCAAGGCCATGCGTCGCTCCGGTTCGCGCCAGGATCTTGAGGATCTGTTCCGCGACCTTCGCGAGCGTATCCCCGGCGTCGTGATTCGTTCCACGGCCATGGTCGGCTTCCCGACCGAGACCGACGACGAGTTCCGCGACCTTATCGACTTTATGGACACCGTCGGCTTTGACTACACGAGTGTCTTTGCCTACTCGCAGGAGGAGGGCAGCCTGGCCGCTAAGATGGAGGGTCAGGTCGACGAAGAGGTCAAGCTCGAGCGCGCCCAGGAGGCCATGGACCTGGCCGAGTCGCTCGGTTTTGCCGCCACCGCCGCACATGTGGGCGAGCGCGCCCAGGTAATCGTCGACGGTATCGAAGAGACCGAGGATGGCGCCGAGCTGATCGGCCATGCCTGGTTCCAGGCGCCCGATTCCGATGGCGCGGTCCACTTGGACGCCAGCGAGGCGTCCGTGGGCGATATTCTGACCGTCGAGTTTACCGATAGCTTCTGCTATGAGCTTATCGGCCATGTTGTGGAGTAGGAGAGCATCGTGGCAAACGAGAGCAATAAGGAACTGACGAGTGTTTGGACGCCCGCCAACATCGTGACGTGCGTTCGCATCGTCTTTATCCCGGTGTTCATGATCGTGTCGGCGCTTTCTCACACGAGTGTTGCCGGTACGGATTGGAGCACCTTCGACGGCCCGCTCGCCGCCGCTGCCTTCATTCTGTATGTGATCCTGTCGTGTACCGATAAGGTCGACGGTTATCTGGCGCGTTCGCGCAACGAGATCACCGACTTCGGTAAATTCTTGGACCCCATCGCCGATAAGCTGCTCGTGTTCTCGGCCCTGCTGCTGTTCTTGGATTTTGGCGCGGTGACCGTGTGGTCCGTGTTCATTATCCTGTTCCGTGAGCTTCTGGTGAGCGCCCTTCGCATGGTCGCGAGTGCGGCCGGTGTGGTCGTTGCGGCCGATAAGCTCGGCAAGTACAAGACGGCGACCACGATGGTCTCCATCTGCGGTTACCTGTGCGTTTTTGCTATGGCCGGCTTGCACCTTGGCCCGGTGGCGCTGACGCTCGGCATCTACTCGGTGTCGCGCTTCCTGTATGCCGTTGCCGTTGTCTTGACCGTTATCTCGGGCGCCCAGTACTTCTGGAACTGCCGCAAGATCGTCTTTTCGGTCTAGGTCCTGGTGGGTATGACGGACTCTTTTGAGCAGATTTCCGCACATAACGAGGAGCTGGCGCGCGATATCGTCGAGCGCGCGAGCGCTCGGGGTGTGACGGTTTCGACGGCTGAGTCGCTGACGGCGGGTATGATCGCCTCGACGATTGCGGATATCCCGGGCGCCTCGGCGGTGCTGCGTGGCGGTGCGGTGACCTACTGCGATGAGATTAAGCATCGCGTGCTGGGTGTTGAGCAGGAGACGCTCGACCGCTACACCGCGGTGTCGCATCAAACTGCGCGCGAGATGGCGTCGGGTTCGCTGGAACTGTACCAGAGCGATATTGCAGTGAGCGCAACGGGTTATGCCGGCCCCGGCGGTGGTACTGAGGACGATCCTGCTGGCACTTTCTATATTGGCTGGGCGCATCGTTCTGCCGATGGGGGCGTGCCGGTCGTGGACTCTGTGCGCTGCCACTATGAGGGTGACCGTTCGTGTGTTCGTGCCCATGCGGTCGCGGAGGCACTGGGTCGCATCGTCTGCGTGCTCGATTCTATGGAATAGACGTGTTTTAAGGGGCCTCCGGGCCCCTTAATTGTGGAGATAGGGACCTCCGGCGAATTTTATCTTTGTGCAGGTAGTTATCGTATTTTTCCTCGTCATGATTTTCTTGGTTCGCCTGCGGTCAAGTTTTTGGTCAGTGTTTGGTCGGCGTTTGGTTGGGTTTTGGAAAGGTCGGCTGCATATGATTTATCTGAACGGTTGACCACGAACAGCCGTTCGTTTAATATCGATGCAGGTTGTTAAGAGGAGGGCTATTCATGGCCAAGAATTCAGGTCCCGTACGTACCGTTCATGCTCGCACGACGGGTAAAGAGCGCGATGAGATGATCGCCACCACCAAGGCCGAGATCGAGAAGAAATTCGGCCAGGGTTCCATCATGAGGTACGGCGACGGTGGCCCCGAGCTCGAGGTCGAGGCCATCCCTACGGGCGCTCTGGCACTCGATGCCGCTCTGGGTATCGGCGGTGTGCCGCGCGGCCGAATCGTCGAGATCTACGGTCCCGAGTCCTCCGGTAAGACGACGCTTTCGCTCGAGATCTTGGCCGAGGCCCAGGCAATGGGCGGCGTTGTGGCATTTATCGATGCCGAGCACGCGCTCGATCCCACGTATGCCGCGCGCATCGGCGTGGATATCGACGAGGTACTCATTTCCCAGCCCGATACGGGTGAGCAGGCGCTCGAGATTGTTGACATGCTTGTGCGTTCTGGTGCCATCGATGCCATCGTTGTCGACTCCGTCGCCGCGCTGACCCCGCGTGCCGAGATCGAGGGAGAAATTGGCGACACTACGGTCGGTCTTCAGGCTCGCCTGATGAGCCAGGCGCTCCGCAAGCTCGCCGGCTCGCTGTCCAAGTCCAACACGACGTGCATCTTCATTAACCAGCTGCGTGAGAAGATCGGCGTCATGTTCGGCAACCCCGAGACCACGACGGGCGGCCGCGCCCTTAAGTTCTTCTCTTCGGTGCGTATCGACATTCGCCGTATCGACAGCATTAAGCTTAAGGACGAGGTTATCGGTAACCGCGTGCGCGCCAAGGTCGTTAAGAACAAGGTGGCAGCTCCGTTCCGTTCTGCTGAGTTCGACATCATGTACGGTACGGGCATCTCTAAGGAGGGCTCAATTCTGGACATGGCTGTCGAGTGCGGCATCTGTAAGAAGATGGGCTCCTGGTTCGCCTATGGCGAGGACAAGCTCGGCAACGGTCGCGAGGCCGCCAAGGCTTTCCTGCGCGAACACCCCGATTGCGCCGACGAGATTGAGCATAAGGTTCGCCTTGCCTGCGGACTTGAATTTGATGACGATGCTCCGTCCGAGGTCGAGCTGACCGATCAGCCTGCGCCTGAGGAGTTTGATGAGCTTTACGCCATCGATGGTTCCGCTATGCTCGATGATGACGACGAGTAGCGGTTACGCTCATGTCGTATACGGTGACCGAGGCCACGGTCGTCTTTCCCGATAAGAAGGCGGCCTCCTCGTTCTCGAGCGGGTATGCGTCCAAAAAGCCTTGCGCACATATCGATTGTGAGCTTGAAGACGGTTTTGAGCGGTCCATTTGGATTCCCGTGCGGGTCGCGCGCCTGTATGTCAAAAACCGCCCCGATCTTCCCTGTGATTGGGACAACTTTCGTGAGGCGGTGCAGATCATCGAGCGTAAATGTGCACTTACCATGGTGACCGAGATGTTATCGCGCCGCGACCATGCGACGGGTGAGGTCCGTGACAAGCTGGCTCGCTACGGTTTTCACCAGCCCGCGATCGATTTCGCCGTCGAGCGCGCCACCGAGTATCGCTTTTTAGACGAGAACCGCTTTTGCTCGTACTTTATCGAGGAACGCAAGCGGCGTGGTTGGGGACAGCGTAAAATCGAGACCGAGCTCAAGCGCCGTCATGTCGTGCTCGATGACATTCCCGGTTATCCCGAGGATTATTTTGCCGTCGAAGACGATTTGGCGCGTGCGTCAGCCCTGCTCGCCAAGCGGCGTGTTCCAGAGACGCGCGGATTCGAAAAACTGGTTCGGTTTTTGATGGGCAAGGGCTTCTCGTATCACATCGCCGCCGATGCCGTTAAGGCACGTCTAGATGCCGAACGCGAGGAATGTGCGGTTTAGGCGTATGCGTTATGTGGCCCTGCCGTTCACCGCGTTTTAGCCGCCGTGCCGGGGCCATTTATTTGACAGTTGTTGTGGTTCAACGTACGATAAACACTGTCATTTGCTTTGTGATATGTGCTCATCTGTGATGAGTTTGTTTATATGTTTATCTGTATCCGACCCGCATAAGCTGCGCCCATATTACTCAAATGTCGCGAGCCGTTCGTAAGGACGGTTCGCTTTGTTGTGTAACGAATCCATAAAAAGGAGTGAGCATGCCTATCATCGCAGCGCTCGTTGGCATCGTTTTGGGTGCCATCGCCGCCATTGCCTACATGCGCACCGCCAAGCAGGGTAGTCTTCACGAGGCCGACGAAAAGATTCAGTCGGCACACGCACAGGCTGAGTCCCTGATCGGTGATGCAAAGCGTCAGGCCGAGACCCTCAAAAAAGAGGCTCTGCTTGAGGCTAAAGAGGAAATCATCAAGAACAAGCAGGCCGCCGAGGCCGAGGACAAGCAGCGTAAGAACGAGATTCGTACGCTCGAGAACCGCGTGATGCAGCGCGAGGAATCCCTCGATCGCCGCAACGACGCTCTCGACAAGCGCGAGCATCAGCTGTCCAGCCAGGCCGGTCAGGTCGAGAAGCGCTCCCGTGAGCTCGAGGAGCTCTGCGCAAAGCAGACCTCCGAGCTCGAGCGTATTGCCGACCTTACCCGCGAGGACGCCCACAAGGAACTCCTCGATAAGGTTCGCGGCGAGGTCACCCACGAGGCCGCCACGATCATTCGCGAGTCCGAGCAGCAGGTTCGCGCCGAGTGCCACAAGACCGCCCAGGAGATTCTGTCCCTGGCGATTCAGCGCTGCGCTGCCGACCACACTGCCGAGGTCACCGTTACCTCCGTGCACATTCCCTCCGATGACCTCAAGGGCCGTATCATCGGTCGCGAGGGTCGCAACATCCGGACCTTCGAGCAGGTTTCCGGCGTCAACCTCGTTATCGACGACACGCCCGAGACCGTCGTTCTTTCGAGCTTCGACCCGGTCCGTCGTGAGACCGCCCGTGTCGCCCTCGAGAACCTCATCGCCGACGGCCGCATTCACCCTGCCCGCATCGAGGAGATGTATCACAAGGCTGCCGACCTGGTTCAGCAGCGCGTGCGCGAGGCTGGCGAGCAGGCTGCCTTCGATACCGGCATCCACGATCTGCACCCTGAGATCGTCAAGACCCTTGGTGCCCTGCGCTACCGTACCTCGTTTGGTCAGAACGTGCTTCAGCACTCCCTCGAGGTCTCTGATCTGTGCGGCGTGATGGCTTCCGAGCTTGGCCTGGACGTTGTGACCGCCAAGCGCGCCGGCCTGCTACACGACCTGGGCAAGGCAATCGACCACGACGTCGAGGGCCCGCATGCCGTCATCGGCGCCGAGCTTGCCCGCCGTTATGGCGAGAAGCCCGTTATCGTCCACGCTATCGAGGCTCACCATGCCGATGTCGACCCCAACACGGTGCTCGATGTCCTGGTGCAGGCCGCCGATGCTGTCTCCGCCTCTCGCCCCGGTGCCCGTCGCGAGTCTGCCGAGAACTACATCAAGCGCCTTGAGAAGCTCGAGGAGATCGCCAACTCCCATGACGGCGTCGAGCGTACCTATGCCATGCAGGCCGGTCGCGAGGTCCACGTCATGGTTCAGCCGGACAAGATCTCCGATGCCCAGTCCACGGTTCTGGCTCACGATATCGCCCATCAGATCGAGGAAGAGATGGAGTATCCCGGTCAGGTGCGCGTCGTCGTGATTCGCGAGAGCCGCGCTGTCGATATCGCTAAATAACATGAGCGACGCGAACGAGCTCATCTCATTTATCGCGTCGATGTCGGGGGAGGGCAACCTTCGCGTCGAGGAGAACCTTGGCGAGGGGTATGTCCGCCTCCGCGTTTCGGAGGCCGAGCGGCGCCAGGCAAAGCACGACATTCAGCATGTCGAGGATATCGTCATCGAAATGCTCCGTAATGCTCGCGATGCCGGCGCCGACAAGGTCTATCTCGCCACGACCAAGGAAGATGGCGTCCGGACGCTTGTCTTTCTGGATAACGGCTCGGGTGTTCCGCAGGATATGCAAGAGCGAATCTTCGATGCCCGCGTTACCTCCAAGCTCGAGAGCATGAAGATGGACCGTTGGGGCGTTCACGGTCGTGGCATGGCATTGTTTTCGATCAAGCAGAACACCGACGAGGCCCGTGTGGTCACGTCCGGTGTCGATCTTGGCTCGGCCTTTAAGGTGAGCGTTGCGGCCGACCGCCTCAGCGAGCGTGCCGATCAGTCCAGCTGGCCCCAGGCCGTCAAGGATGAGGATGGACGTTATGTCTGTGCTCGCGGTCCGCATAATATTATTCGCGCTGCTTGTGAGTTTGCGCTCGAGGAGTTGCGTGGTTGCGATGTCTATCTTGGTTCTCCGTCTGAGATTGCCGCGACCCTTTATGCTCAGGCGTCAAGTTGGCTCGATACGTCTCGTCTCCTGTTCATTGACGACGAGAGCGAGCTTCCGGTTGTCGATCGTTTAGGCCTTGCCTCCGATGCCGAGGACTTTATCCGTATCTGCTCGGGTTTGGGTCTTGAGATGTCCGAGCGCACGGCCCATCGCATTTTGGCAGGGCAGATCAAGCCCGTTCGCGGTGTGACTGCGCGTCTGCTGCGCGAGCGTGATTCGTCCTCTCATGCGCCGGCTCCTGTCGATCTCGCGAAGGATCGTCGCGGGCTACGTATTGCCAAGGATGACATGGCACAATTTTCGCGTGCTGTGGAGCGCGACTTTAATGACCTTGCCGCCCGGTACTATCTTAACCTTTGCGGCGACCCAAAGATTCGTGTTTCGCGTGATCGAATCACTGTGACCTTCGATCTTGCCAAAGAGGAATAGTGCCTTTACCGAGTCCACTCGGTACGATACAGTTATTGCAGTTAAAACGTACTTTTAAACGCAGGAGTTTCTTCATGGATTGCCTGAAGGTATCAAGCAAATCATCGCCCGCGTCCGTTGCCGGCGCCATCGCCGGCATGGTCAAGGATGGTGTACCCGTCAACATCCAGTGTGTCGGCGCCGGTGCTGTCAACCAGGCCATTAAGGCCGTTGCCATCGCGCGCGGTTTTTTGATCCCAACCGGTTTTGATATTTCCTGCGCGCCCGTGTTCTCCGACATCCTCATTAACGGGGAGTCGCGCACGGCCATCCGCCTTTCTATCTACGTTCACCAGATCAATCGAGCTGCTATGGATAACGTCGTCATGGATGATGTTAAGCCTGTGGCATAGCTTCTGCTTGCCTCGTTTCGCTCCCCAACGTTAGGACTTATGCACATGGATCAGCGTTCCGTACGCGATATTCTTGCCGGTAAAACCTACTTTATCCGCACCTTTGGCTGCCAGATGAATCAACACGACTCCGAGCGCGTGAGCGGTCTGCTCGATTCGTATGGTTGCCTCATGGCGCTCGATCTTGAGCATGCCGATATCGTTGTCTTCATGACATGCTGCGTGCGCGAGGCCGCCGATACTCGCCTGTACGGTCAGTGCAATTCCTGCAAAAGCCTGCCGCCTTCGCCTTCGGGCAAGCGTGTGGTTGCCGTGGGCGGCTGCATCGCGCAGCGTGATGGCGAGGGACTGCTCACCAACGTCGATAACGTCAATGTCATCTTTGGCACGCATTCTATCGCACATGTGGCCGAGCTTATTGCCGAGGCGTTCCTTGACGGCAAGCGTCATATCCGCACCAATGAGCATGAGGATACGGATGCCATGAGCATGCCGTGGCATCGAGAGACCCAGTATCACGCTTGGGTGCCCATCATGACGGGCTGCAATAATTTCTGCACCTATTGCATCGTGCCGTACGTGCGCGGTCGCGAAAAGAGTCGCCCCTTCGAGGAGATTGTCGACGAGGTGACCGGTTTGGTGCGCCAGGGCGTGCGTGAGATTACGCTGCTAGGCCAAAACGTTAATTCATATGGTCGCGATCTGTTTGGCAAGCCGCGTTTTGCCGATCTGCTGCGTGCCGTGGGCGATACGGGTGTGGAGCGCATCTTCTTTACGTCTTCGCATCCCAAGGATCTGTTGCCCGAGACCATCGACGCCATGGCCGAGACGCCTGCCGTTATGCCGCAGCTGCACTTGGCCGTCCAGTCAGGTTCGACGCGGATCCTCAAAGAGATGAATCGCCGTTATACACGCGAGGACTATTTGGGCCTGGTCGATCGCATTCGCAACCGTATGCCCGATATCGCGCTCTCGACTGACATTATCGTTGGCTTTCCGGGCGAGACTGAAGAAGACTTTGAGCAGACGCTCTCACTTGCCGAGACGGTCCGCTATGCTCAGGCCTATACCTTCATCTATTCCAAGCGCGCCGGTACCCCGGCCGCCGAGATTGACGATCCTACGCCGCATGAGGTTATTCTCGAGCGTTTCAACCGCCTGGTTAAGGTTATCGAGACCACGGCACACGAGTATAACCAGGGTGAACTTCATACTGTGGTTCCGGCGCTCATTGAGGGAACGAGTAAAAAGAACGACGCGGTCCTGCTGGGCAAGAGTCCCAAGAATCAGACCGTGCATGCGCCTATCCCCGAGGATTACAGCATCGATCAGCTTGTTGGCAAGATCGTTGATGTTGACGTTGACGTTGCCAAGACCTGGTATTTGTCCGGCTCCGTTGTGGGCGAGCCGCGCTAATGGTTTCTTCCGGGGCAGGTCTTTCCGCCGTCGCGATCGTCGGTCCGACGGCGGTTGGTAAGAGTGATGTTGCCGACCGTTTGGCAGCTCGTCTTTCGTCCGAAGTGCTGTCGTGTGACGCGATGCAAATCTATCGCGGCATGGACATCGGTACCGCAAAGATGGCGCCCGATGAGTGTACGGCGCCGCTGCGTCTCGTCGACATTGTAGAGCCGGGTGTGGCATATTCTGCTGCGCTTTATCAGGCTGACGCTCGCGCGCATGTTGAGCGCTTGCTTGGCGAGGGCTGCCTACCGGTGTTTTGCGGGGGTACGGGGCTGTATCTCAAGGCCGCCCTCGATGAGATGGACTTTCCCTCGGGCGAACTTGAGGACGATCGCCGTGCGGGCTATCAGGAGCTTGCCGAGCGTATTGGTGAGGAAGAACTGCATGCCCTGCTTGCCGAGCGTGACCCCGAGTCCGCTGCGGTCATCCACCCCCATAATGTTCGCCGCGTGATTCGTGCGCTCGAAATGCACGATGATGGCGTCTCCTATGCGCAGCAAAAGTCGCAGTTTAGTGTTCCGCGCGAGCATTATCACGCTCTGTGGTTTGGTCTGACGCGTAATCGCGAGGTGCTCTATGAGCGCATTAACCTGCGCGTCGATCTTATGTTTGAGCAGGGTCTTGTTGATGAGATTCGCGGTCTTATGGACCAGGGGCTGGGAGATGCCCTGACTTCGATGCAGGCAATTGGCTATAAAGAGATCATCGATGCTTTCAATGGCGTGATTTCTATGGATGAGGCTCGCGAACTCATCAAGATGCGTTCGCGTCGCTATGCCAAACGTCAGCTTTCGTGGTTTAAACGCGATGATCGCATCGTGTGGTTTGATATGGATGAATTTACGATCGATGAGGTCGTTGAGGATATCCTGCATCGTATTGAGGCTGTCTAATGGCCCGTTTTCCCCTTGTTCCCACGGCACCCGAGCCCGAGCGTGCCATTTTGGTTGGTGTTGAATGGCGCGACAATGCATGGCCGCTCGATCGCTCGCTCGATGAGCTGGAGCGTCTTGCCCACACGGCTGGTGCCCAGTGCGTGGCGCGTTTGTCACAGCGTTTGGTAAAGCCATATCCTAAATCGTTTATCGGTTCCGGTAAGGTTGAAGAGTTGTGCGGCCTGGTGCATCGCATGGATGCCGATGTCGTTATTTTTGACGATGACCTTACGCCCTCGCAACAATCTTATTTGGAGAAGGCCGTGGGCGAGCCGGTAAAGATTATCGATCGTACAGCACTGATCCTGGATATCTTTGGCCTGCATGCTCAGACGCGTGAGGGACGCCTGCAGGTACAGCTGGCACAGCTTCAATATCTGTTACCTCGCCTGCGCGGCATGTGGAGCCATCTTGCCAAGGAGCAGACGCGCGGTGGCATCGGCTCACGCTTTGGACAGGGTGAAAGTCAGCTCGAGGTCGACCGTCGCTTGATTCGCAACAAGATTGCCGCGCTTCGTCGTGAGCTTAAGCAGGTTGAACAGCGTCGCGATGTCCAGTCCAAGAGCCGCATTGAGTCACCGGCGTTTCGCGTCGCGTTAGCCGGTTATACCAATGCCGGTAAATCGACGTTGCTCAATCGCCTGACCGGCTCTACGGTACTTTCGCAGGACAAGCTGTTTGCTACGCTCGACCCGACGACGCGTTCGTATCGCCTGCCCGGCGGTCGCGGCATGACGATTACCGATACCGTCGGCTTTATTCAAAAGCTACCGCATGGTTTGGTCGATGCCTTTAAATCGACGCTGTCCGAGGTGTTGGGTGCCGATTTAATTCTCAAAGTCGTAGATGCGTCTGACGAGGACTATGAACGGCAGCTGGAGGCTGTTGACCGCGTGCTTGATGAGATCGGCGCTGGAGAGCGTTTAACGCTTACCGTATTCAATAAAATCGATCTTCTCGATAGCGTTGATCGATTGAGCTTCCGTCGTCGCTATCCCGAGGCCGTGCTGTTCTCGGCCCAGACGGGCGAGGGACTCGACGATCTCGTCGACCGTATTGCTCGTGAGGCGGCTGCTACCGATGTGTTGCTTTCTGCTGATATCCCGTATCGCGAGGGCGCCCTCATCACGCTGGTGCATGAGCAGGGAACCCTTTTGCACGAGGAATATCTTGAGGACGGCGTTCGTATTGTGGCGAAGCTGCCGGCCCGTATCGCGCCGCGGCTCGAGCGTTATCGCACCGAGTAGACGAGCTCCAAAATGCCCAGAATGATGGGCTGATGCAGCAGATAAAAGGGGAGTGCATGACGTCCAAGGCTGGCGAGCGCCGGGACGGGATTGGCGTAGGCCCAGCTTGGGGCGGGATGTTCACATCTTTGAGCGGTACGCGCAGCAAAGTATCCTGTGAGATACATGAATATGAACGGGATGATTGGATAATAGTCGCCTGAAACGAACCAGGGGTCGGGAAATCCTAGCCACGCCAAATAGGGGAATGAATAGGTCGATTTCGGGATGCCCCATGTCGCTGCGAAGAGAGCGAGGCATATCGCAATGCCCCACGTGCTGGGCACTTTCTGAAGCATCGGTCGTGTTACGGCTGCCACAGCGGTACACGCCGCCATGCAATAAATGATGCCAAAGTTCACTGAATCGTCGACCGATACGAGCGTTGTTGCGATCCAGACGACCAAAGCTGCGGCTGCGTACTTGGCCGCTCGTTTAGCATTGTTGCGTGAGAGCGTGCACATCCAACCCGCGATAAACAAAAATATCCAGCTGATGCTGGCGCGCCAGATGTCTTGAAAGACGGTCTGGGTAAACCAGGGCATATCCCAGTCGTACAGGTAGGCGAGATCGTAGCAAGCGTGAAAACCTGCCATTGAAATCATCGTAAACCCGCGGACGGTATCAAAGATAGTGATGCGTTTTTGCATTACGAGAACCGGCGCATCAAGCCGACGACTTTGCCCAAGATAACGGGATTCGTTGCATAGATAGGCTCCATGGTGTCATTCTCGGGCTGCAGGCGTACGCGTCCCTGCTCCTTGTAGAACGTCTTGACGGTCGCTGAACCATCAATCATGGCCACGACAATTTCGCCGTTCATGGCACTCTTTTGTTCACGGACGATGATGTAATCGCCATTGAAGATGCCGACATTGATCATTGAGCTCCCATGCACCTCAAGGATAAAGGAACCCTGATCGGTGGCGATTTCGGTCGGGATAGTAAAAGTGTCTTCGATATTCTGCTCGGCCAGAATGGGAATCCCAGCCGCAACGCGACCAACGAGCGGTAGCGAGACCGTTCCGCGAGGTGCGGTGGGCTCGTCAGATTTAGAAATTGAGACAGAGGAACCGTCCTCATTAAAGAGTTCCAGGGCGCGCGGTTTGGTGGCATCGCGCTTGAGTAGCCCGCGCGCCTCCAGAGCAGATAGATGGGCGTGCACGGTGCTGGGGGAGGAAAGGCCCACGGCAGAAGCCATCTCGCGCACGCTGGGCGGATAACCCTTCTCCTGCTGATATTCCTTGATGAAGTCGTAAATTTGCTGCTGACGCTTGGTAATTTTGCGAGCCATCAGGGCATCCTCTCTACCCATGTCAAACAAATGTTCGAATTTTGCTTGACAGGAACAACTGTTCGAAGATAATAATAACCGAACATTCGTTCTCGCGCTAGACATTTTTGTCCGCGCGGCTTGATAAAACTGTTCTCAGCAAAACACGCGAGAGGAGAACATGATGAACGCAACGAATATGGTCCAGGGAAACCTCGCCCTTAAGCTCGAGACGCCTGCAGAACCCACTTTTACGGTTGTTCAGGGTGGCCGCTCCGGCTTTCAGCCTTTGACTGTAAAGCCTGCTCGCAATCAGCAGGCTGTAGTCGCGCCGCCCCGCGTTGCCCTGAAGGTTTCGACGATTGTCGCCGTTGCCGTTGCGCTCACGCTCTTCTTTGTCCTCGCTACGTCGGTCTTTAGCGCTCGTCACGCCGCGTATGCCGAGTCCGTTTCCAACGTTACCTTCGAGACCATTCGCGTTCAGTCTGGCGATTCTCTTTGGTCGCTTGCCGAGGAATATCCAATCGAAGGCCTTTCCACGCAAGAGACTTCCGACATGATCCGTAACGTCAATCATCTGGAGCATGGTTCGCTCGCCGCCGGTGCGCATCTTAAGGTTCCTGCTCGTTCGTAATCATTATTGCGCTGCGCATGGTACCCTTGTTATCGTTTAAGAGGAGGTACCATGCGCTGTCCCAAATGCGGCAAGGCACATACCCGCGTCGTTGATTCCCGTATGCAGGAGTCAAATAACACCATTAAGCGCCGTCGCGAATGTTGCTCGTGTAACTACCGCTTTACAACGTTCGAGCGATGCGAAGACCCAATCGAGGTCATTAAGTCGGACGGAACCAAGCAGCGGTTCGATCGCAATAAGCTGCTCGTCGGCTTGATGCGCGCCACCATCAAGCGTGATATCGACACTAAGAAGCTCAATGAGATTATCGATGACATCGAGGTCGAGCTGCGCTCTCGCACGCTGACGGCCGTCACGTCCCATGAGTTGGGTGACATGGTGCTCAAGCGCTTGGCCAAGATCGACAAGGTGGCGTACATCCGCTTTGCCTCGGTCTACCGCGATTTCAAAGACGTCGATGAGTTTCTGCAAGAGCTCGACAAGCTAAGGTGATTCCATGTTCAACATTACCGTCAACATAAAGCGTCTCGACCCCACCGTCGAGCTTCCCAAATATGCCCATCCCACCGATGCCGGCTTGGATCTGCGCTCCAACGAGGACTGCGTTCTGAAGCCCTTCGAACGCCGTCTGGTCTCTACTGGGCTGGCCATCGCCCTGCCCGATGGCTACGCCGGCTTCGTCCAGCCCCGTAGCGGTCTCGCCATCAAGCAGGGCCTGTCTATAGTCAATACGCCTGGCCTCATCGACGCCCACTACCGAGGAGAACTCAAGGTTATCCTCATCAACCTGGACCCCTCCAACAACATCCAAATCAACAAAGGCGACCGCATAGCCCAACTTGTCATCCAAGAAGTCCCCACGGTCAACCTCGTAGAAGTAGAAGAACTAGACGAAACCGACCGAGGCAACGGAGGCTTCGGCTCCAGCGGCGTCGCCTAGGGGTACTCGTATCCCTCCCGCCCGGGGCTTACCTATATCATTCCATGCTCAAACATTCTCGCGTCGCTTCGCTCGCTGCGAAACTGCGCGTGGAACGATATAGGTAAGCCCCGGGCGGGCGGCTACTCGCTTGAAACAATATTTACTTTTCTAGTAAGCCGATGCGACAAAGGGGCTGTCCCTTTGTCGCATCGGCTTACTGTATTTATATTTTCCTGTTTTACCTTTGCAGGTTCTAATGGAGGGGATACCGAAGTAGCTGCTAGTAAGTAAACGCAGCCGCTCTGCCGGAGCCGCCCTTATATCGTTCTACGCGCAGTTTCGCAGCGAAGCGAGAATGTTTGAGCATGGAATGATATAAGGGCGGCTCCGGCAGAGCGGCGGACATTCGACTAGCGGATATGCGCGGGCTTTCCGCCCCAGTAGAAGCGGCAGAAGGCTCGTTTGCGCTTTTGGGGTTTGCCTACTAGCTCCATGGTTGCGATGGCGATGTCTTCGGCTGCGTGGGGGCGGCGTAGCACTTCGCCGTTGATGAGTAAGGCTTTGAGTGATTCGGGATGGTCATGCAAATGACGTAGGGTTACGATGAGTTCTCGTGCGGTGGTGACATGCATGCTGGCGCCCATACCGGTGAGCATCGTTGTGTTGGCCTTTTCCTGACCGTATGATTTGCCCAGTAGGATCATCGGTAGATGCGCGCACAGGCACTCGGTGACGGTGAGTCCGCCCGATTTGAGGATTGCGAGGTCGCAGCCGTGCATGAGGGCTGCCATGTCGTCCACGTAGTCCAGAACCGTGACGTTTTCGAGCTTCATGGCGTCGAAGAGCGTCTTGAGGCGGGTGGCGTATTCCTCATCCTTGCCCGGCAAAAAGACAAAGTGCATGTCCTCGAAGCTGCGCAGGAAGGGGAGTGTGCGGTCCATCTCCGCGCGAAAGCGAACGTACGGTTGAGGCAAACTGGCACCGGCCATCACCAACACAACGGTCTTGTCAGCGGGGAGATTGAACTTCTCGAGTTCTTCCTCGCGATTGTAGTCCGTATCAAACCCGGCGCGAATGGGGATGCCTGTGATGCGGATTTTGGTCTCGGGAACTTTACGGGGGCGAAGTGTCTCGGCCATAAATTCGTTGGCTACGCAGAACAGGTCGGTGTCCTTGTGGGGCCAAAAGCCTTCGACTTCATAGTCTGTTGGTACGCAGATGACTGGATAATCGATACCCGTGATAACGCGGGCACCCACAGCGACGTTGGCCGCCGTGATGTGTGTTGCGACCACGGCTATGGGCCTGCGGGTGCGGACATATTCGTTGAAGGCAGGGAACATAATACGTGACCATGCCGTGCCTCCGCCCCAAAGCAAGTGTCCGGTAAGGGTATAACGCCAGGTCAAGTCATATATTGGACGCGTGGCGCCGGTAAACGAGGCAGCCGTTTTGTTGCCGTCGAATTTAATACGTCCAAAATCAAGGATATCGAGCACTTCAATCTCAACATCCTCGGGGATGCCGCTGGTGCCGCGGATGAGGTCGAATGCCTGCGCAATCGCGTTGGCGGCGGCTTTGTGGCCCGATCCAACCGATGCGTGCACAATGGTTACCAGTGGTTTTTGTGCAGGTGAAACGGTCATTTGCTCCGGTTGGGGAGTAGCTTGCATGGGCAGGGGAGCGCTATTGCTCGTCTGCGTTTGATCCATCGATAACTCCCCTTCATCTTAGTTTCGCAAGGAATCATTGTAGTGCATGAGTGTCACGTTCGTCTAAATTTGGGTATGAGCGCAAAGAACGCCAATCTTTCGACAGGAGGTCTCTTCATGACTACCCATCAGCCGATCGATGTTGCTATTATCGGTGGCGGCCCCGCGGGCTATGCTGCCGCCATTTACGCTGCGCGCTTCAACCTAACGACGACCGTGATTGAACAGGGCATGTCGGGAGGGCAGATCGCCACAACCAATGAGGTCGAGAACTATCCGGGCATTCCGCTCTTGAGTGGCGCCGAACTCGGCGAGCGTTTTCAGCAACATGCAGAGGGCCTGGGAGCACAGGTTGCATGGAGCATGGTTACGGGTATCGATTACGATGCCGATACAGCGCTGTTTACGGTGCATCATGATATGGGCGATACGCTGGCCTCGAGTGTTATCGCTTGCATGGGTGCTACGCCGCGATTTGCTGGTTTTGTTGGCGAGGATACGTATCGCGGTCGCGGTGTTTCGTATTGCGCGACGTGCGATGGCATGTTCTTTCGCGGTAAACAGGTCTTTGTCATCGGTGGCGGCAATGCCGCCTGCGAGGAAGCCCTGTTCTTGTCAGAAATCGCCAGCAGTGTGACCATCGTGCTGCGCCGCGACCAGTTTCGTGCGCCTGATGGTGTTGTCCAGAAAGTACTCGCAAAAGACAATATTACAGTTAGGTACCAAACTAGTATTGTGGAGCTATCGGGCGAAGCCATGCCAACGACGATTACCTTTAAGGACAATGCATCCGGCGAGACTCATACCGAGTCATTTGAGCCTGGCTCGTTTGGCATTTTTGTCTTTACCGGCACGCAACCCCATACCGAGCTTGTTGAGCATCTAGTTGATCTGGCGCCTGATGGCGGCATTCTGACTGATGAATCCATGTCGACCCGCACGCCAGGTCTATTTGCTGCTGGTGACATCCGTTCCAAGCGCTTACGTCAGGTTGTGACCGCTGTTTCTGACGGAGCCATAGCAGCAACCAGCGCATACGCATTTCTCCGTAGATAAGTACGATAATATATCTTATGTAAGGTTGTTATCTTTAAAACAAAGTGGTTGGACGGTGCATCAATGTGCTGTCCAACCACTTTTACTTAACTGCTATATAGTATGCAAAACTAGATAACCTAGAATAAAATATAGCTAATGAACGGAGGATCCTTATGAACCACGCCAAACGCGTTATCCCGATGTCCGATTCGTCGGTCAGCATTAAGCCTGAGGATATTCAGCCCACTGTGCTGCCCGATGCATTTATTCAGTCCGATATCGTGCGCAAACTCAATACGTTGAGCCTGCCGCGCTATGACCAGTTGCCCAATGTGACGCTCTACCGCGACCAGGTCATTGAGTATGTTGCGCTGTGGATGGAGCCGCTGTCCCTTTGCGTTGAGCAGCCTATCATTACGCCATCGATGATCAATAACTACGTGAAGGTCGGCCTGGTGCCTGCTCCGGTCAAAAAGCAATATGGCCGCGAGCAGATTGCCCGCCTGATCGCTATCTGCATCTTTAAGCAGGTGCTACCTATTGCTGCGGTGCAGGCACTCTTTAACATTCAGCGTTTGAGCTACGATGCCCCGACGGCCTTCGATTATGTGGTCGATCAGCTCGAGGCATCGATTCGTGCGGCGTTTTCCGTCGAGCAGACGCCGGTTCCCGATACCGCGCATCAGGTAACGCGTGAGTCGCTGCTTGTACGCAGTGCGGTATCGTCCTTCGTTTCGAAGGCTTACCTGATGAGCTATCTCAAGTTCAACGGGTTTAATAGCTAGCCGACGTATAAAACTGGCGGGACAAAGAGCCATCTGCCGCTTTGTCCCGCCAGTATTTTTGCTTGGTTGGACTTTATTTGCCCGAAGCTACGCCCATGCCGTAGCCGATGATGAGGCCGTGCATCTCGGCGTAATAGGAATCCAGGCCGTTGCAGGGCATGATGATGGTCTTGGAGCCGGGCCAATGCTCAATAATGCGATCGGCCAACGCCTGGGCGCTCGATGCGTTCTCCACATGGTCGATGACGACCTCGCCTCCCGTAAAACCCTCGGCTTCCATGGTGTCGATGATCTTGTTGAGCATCTTCTTTTCGCCACGCGTGTGCCCGACGAGTTCGATTTTACCGGCCTCACTCGCCGTGCCCAAAATGCGGATATTGAGCTTGTTGGCAATGACGCCGGCTGCCTTAGGGATACGTCCGGCTTTGGCGAGATTTTCGTAATTGCACAAGCTGAAGAGGATTTTGCTGTTCTGTTCAAGGCTATCGAAGTATGCGCAAGCGTCCTCGAATGAGACATCCGGATTGCTTGCAAGATAGCGGTCGAACAGTAAAAAAATGAGGTCCATTTTGCCGCCAGCTGCGCGTGAATTGACTAGATGAATCTGTCGGTCGGGCTCCTCGGCAAGAACCATATCGCGAGCCGTGGCTGCCGCGTTGTAGCTGCCCGACACGCCCTCAGAGATCGGCATGCAGATGGTCTTGTCTGCCAATTTGAAGAGCTCGGCCCACTCCCCTACGCTGGGACAAGCGCTCGAAGAAGCGTTCGTCTCCGCCTGAACAGCGCAGTTGAGCTCATGAACATCGAGCGAAAGGTCATCGATGAATTCACGCTCCCCCACTCGAATTTTGAGGGGCGCAAATGCAAAGGTGGTATGGGGCGCGGTCGGTTGCCAATCGCGGAGGTTGCAGCTTGAATCGGAGATAAGTGCCCAGCTCATAGAGGGTCCTTTCTAATTGTTCCCTAACAATTATAGCCATCTTGCAGACCGATTGGGTGGCTATCTAGTATTCAAAACTAGATAGCGGCCTGCATGAAAGGCAAAATAATGGACCCCATGACTCAAAGCCACGAGGTCCATATCCGTTTGCTTTATCTGAAAACTTAGTAACGCACGAAGATGTAGTTATTGTTCATGCCGGCGGCAACGGAGCTGATGATAACGCCCGTGTTGTAGTCGGAAGCATGAATCATCTGACCACCGCCGATGTAAATGCCGGTGTGGTACGAGTTGACCACAACGTCACCGGGCTGCGGATCGGACACACGCGTCCAGCCCATAAAGGTGCCCGTGGTGCCCAGGCGGCAATAGCGACCAGTGAGGCAATAGCTAACAAAACCAGAGCAGTCGAAGCTGTTCGGGCCAATTCCGCCCCAGGAATAAGCGCAACCAAGCTTGCTGTATGCACGCGAGACAACAGAACCGCCATCGACGGACTGGCTCGGAGCAGAAGGCGTCGGAGCCGGAGCAGGTGTGGAGGGCTGCGGCGTCGGAGCAGGTGCCGGCGTAGGAGCCGGAGTGTTGCCGCCCTGGTTGTTGTTATTGCTGGTCTGGCCACCGTTGTTGGTGTTCTCGGTCGTACCGGCAGTCTCGTTGCTCACCGTGGCCTTCTCGGCGGTGCTGGCGTTGATGCCGGCCTGCAGCGCGGCGTTGGCCTCGGCCTCGGCGGCAAGCTCGGCCTGCAGCTGCGAATCCAGGGAATTTACGACGTTCTGGGCTTCAGCCTGCTGGGCATTAAGCTCGTCGACCTTCTTTTGCGTGGCGGCGACGTTCTTCTCCTGCTCGGCCTGCTTATCGGTGAGCTGCTGCTTAAGCTCCTTGACCTCTTGAATGGTCTGAGCCTGCTTATCGGAAACTTTGCCGTAATAGAACAGACGGTTGAGCATATCGCTCAGGTCATCGACGCCCGTCAGAACCTGAAGCAGGCTCAGACCGCCGGTTTTGTACTCGCCGGCGACATAGGTCGAGAGCTTGGCCTGACCATCGGCGATCTCCTGCTGCTTTTGCGTGATCTCGCCGGCAGTCTGATCGAGCGCCTGCGTCTGCGTGGCGAGCTCATCGTAAATCTGCTGAGTTTGGGTACCGATCTGCTCGAGCCTCGTACGAGCAGCGGCAAGGTCGGATGCGGTATCGGCGTAGGCAGGAGCCGCGAGGCCCAAGCCCAAAACACAAGCGAGGGTTGCCGTAGCAGCGCAGCGTGCCATGTTTTTGTGCGTGTTTGCTGTGCGCATGTAGCTTCCTTTCCAGTAACTAAGGGTAACGGCTAGTCCACCGTCACCAGGCTAAAGAGCTCCACATCGTCATCAGACGGCGTGAGCTTCTCGCGCGGGTTGAGAAACGCAAGCTCAAGGATACAACCGTAACCGACAAGCTTTGCGCCCATATCTCGCACCAGTTTACCTGTTGCCTCGACGGTTCCGCCCGTCGCGACCAAGTCGTCTAGAATCAACACGGTATCTTTAGAGCTGATAGCGTCGGCATGGATCTCAATTGAATCGGTGCCGTACTCGAGCTCGTAGCTCTGGCTTAAGGTCTCGCGCGGTAGCTTGCCAGGTTTACGTGCGGGAACAAAGCCGGCGCCAAGGGCTACAGCCACCGGTACGCCAACCATAAAGCCGCGAGCCTCGGGACCCACGACCTTGGTGATTCCCATGCCGGCAAAGTGCTCGGCGAGGGCATCGGTCATGGCTTTGAGCGCCTCGGGATTGCCAAAGAGCGGCGTGATGTCCTTAAAGATGACTCCGGGCTCGGGATAGTCGGGGATGTCGACGATTTGAGATTCGAAGTCGTACATTACATGACCTTTCAATGGGTTGCCGAAATTTCGGCAGCGGTTATTTGCCGGCGGTGGCGGTGCCGGATTGCGAAGGGGGGACGACCTTGAGCGGCTTGACGAGAGAATCCTCGTGCGAAGCCGGCGCGGCTATCTCTTCGTTTTTGGCCTTGGTGGACTCGGAGCGAGTGATTTCCTCATCGAGTGCATCGATGTCGGCGTCCTCGACCACGGCGTTGAGCGACTCAAAAACGCGGTTCTTGAGCAGCGCAGTGTGCACACCTTCCGTCAGGTCGTGAAGCTTCTTAAACGCACGCTCGAGCTTGGCGTCGCGCTCGTCATCGGAGGTATCCATTCCGAGCATGCTCACGAGCACCTGCTCAAACATCGAGGACTCGCGGTTGGCGGAAGACACGTACTGACGCAGGTTGCGCGGCTCGATATGGAAGCGTGACAGCTCGGAGCAGTAGCGGATGATCGGAAAATCGCGGCCATCGACAAGCTCGCGATTCTGCGGACTCTTGATGATGCGAATGAGGTCGTTCTCGGCGAGTGAGCGGATAAACGAAATCTCGACGCCCAGCATATCGGGAATGGTCTCGATGGGATGCAGCTTTTGCTTTGTCTCCTTGGGCTCCGTCTTGAGCGGAACATCGGACAGCAAGCCCACCTCGTAGGCGAGCGTTGACAGGTCCGTGGCGTTTTCCAAGCGCTGCTTAATCACGTTGAGCGGCATGTAGCGAGTCTTCTGCAAGTGCAGGATGACCTCCAGGCGATCAACGTCCTCCTTGGAGTACTGACGGTATCCCTTTGGCGTACGATGAGGGGTAATGAGCCCCTCATCCTCTAGAAATCTAATTTTTGAGTTAGAAAGATCGGGGTATGCGCCTCGAAGTAGGTTGACGACTTGGCCGATACTCAGATAGTTGCGTTCGGCCATGCCCTACTCACCGGTTTCGATGCGCTCCGGCGTGCTCTCGTGGTAGATGAGCGTAAACGTACCGATCTGGACGGAAGAACCGTCGTGCAGCGGGGCTGCATTGACGATAGCACCGTCGACCCAGGTGCCATTGAGCGAGCCCAAGTCCTCGATGCGAGCGCCGAGGCCCTCGCGGATAATGCGCGCGTGACTGCGCGAAACGGTCATGTCGTTGAGGAAGATGCCGTTCGCGGGATCGCGGCCGATGGTGGTCACGTCGTCCTCGAGCTCAAAGGCGGCACCAGTCTGCGGACCCTTGACGATGGACAGGACGGGGGCGGTGATGCGCACGTTGGCCATGAGGTCGGGAACGGTGACGTCGCTTGAAGGCACGCGGAATACGCAGGTAGCGTCAGCAGTCTTATCATTCTGAGGCATATTGTTAACCATGTTGTCCATGACAACCCCTAACTTATCGCGGACGTGCCGCAAATAATGAACCGTACGTAATCATACCCCAACGAATCAGTCTTCGATTTCAGGGTTCAGAAAGTCGATGTCCTCGTCCTCGGGATGCGCGAGAGCCTGTTTAATGGCCACTCCGCCCTTAATGGAGTAGATGACAGCCGTGAGCATGGAGAAGATCACGCCGCCGTACACAAAGAAGATGCCGAGGGGCACCGAGCTTCCGTTGAGGCCCGGGAAGGCCGTAAGGGTTGAAGATAAAAGGTGCAGGCCGTCAATAACGGGGAAACCGAGCAGCATGAGTGAGAAGCCGGTCATGAGCAGCGCCGTGGCAATCTTTCCGGGAAAGACCACATCGATGGGGCGACGGTGATAATGACGCACGATAAGCGTGCCGATGCCCAGATAGATGTCGCGGCCAATAATGAGTACGCAGACCCAGATGGGCAGCTCTCCGCGGACCACCAGTCCAAGTACGCCGGTGAACAGCAGCGCACGGTCGCAAATGGGATCCATGACCTTGCCGAGCCACGAGACCGTCTTAGTCATGCGGGCGATCTGACCGTCCATCCAGTCGGTGGAGGCGGCAACGGCGTAGATAACGATGGCGATGACACGGTTGTTATCCGTCACAAACAGGTACAGAAATACCAGGGTGAGGATCAGGCGCGTAAAGGTGATGAAATTGGAGATCGTAAAGATCTTATTCGACGGGTAATCGGAAGTGCCGATAAGCTCCTTTTTGATCTTCTTTTTGATGCCCACAGGACTCCCCCGCTGGTTAACGACAAAACTTTCGATACTATACCCGTTCCTGCGATGTCTATCCAGCGCAAGCATAGAGAGTCCAGACATGTGGAGGACGCTTTTAGGCGGCGGGGATTTCGCATTCGTGTACATCAGCCTCCAAACATGTCGAAAAATGTCGATTTTGGTGGCTGATGTACACGTTTTGATTCGGTGATTACATCGAGCGGGAACGTTGTTGCTTTAAGCAAAATAATCATGGTGATTAAAACAAAAAAGGTCAGGCACTAGGTGCCTGACCTGCAAACTTCTGGTCGGGACGACTGGATTCGAACCAGCGACCCCTTGACCCCCAGTCAAGTGCGCTACCAAGCTGCGCCACGTCCCGAAGCTTTTGTTTGTTGCTCTGCTCTCGCTCGCAACAGGAAATATATTAACCCGAAACTTTAGACTTGTGCAAGAACTTTTTTACAAATTTTGAAGCAAGTCCAAAATTGTATCTGCGAGCTGGGGTTTTGTTAGTACGGGAAGTTCTTGCGTACCCGTTGTGCTCACAATCCAGGCCTTGTTGGTGTCGGTCCAAAAGCCCGAATCGGTGCGTGAGACATCGTTGGCGATAATGGCATCGCAGCCCTTGCGGGCGAGCTTGCGCTCGGCGTACTCGACAAGGTTATCGGTCTCGGCCGCAAAGCCGATCACGCACCGCTCCCCCTTTTGGCGCGAGAGCTCGGCCAAGATATCGACTGTCTCGACCAGTTCGATGCGATCCAGGCGTTCGTTGGACTTTTTGAGTTTATGGTCCGCAGGGGTGGCGGGGGTATAGTCGGCGACGGCGGCCGCACAAATTGCCGCATCGGCCGTCTGGAAGGCGCTCAGGGCCGCCTGGAGCATCTCTGCGGCGGTCTGCACGCGCACGCACTCCACGCCGCGGGGGACATCGAGCGATGTCGGTCCCAACACGAGCGTGACCTCGGCACCGCGGCGTGCGGCCTTCCCTGCCAGAGCGATGCCCATCTTGCCCGACGATCTGTTGCCAATAAAGCGCACGGGGTCGATCGGCTCGTGCGTGGGGCCGGCAGTGATCACGATGCGCTTGTGCGCAAGGTCCTGAGGTGCCGGGTTGAGTACTTCGCAGACGGCCTCGACGATGTCCCCGGGCTCACTCATGCGTCCCGTGTCAACATCGCCGCAGGCAAGGTAGCCGCTACCCGGACCCACAACATGGACACCGCGCTCGTGCAGCGTGGCCATGTTGGCCTGCGTCGCCGGCGCCTTCCACATGCCGTTGTTCATGGCCGGCGCGATCACGACGGGTCGCGGCGTTGCCAGCAGCGTGGTGGAGATGAGGTCGTCGGCGATGCCGTTGGCCATCTTGGCGATGATATTAGCCGTCGCGGGCGCCACGACCACCAGATCGGGCTCCTGTGCCAGCGAGATATGGTGGATGGGGTCGGAGGGATCGTCGAATAGGCCCACGGCAACGGGCTCGTTGGTGAGCGCACGGAAGGTGAGCGGGCCCACAAACTCGGTGGCATGCTCGCTCATGACGACCTTGACTCGCGCACCGCGCTTTTCCAGCAGGCGCACGATATTGCACGACTTATAGGCGGCGATCCCGCCAGTAATACCCAGCAGGATCGTTTTTCCCTCAAGTTGCATTGAATTGTTGGGTGCCGCCATCGTTTAAGCTTCCTTGCTCGGGAGCACCAGGAGGCGGTGGCAGTACGGGCAGTGCGTAATTGACCTACCGTCGTGGTTGAGGTCGCTCATGGACGATGCTTGAAGCGCGGTGTGGCAGACCGTGGGGATGTTCCCCTGGATGGTCTCGACGGCCAGGCCGCGGAACTGCTTGAGCAGACGCTCGTAGTCGGTGAGCACGTCGGCCGGCAGCGTGGCGGCAAGCGCGGTACGCTCTTTAGTGGCGGCGTCAATCTGAGCCTGCAGGTCGGCAGCCTTGGCGCGGGCGGCCTTGGTATCGGCCTTCACGCCCTCCTCGAACTTGGCGATGATTGCCTGTGCGCGGGCCTCGCGGTCGAGCGCCTCCTTATGGGCGACAACGACGTCCTTGCGGGTGTGCTCAATCTTGTCCAGACGCTTGGCCAGGGTGGCGAGTTCATTCTCCAGGTCCTGCACCTCGCGGTAGTCGGAGCCGTCGACGTGGCGCTTCTTGGCAGCCTCGATGGCGTTGTTGGTCTGAATCTCGGTGGTGTTGAGATCGTCGAGCTCAATGTCCAGATCCTTGCGCTGGGCGTAGAGCTTGGTCATCTCGGACTTGAGCTTTACATAGGTCTTGCGCTTGGAAGCGAGCTCCTTGAGCTCCGGCATATTGGCAAGTTCGCTCTTGTTGCGGGCGAGCTCCAAATCGATCTGTTGCAGCTTGAGTAGCGTAGCGCCGGCGCTCATAAGTTCTCTCCTTTTGTCACAGTCCACCATTGGCAAGGGTTCAGTATTTTAATCGCATGACGGGGGTCGACCCCGGCGTCAACTGCAGAGTTCATCAATATATCAACGAACGGCTCCTCTGAGCGGTCGTGGCCGAGCAAGATCACCGGTAGCCCACGCAAGGCAAGGTCTTGCGCCACGTGGTAGCCCGCCTCGCCCGTCACGACAACATCTGCGCCCGTGGCGATGGCGAGCTCTCCAAAGTCGCCCAGGGAGCCGCCCAAAATAGCGACGGTTCGGCATGCGTGCTCGGCTTCGCCCCACACACGCGGGTCGCTGCCAAATGCCGTGGCGGCACGGGCGGCGAGATCGCGCAGGCTACAGGGGTTATTGAGGGTCGCGAGTGCACCCAGGCCGGTGGACTCGGGGTCGTCCACGTGCTCCAGTGAGCTCACGGGTGCGGCACCCAGCAGCTCGCTCAGGCAGACGCGGGCTTCGTGCGAGCGGTCCAGGTTGGTGTGGAGCGATATGATGCTCACGCCGCAACGCGCTGCCTCGTAGAGTGCCGCGCTGCACTGGGGGCGTGCGGCATCAGCTGGGCAAAAGGCCTCAGGAGCCTTGATATAGATAGGGTGATGCGTCAGCAGAACGTTGGCACCGGCTTCTTGGGCGCGGCGAACATTAGCTTCGGTCGCATCGAGTGCGCAGACAACACCGGTGATCTCTGCAGCGGGATCTCCCACAGATAGCCCAACATGATCCCAGCCCTCGGCGTCCGCCTTGGGGTAGCGCTCCAGCAGCGCACGTTCAAGCTCGGCGACGATCATGCGGCACCCACGATCGAGAGCAGCGTCTGGGCAAAGTCGTCCAGGTCGGCAGGGTTCACACGGTCATCAAACGAGATACGCAGAGCGCCCAATGCCTGCTCGCGACCAATGCCCATGGCGCTGAGAACATGGCTCGGGTCCATGCTGCCGCTCGAGCACGCCGAGCCGGCCGAAACCTCAAAGCCGGCGGCGTCGAGCTTAATGATGAGCTCCTCGGAGTCCATGCCGTCAATGTAGATCGATACCATGCCGGGCAGACGGTCGGCCTGCGCGTAGTCGCCCATGGTGGCGTGAATGCGCGGATGGGCCGTAAGCGCGGCGTAGAGCTTGTCGGAAAGGGTTTGCAGCGTCGCACGCTCCTGGGCTACATGGGGCGCCAGCGTTCGGGCGGCAGCGGCAAAGGCCAGCTGTGTGCGCAGATCCTGCGTGCCGGCACGACGACCGGCCTCCTGTCCGCCGCCAAAGATGCGCGGGCGCAGCGGCGTGCGGCTCTTAAGGTAGAGCGCGCCGGATGCCACGGGGCCACCGATCTTGTGCGCGGCAACGGTCATAGCATCGACGCCCAGCTCGGTGACATCGAGCGGAATATGCAAGTACCCTTGGATGGCATCGGTATGAAACAGGGCGCCGGCAGCATGTGCGGCCGCGGCAAGCTCGCGGATGGGCTGCACCACACCGGTCTCGTTATTGGCGACCATGATGCTCACGAGCGCCACGTCGTTGCCGAGCAGTTCGACAAGCGTGGCAGGCTCAATGTAGCCCATGCGGCAGGGCTGCACCAAGTCGACGGTAAAGCCGGCGGCACGCAGCAGCGGCAGGTTGTCCAGAATCGAATCGTGCTCGATGGCCGAAACGATTACACGATCGCGCTTGCGATCGCGCTGACGAGCACCCTCGGCAAGACCGAGCAGCGCCAGCTGGTTGGCCTCGGTGCCGCCGTTGGTAAGGATGATCTCGGACGGGCGAACGCGCGCGCCAAAGCTGCGGGCGATCTCGCGACGTGCAACCTCCAGACGCGCGGCAGCCTTGCGGCCGAGCGAGTGCAGCGAGTTGGGGTTGACGCCGGCAAGCTCGCTGTCGTCGTACTCGCGCTGCGCAAGGAGCGCCTCGGCGCGCATGGGCGTCGAGGCGGCATAGTCAAGATTCACGGGTATGCGGTTTTGACCTGCGGTCATAAGGGTTTATGCCTCCTGTGCGGCCTCGTTGCCCAGCTTCTGCAGCAGCGCAACCTCGGCAGCGGGATCTTCGGACTTAAATACGGCGGAGCCGGCCACCAGAACATCGGCACCGGCCTTAACGACCTCGGCGATGTTTTTGGAAGAGATGCCGCCGTCGACCTCGATCATGGGCGACACGCCGTGGCGCTCGCACATGGCCTTGAGCTCGTGCAGTTTGGCGATAGTGCCCGGGATAAAGCTCTGGCCGCCAAAGCCGGGGTTCACGCTCATCAGCAGCACCATATCGACGACGTCGATGATGCTCTCAAGTACGCACACGGGGGTGGCGGGGTTGAGCACCACGCCGGCCTTGACGCCGCGCTGCTGCAGGTGCGTGAGCGTGCGATGCAGGTGCGTGGAGGCCTCGTAGTGCACGGTGATCATGTCGGCACCGGCATCGGCGTACCAATCGATGGTCTCGTCGGGGTTCGACACCATGAGGTGCGCATCGACCGGCACGTTGGTGGAGCGCTTGACGGCCTTAAGGATGTCAACGCCAAAGGTCAGGTTGCCGGTAAAGTGGCCGTCCATAACGTCGAAGTGCACGTAGTCGGCAGCGGCGATCTTGTCGAGTTCGCCCTTGAGGTTGGCCATGTCGGCCGAAAGGACGGACGGAGCGATTTTGATGGAACCCATGGTAGTAGCCTTTCTGCGCTAGTCGGTGAGTCCGTAGAACTCTTGAGAGGGGACGCGGTCGGTAAGAATCTCGAGTGCCCTATCCAAAGTAACACCGTTGTAGAGCGTTTGCTCCACGGCAAAGGTGAGCGGAATGTCTACGCCCAGTGAACGGGCAAGCTCGCTCACGCTGCGGGCCGCGACGGCGCCCTCGACAACCATATGCGTGCGCGTCTGGTACTCGTCGAGCGACACGCCGTGGGCAAACTCGTAGCCAAAGGTGCGGTTGCGCGAATGCTCCGAGGTACAGGTGGCAATGAGGTCGCCCATGCCGGCAAGCCCCATGCAGGTCATAGCTTGACCGCCGCGGGCATGCACCAGACGGCTGATCTCGGCCAAGCCGCGCGTCATGATGAGGGCGAGCGTGTTGTCGCCCGCGCCGGTGCCGGCGGAGATGCCGCACACGATGGCGATGACATTTTTCATGGCGCCGCAGACCTCGACACCGGTCATGTCCTGCGACAGATATATGCGGAAGGCCGTAGATAGGAGTAGGTCCTTAAAGGTCTCCCCTATCTGTGGATCTTTGCTGGCGATGACGGCGGCAGAAAGCCCGCCGCGGCAGATCTCCTCGGCATGGTTGGGGCCCGAGAGCGCCGCCACGCGCGCCTCGTTGCCGATCTCGCTGGCGATGACCTCGCTCATGAGCAGGCCGGACTCGGGCTCAATGCCCTTGGTGAGGCAGAGCACCGGGGTATCGGCGGCGATAAAGGGTGCGGCCTGGTGGCACACGCTGCGAAGGTGCGTCGAAGGAACGGCAAAAATGACGACCTCGGCGCCGTCGAGCGCCTGCACCAGCTCCGTCGTGGCGAAGACGTTGCCGGGCAGCTCGTATCCCACCAGATAGCGCGGGTTGCGGTGCTCGCCATTGATGCCGGCGGCCGTCTGCTCGCTATGGGCCCACATGGTCACGCGCTCGGCTCGCGTGGCGGCAAGGCCGGCGACGGCGGTTCCCCAGGAGCCGGAGCCAATCAGTGCAACTTTCATGACTCTCTCCTACTTATCGTCGGGCTCGGTGACGCGCTTGGTAAACGAGAGCTTGGACTCCTTACCGGTCATGAGCTTTTTGATGTTCGCACGATGGGCCCACACCACGGTGATGCCGATCATCGCCATGCAAAACTTAAGTCCCAGGCTGCTGTACGGAAAGACCGCGCAGCCAGCGATGGGAAGACCGATGGCAGCGGCAAGCGAGCCCACCGACACATACTTGGTGATGGCGACGGCCACGATAAACATGCCCAGCAGCGACAGGCCAATGGGCCAGTACCAGGCGAGGATTACGCCCAGACCAACCGCGATACCCTTGCCGCCGTGGAAGTTAAGGTAGGGCGAGAAGATGTGTCCCCACACGGCAGCCAGGCAAATGACGCCGAGCATCCAGTCGCCGGCGGCACCGGGAGCCATAATGCTCACGGGGAAGCCATAGCCCACGCTCGCAATGAGCGGACGCGCGATAAGGACGCAGATGGCGCCCTTAAGGCAGTCGAGCAGCAGCGTGAGTGCGGCCACCTTGGGGCCGGCCACGCGCAGTGCGTTGGTGGTGCCGATGTTGCCGGAGCCCGCCTTGCGAATGTCGGTGTGGTTGAACACGCGGCCCAGGATAAGGCCAAACGGAATCGCCCCGATAAAGAACGAGACCACGGCGCAGATGGCGGTCAGAAGAATCGGATTATGCATCCTTTTGCTCCTTCTTCCTAAAGAAGAGTCGAATGGGCGTGCCGGAAAAATCGAAGGTCGAGCGCATGCGGTTCTCGACGTAGCGCTGGTAGGTGTCGTTGACCAGGTCGCTGTGGTTGACGAAGAACGTGAACGTCGGCGGGTTGACGCCCGTCTGGGTCACGTAGTGCATGCGCAGGCGGCGCTTGCCGTCCACCACGGTATGACCGAACTCGCGCAGGTCGGTGAGGAACGTGTTGAGGCGCGAGGTGCTGATCTTCTGCGAGCGCGTCTTTTCGGCGGCGTCTACCATTGCCCAGATCTTCTCGACGCTGCGGCCGGTAAGGGCAGAGATGCGCAGGTACTGGGCCCAGGGAGCCATGACGCCCAGACGGCGGTCGATGGTCTCCATGCAGGCCTCGCGCTTACGGTCGTCGTCGAGCAGATCCCATTTGTTGAGCAGCACAACGATGGCGCAGCCGCGCTCGATGGCAAGACCCATGACCTTCTGGTCCTGCTCAGTAACGCCCACGGAGGCGTCGACGACGAGCAGCGCCACGTCGGCGCGGTCGATGGCGCGCAGGCCGCGGACCATCGAGTAGTACTCGATGTTTTCGTACACGGTGCTCTTCTTACGAATGCCCGCGGTGTCGACCATGCGGTAGTGCTTGCCGTTGCGCTCCACGACGGTGTCGATGGCGTCGCGCGTGGTGCCGGCAATGTTGGACACGATGGAACGGTCGGCGCCCAGGATGCGGTTGAACAGCGAGGACTTACCGGCGTTGGGGCGGCCGATGATGGCGACGTTCAGCGCGTCGGGGAACTCATCGGCGACCTCGTCCTCTTCCTCCGGAAGCAGGGCCACGATATCGTCGAGCAGGTCGCCCGTGCCATGACCATGCAGGGCCGAGAGCGGCGTGGGCTCACCGATGCCGAGCGAATAGAACTCCCAGATGCTGTCGTTCTCGCGATCGGGGTTGTCGAGCTTGTTCACCAGCAGAAAGACCGGCTTGTCGCAGCGCTTGAGCATGCGGGCGACCGACTCGTCCTCCTCGGTGACGCCGGTGCGGCCGTCGACCACAAACAGGATGACGGCGGCTTCCTCGGCGGCGGCGAGGGCCTGGTCGCGAATGGACGTGGCAAACACGTCATCGCTCTTGAGCGGCTCGATGCCGCCCGTGTCGACGATGGTGAACTCGCGGCCGTTCCAATCGGCCGTGTGGTACGAGCGGTCGCGCGTGACGCCGCGGGACTCATGGACGATGGCGTCCGAGGTCTGGGCCAGGCGGTTAACGAGCGTGGACTTGCCCACGTTGGGGCGTCCGACGACGGCGACGATAGGTTTCATCTGCACTCCTTTAATGGGTAGGGTCAGCGGGAATAGTTGAATTGGCGGGCGTTATGCCAAGGATGTGCTCCAGGGTATCGAGCAGCTCATGCGGCATGGTCGATACCACATGAACCTCGGCGCCGCGACTGGTAAGGCTTGCGAGTAAATCGTCACGATGATACTCGTCAAGCGTCATGCCGTCAGCGTTGAACATGAGCTTAGGCACAAAGAGCATAACCCCCGACAGATCTTGGGGCAGCTGCTCCAGAATGTCACACGCGACGATGAGGCCGGTCACGTCCACGTTGCCGCCAAAGTAGCGGTTCTTGATGGCCGTGACAGTGCCGGCGAGTCCCCGGGGCGACTCCACAAAGCGGGCCACCGTGTCGCGTGCGCTGGCGCCCGAGAGGCACAGCAGGTGCTGGTTGCGCTCGGCGATTGTCTCTCGAACGCGACGCAGGCGCTCGGCGTCGGCGGCAAGCACATCGTCGGTCTCGTCCAGATACGAGCGGATCATGCCGATGCCGTCGTAGTATTGCGGGTAACCGTCGTAAAAGTCTGCCTCGGGAGGATCGATGCCGGCGTCCAGATAGAACTCGTCGCTCATCTGGAAGGTGTGGCGGCCAAAGCGCTCATAGGCGCGGTCCTGGAAGGGCCTGATCATGGCGATGGTTTCGCGCGCCAGCTCGGGCTTGTCGCTGTATGACCAGCTAAAGCGGTTTTGGTGCTTGGTAAAACCGAGCGGCACAATGCCCAGGCTTGTGATTTGCTCGTGCTCCTCGCAAAAGCGCAGGGTCTTTTCCAGCTCCTCGCCGTCGTTCATGCCGGGGCACAACACGATCTGCGCGTGAATCTCGATGCCGGCGGCCATGATGGTCTCGAGTACGTCCATGCCGCGCTGGGCGTTGCGGCCCATCATACGACGGCGGACGTCGGGGCTCACGGCATGGACCGACACGTTCATAGGGCTCATGTTGCGTTGGATGACGTTTTGCACGTCCTCGTCAGTGAGGTTCGTGAGCGTGACGAAGTTGCCCTGCAAAAAGCTCAGGCGGTAGTCGTCGTCGCGAATATAGAGCGTGGAGCGGCCGCCCTTGGGCAACATGGTCATAAAGCAGAACACGCAGGCGTTTACGCAGGTACGCATGCCGTCGAAGATGGGGCCATCGAACTCCAAACCCCAATCCTCGCCGGGAAAGCGGTCGAGCTCGACGGGGGTGACGGTGTTGTCGCGCGGGTCGAGAACCTCGAGGTCGACGGTGTCGTCGTCTGCTTCCCAGAGCCACACGATCATATCGGTCAGCTGCTCGCCGTTGACCGTGAGCACGCGCATGCCCGGCTCGATACCCACATCCCATGCGGGCGACTCGGGACGCACATTCTTAACGAGCGCGCCCTCACCCGGCTCGGGGTCACGGCTGCGCCCGTAATCGGCCACCTCGGCGGCGTATGCGGGTACGGTCTGGTCCATGGTTAGCGGCAAAGCTCCTTGATGCGCTCGACAGCGCGCTCGATGTGTTCTTGCGGGGTGGAGGCTCCGGCGGTGATGCCGATGTGGTGAGCGTCGGTAAACCACGCGGCCTGGAGCTCGGAAGTTTCCTCGATGTGATACGTGCGCTCGCAGGCGTCTGCGCAAATTTGCGCCAGGCGGCGGGTGTTGCCCGAGTTCTTGCCGCCCACGACGACCATGCAGTCGCAGCGGTTGGCAAGTGTGGCTGCTGCCTGTTGACGCTCACTCGTGGCGGCGCAGATGGTGTTGATCACACGCAGCTCCTGCACGCGCGGGGTGATGGCGGCCACGACCTCGGCGAGGTTCTGCGCGGTCTGGGTGGTCTGCACGACGAGGCCTACCTTGCCCTTGAGCGACAGGGCATCGGCATCGGCGGCACAGCTCACGACCTGCGCATCGTCGCCGGCGTGACCCAGAATGCCCTCGACCTCGGGATGCCCCGGCTCGCCTACGACCACCACGCGGTAGCCCTCGCGCACCAGGCGCTCGGCTGCCACGTGAACCTTCTTGACGTAAGGGCAGGTGGCGTCGATGACGTTAAGGCCACGCTCGCGAGCGGCATCGACGACCTGCGGCACCACACCGTGGGCGCGGATGATCACGGTGCCGGTTGCGGCGTCGTCCAAGGTGTCGGCCAGACCGACGCCTGCCTCAGCAAGCTCGCGCACCACGATGGGGTTATGGATGAGCGGCCCCAAGGTGTGAACTTGAGTGCACTCCTCTGCCTGCGGCGCAGCGGCCAGCGCCATATCGAGCGCACGCTGTACGCCGTAGCAAGTGCCGGCGTGGGCGGCGATCTCGATGGTAGGCGCGGTTGCCTGGCCGGACACAGTCGCGGTGGTGTTCGTCACGTTCTCGCTCATGGCTAGAACCTGCCCGGATGCTCGGCGCACAGCTCGTCTCGCATGGCGTAGACGCGGTTCATGGCCTCGGACTCAAACCATTCCAGGCGCTCCGTGCGCTTAAGCCCGGCCGGTGCGTCGGAAAGCGAGACGGCCTTGCCGGCGCGGATCCAGCACTTCTTGGGACGCATGATCTTTTTGCCCGCGGGCGTGATGTCGGACCAGCCGCAGATGGCGAGCGGGTTCACAGGAGCCTTGCCCATCTGAGCGATGAGCGCAAAACCGCCGTGGACCTCGGGCTTGATCTCGCGCGAGCGGATGCGCGTGCCCTCGGGGAAGATCAGAACGTCCTCGCCGCGCTGCAGCGCATGCTGGGCGGCGCGCAGGCACTTCATATCTGCAGTACCACGCTCCACGGGGATGCCGCCTACGCGGCTAAAGGCCCAGCGCACAATCTTGCTCTTGGCGAACTCGGACTTAAAGATGGGACGAATACGGCGGCCCCCAAAGAACAGCGCCGTCTCCACGGCCAAGAGCTCGGCCATCGAGGTGTGGTTGCAGATGACTACGCTCCCGCGGCCGTCCTGGCGCTCAAACAGCAGATCGGCATCCTCGACCTTCCAACGCCACATGAGCTTGGAGAAGGCCCAAAGGATGGCCATGACTACGACGACGGTGCCGCGGATGAGCGCTGGGAACTCTGCATAAGGAGCGTTGTAATAATCCTCGGGCGTCTGCTTAAACAGGCGCATGGGCTACCTCCTTTGGTTGATGAGGTCCTCGATGATACGAACGACCTCGTCGATGGTGTGAGCGGTGGAGTCGACGTGCACGGCGTCCTCGGCGGGCACGAGCGGGGCGACCTCGCGGCTGCTGTCGAGCTTGTCGCGCTGCTTAAGGGCGTCGAGGGTCTCGTCGACCTCGGCCTCGAGCAGCTCGGATGTGAGCGGCTGGGCGTCGTTTTGGTGACGCTGCAGCACGCGGCGGCGGGCGCGCTCGCGCGGGTCGGCGGTCAGGAAGACCTTGACCTGCGCGTTAGGGAACACGACGGTTCCGATGTCGCGACCCTCGGCCACGATATCGCGGTCCTCTGCGGCACGGCGCTGATGGATGAGCATGGCGGCGCGCACGCCCGGATAGGCCGAGACCTTGGACACGTTAGCGTCGACCTGCGGGGTGCGGATGGCGGCCGAAGCGTCCTGGCCGTCAATGGTCAGGCGCGTGTCCTCGCCGGTGCCGTTGGTAAAGCGGATCTCGATTTGCTCGGCGAGGGCGTCGATGGCTGCCTCGTCGTCCAAATCGATGCCACGGTCGAGCGCGGCGAAGGTGACGGCGCGATACATGGCGCCCGTGTCGAGCTTGTTAAAGCCCAGCTGGCGGGCGATCTCCTTGGCGATGGTGGACTTGCCGGAACCGGCGGGGCCGTCGATGGCGACGATCATGCAATGCTTCCTTTCGATGGTTAACGTGCTGGTATGGTTCGCGGGCGTTGGGGCGCGGCGGGTTGCCTAGCCCGTGTAGCGCTCGCGGTAGGTGTTACGCTTGGGTGCGGAGCCGTGGCTGCCGTGGTGACGCGTGCGGCTGGCGGGCGTGTCTTGGGGCTTGCCGCCGTTACGCTTGGCGCTCGCCTGCTTGGGCGGGATGCCGCCCGCTTTAAGGATCTGCACCTCGCGATCGGTGAGTTCGCGCCACGAGCCCTTGGCCACGCCCTCGAGCTCCAGGCCGGCAAAGTTACAGCGATGCAGGCGGATCACCGGATGGTGAATCTTGCCCAGCATGCGCTTGACCTGGTTCTTGCGACCCTCGCGGATGATGACCTCCACGGCGGTGGTGCCGGGCCTGACGCCCTGTGGCGCCACGGCCTCGGCCTCGCGTGCGGTGATGACGCGGCAGATTGCCGGCTGGCATAGGCCGTCGTCGAGCTCGATGCCACGGCGGAGCGGGTCCAGATCGCGGTCGGTCAGTTGCCCGTCCACGAGTGCCCGGTAGGTCTTGTAGACATGCTTGCTGGGGTGCAGCAGATCCTGCGACAGGTCGCCGTCGGTGGTAAAGAGCAAAAGGCCCGTGGTGTCGCGGTCCAGGCGGCCCACCGGGAAGAGCCCCGGAAAGCGGTCGCGGGGGACCAGGTCGGCCACGCAAGGGCGCTCCTGCGGATCGCTCATGGTGGTGAGGTAGCCGGTCGGCTTGTAGAGCATCAAGTACACGGCGCCCTGGTTGAGCTTGACGGGCATGCCGTCGACCTCGATGTGATCGCGGTCGACATCGACCTTGGTGCCCAGCTCGGTCGCAACCTCGCCGTTAACCGTCACGCGGCCGGCGGTCATCAGGTCCTCCGAGCCGCGGCGGCTCGCCACGCCCGCACGCGCCAAAAAGCGCTGCAGGCGCATGGTGTGCGGATAGACGGGCTGGGCGTCGGTTGCGGGTACCGCGTTGCCCATGGCGCGCGTCTCCCCTGCTTCGTTAGTCCTCGTCATGCAAATCCTCCGAGGTCTCGTCGACGACCAGGGTCTCCAAGTCCTCGACTGCCTCAACATCTTCAACATCGGTATCGAGCAATTCGCGCTCTTCGTCCAGGTCCTCGGCCTGCTCCTCGAGCGTGGACTGAATACTGCGGCCGCTCAGGCGCTCGCGGATAAACCGACGCGACTGCTCGTCGGGGGCAAACTGCTCCAGGTCGGGCAGGTCGCGGGTGGAGCGCAGGCCGAACTTTTCCAAGAAGGCGTTGGTCGTGCCGTAGATGATGGCCTGACCGCGCTGGGGGTCGCGCCCGAGCTCGCGCACCAGACCCTTGTCCACGAGCGACGCGATGACGCCGTCTGAGTTGACGCCGCGGATGCCCTTGACCACCTCGCGCGTTACGGGCTGGTGGTATGCGATCACGGCCAGGGTTTCGAGCGCCGCCTGCGACAGCTTCTGCGTGTCCCAGCTCAACACATAGGCCTCGACCACATCGTGGTAGGCGGGGTGCGTAAACAGGCGCCAGCCGCCGGCGACCTCACGCAGCTGAAAGCCGCGGTTGGCCTCCTCGTACTCAACCTTGAGCTCGGCGAGCAGCGACGCGCACTCGCCGGGGGCGATATCCAGTGCGCCGGCCAGCGCGGGCGCACTTACCGGGTCGCTCGACACCAGCAGCAGCGCCTCGAGGGCACCTTTGAGGCTGTTTGCCTCCAGCGTGGAAAGGGTTGACATGGTTGCGGCTCCTATTCGGTGAGCTCGGGGCCCTCGCCGGGCACGTATGCCTCGGCTCCCTCGACTCGGTTGATGCAGATGGTTCCGAAGATCTCGTCCTGGCTCAGCGTGAGCGAGCCGCGCTTGGCAAGCTCAAGCATGGCCAGGAAGGTGACGACGAGCTGCTCGGTCGTGGCATCGCCGTCCAGTAGCTCGCGGAAGGTGCAGGTTTGGTGTGCCATGGTAAAGCGGTCGACTGAGGCCACGGTCAGGTCGAGCGGTACGCGATGCGGCGCCACATGCTCGGCCTCCAACAGGAAGGTCTGGCGCTTGCCGTCCAGGTCGGCGCAGATGACGGCGAGACCGCGCAGGGTGATGCCGGCCAGGTAGTCGGGCATGAGCCCCAGGAACTCGGCGTCGGGGCCGGCCACACGCGGATGCATGCGGCTTTCGGCCTGCATCCGCGCGCCAAGGGCCGCAGCCGCGCCCTTAAACTGCTTGTAGGCGATCAGACGCTGGATCAGGACCTCGCGCAGGGCGTCGCCGTCGAGCGCGCTGAGCTCCTCGAGGTCTTCGTCGAACTCGCCATCATCGTCATCGGCTTTGCGCGGTGCCTCCTGCGGCACCAGAGAGGCGGCCTTGATGTCCAAAAGGGTTGCCGCGACCAGCAAAAAGTCGCTCGCCACGTCCAGGTCCAGCGCCTCGATGCGCTCGACCTCGGCAAGGTACTGCTCGGCCACCTCGCTGATGGAGATGGCGCCGATATCTACTTTTTGGCGGGTTACCAGCTGCAGCAGCAGGTCGAACGGTCCGCTGTAGACCTGCGTCGACACGCGATACGACATCTTCGACCTCCTTTGACGGCGCCTTCGCGGCGCGGTTTGGGTGCATGTTACGACCGTTTTGCACGGCCGACCTGTAAGTTTACCTTAGATGCCGGCGATTGCGAAGTTGAGCAGCTGCTCAGCAAGCGGATACACGGTAACGTCGAAATAGCGGCCGATCACATCGATGCCGGTCCACATGGGCAGCAGATACAGCACCAGAATGAGGATGGGCATGGCGTATTGCTGCAGACGGTAATAGTTGTTGAGCTCCTTGCCCTTGAGGAAGGGCACGATGATCGACGAGCCATCGAGCGGCGGGATCGGGATGAGGTTGAAGAACGCGAGTGACAGGTTGACCACGATAAACGTGGCGCCGAAGTTCATGATCTGCGATGCCACGGCAAAGGACATGCTGGTGTAGAGGTTGCCATAGGCAAGGCGCATGAGGACCGCGGCAAGACACGCGAGCGCGATGTTCGATGCGGGGCCGGCAACGCTCACCAGGACCTCGTCGCGCTTGGGGTGCTTGAGGTTGTTGAGGTAGACGGGCACGGGCTTGGCGAAGGCGAACACCGGGCCGCCGGCGGCAAGCATGAGCAGCGGCAAGATGATAGTGCCAAACGGGTCGATATGGTTGAGCGGGTTAAGCGAGACGCGGCCGCGGGATCGGGCCGTCTTGTCGCCGAGAGCCCAGGCAGCGGCGGCGTGCGCGCTCTCGTGGATGACGATGCCAATGATGACGGCGACGGCGCTGGCGAGCAGGTTCATGAGGTAGCTGCTGGACATGTCACTCCCCTAGCGGACGCGACGCGAGGCGCGCGTGAGCAGGTAATCGGCCACAAACAGGATCACAGCAACGATGGCGTAATCCAGGCGGAACACGCCGCCAAAGGGCGACGTAATGACGCCGTAGCCGGCGATGGCGCTCGGCAGCGCGCGCGAAAGCTCAACGACAAAGCCCACGATCTGCAGCTTGGCGGTCAGGCCGCTAAAGCACAGCAGAACGGTCATTGCGCTCATAAAGATGCCGCAGATGCGACAGGCGATGGCGATGATGCTCATCGCAACGGCGGCGGCCTTACGAGAGTTCACGCGCGGTCTCCTCTTCGATCTGGGTGGAAAGCTCGAGCCATTCGTCCTCGAGCTTGGGTAGCTCTTGCTTAAGGCCGTTATATTCCCCGAGCGCGGCGTTGAACTTATCCTGATCGGCATAAAGCTCTTCGCTTGCCATCAATTCCATAAGCTCGTCATAGCGGGCGCGCTTTTTGTCGAGCTCTGCCTCGATTTTCTTGAGCTGATTGCGCACACCCTTGAGCTTTTTGTTGAGCGCGGCGCGGGCCTGGGCCTCGGCGCGCTTTTGCTCCTTGGTCTTTTTGCCCTCGGCAGGCTTAGGCGTCGCGGCGGGGGTGTCGACCTGGGCGGCGCTGGCCTTGGTGGACTTGACCGTGGCCGGCGCGCTCTCCCCTGCCGCCTCGGCGGCGGCGCGGGCGGCGAGGTCCTCGCGCTTGTAGAGGTAGTAGTCGTAGTCGCCATCGTAGACCGTGACCTTGCCGTCGCGGATGTCGATGATGCGGTTGGCCACGGCGCGCACCAGGTGCTCGTCGTGGCTGATCAGCACAATGGTACCGGGGAAGTTTTGCAGGGCGTTCTCGAGCATGTCCACAGAGTCGATGTCCAGGTGGTTGGTGGGCTCGTCCAGGCACAGGAGCGCCTCGGGGGCCACGAGCATCTTGGCAAGGGCCAGACGTGCCTTTTCGCCGCCGGAGAGGACACGGACCTGCTTTTCGATTGCGTCGTTGTCGCTAAACAGGAAGGCGCCCAGCAGGCTGCGCTGCTGCGGTACGGTCCACTTGGGAGTGACGGTGTCGATCTCTTGCAGGACGGTATTGGACTCGGTCATGCCCTCGAGCGCATGCTGGGCGTAGTAGGCCACGCCCACGTTAGTGCCTAGGTCGCGGGTGCCGGTGGTGGGCGGCTCCAGGCCAGCGAGGATCTTCATGAGCGTGGACTTGCCGGCGCCGTTGGGGCCGACGAGCGCCACGTGCTCGCCGCGGTAGAGCTTGAGATCGATGTCACTGTAGATGTGCTTGTCGCCGTAGGACTTGGACACGCTCTCGAGCCCTACGACCATGTCGCCGGAGCGCGGCGGGTCGGGGAACTTAAAGTCGATGTGCTTGTGACCCTCGGGCAGGATGACAAGCTCCTTTTTGATTTGCTCGATCTTGCGGATGCGCTCCTGGGCCTGGGCAGCCTTGGTGGGCTTGTAGCGGAACTTGTCGACGAAGACCTGCATGTGGGCGATGTCGCGCTCCTGAGCGGCACGCTTGGCGCGCATCTGCTCCAGGTTGTCCTCGCGCTGTTTAAGGTAGCTGCTGTAGTTGCCGGTGTAGGTGGTCACGCGGCGGTTCTCGAGGGCGGCGACGTGGTCGACGCAGGCGTCCATGAAGGCGCGGTCGTGGCTGACGATGAGGACGGCGCCATCGTAGCTCGCGATAAAGCCGCGCAGCCACTGGACGCTCTCGAGGTCCAGGTGGTTCGTGGGCTCGTCGAGCAGCAACAGGTCAGGGTGGCGAAGCAGCAGCTTGGACAGGGCGATGCGCATCTGCCAGCCACCGGAGAAGTCCTCGGCGGGCTTGTCGAGGTCCTCGATGGGAAATCCGAGGCCGCACAGGATGGCGCGGGCGCGGCTGTCGAGCTCGTAGCCGCCCAGGCGCTCGAAGCGGTCTTGGGCGTGTCCGTATTCCTCGAGAAGGGCGTTGAGCTCATCGCCCTCAGGCGTGTTGGCAATCTGGGCCTCGAGCTCGGAGATGCGCTCGCCGAGGCGGCGGATCTCCGTGGCAGAGGACTTGACCTCCTCGAGCGCGGTCTCGTGACCGGCCAGCTTTGCCTCCTGCTCGAGGTAGCCCACCGAGGTGCCCTTCTGAAAGCTCACGGTTCCCTCGTCTGGGGTCTCCACTCCCATGATGATCTTGAGAAGGGTCGTCTTGCCAGCGCCGTTAGGCCCAACGAGCGCCCAACGCTGACCGGCGTTGAGCTGCAGCGTGGCGCCCTCGTAGAGGGTGCGTCCGCCAAAGGACTTGGATACCTTGTCTGCGAGAAGAATCAAGGGAGCTCCCTGGTTGTTTGCTTGCGATGCGCGTGAAGGGTGAGACATAAGCTGCGTCCCAGTTGGTCACAGCTTATGTCCCTGCTTATGTCCCTGCTTATGTCCTAGTCCTGGCAGAGGTGGATGGCGAAGCCCGCGATCTGGCGCTTGAAGTAGACGAGCTTTGTGGAGCCATCGGGGTTGAGGGCGCGAGAGTCCTCGTTGATCTCGAAGCCACGGGCGGCGAACCACTTCTCGGCGATGGCGATGTCATTGACGCCAAAGCCGATGTGGCCCTTCTCTCCCCTGCCACAACCGCTCATGACCTCTACGAGCGTGCCTGCGAAGACCGAGACGGGCGTGACGTTGGGCTCAAGCCCCATGAGGGCCTGGAAGAGGTCGGCGACCTGCTGGGCCTCCTCGGGGCTGGCGGCGTTGATGCCCACGTGGGCGACGTGCAGCCCAAAGGCCTTGACGGGGTTCTCGATCTGCTCGCTCATGGCTCTCTCCTCGGTTGAGGCCGTTACGTAACAAAAAAGGCCGGAACGAATGTCCCGGCCTCCTCGAGTATGGTGGAGATAAGGGGGTTCGAACCCCTGACCTCGTGACTGCCAGTCACGCGCTCTCCCAACTGAGCTATATCCCCGAAGTGGTGGGCGATGCTGGATTCGAACCAGCGACCCCATCCGTGTGAAGGATGTGCTCTACCCCTGAGC
>DBEYUK010000041.1:0-13891 GCA_048181625.1 Collinsella sp. | reverse complement strand
CGGCTCGCACACCACGGCGTCCAAATTGTCCAGACGACAGAAGGTGTAGAAGTCGCGCTTGCCGATCTTGCTGGAGTCGGCGATCAGATAGCGCGAGTCGGCCTTGCTAAAGGCGAGCTGCTGGATACGACCCTCATCCATATTAGACGTAGACACGTCGCCATCCAGAATGCCGTTGGCGCCGATAAACGCCGCATCGATACCCAACGCACGCAGAGTATCCTCGGCCGTTGGCCCCACAAAAGCGGCGGTGCGGCGACGGTACATACCGCCCACGAGGCACAGGTCGCAGTCTTCGCGCGCCTCGAGCAGGTTAAACACCGAAAGCGAATTAGTCACGATGCGCAGGCGAAACGCCGGCAGCATCGAGGCCATCTGCTCCACCGTAGTGCCCGTGCCCAAAAAGATGGTCGAGCCCTCCTCGATGAGCTCCACAGCGCGGCGCGCGATCTGCAGCTTTTCCTCGGCATGCTTGGTGCGCTTTTCGCTGTGCGAATACTCGTGGCGCAACATAGCGTGGGGACGGCCCTGTGCACTGCGGGCGCCGCCGTGCACGCGCTCGATCTCGCCTAGGCTCGCAAGCTCCTCAAGGTCACGACGAATCGTCATATCCGAGACACCCAGTGCATCCGAAATCTCCTTGACCGAGACCGTGCCCTGCTCTTCGAGCAGCTGACGAACCTTATCCTGTCGCTCTGCCTTAATCACGATGAATCCTCGCCGTTCTATGCGTGCATATCATTCAAACAATAACGAACAAATTGTATCAGACTCGCGCGCGTCAAAAATGAACGCCCGCACAGCTCCAATCATCACTTTTTTGAGAAAAATACCCCCTGCTTTAGTGGGGTGTAGTGATAATCTCGCCTGTTCGCGCTACAGTTTGTCGGAAATACCTCGATGTTAGGAACCAAATGATCACTTCCGAGCTTTTCGGCACCGCGCCGTGCGGTACCCCCGTTCATCGTTACACCCTCAACGGGCCCGAGATCTGCGTTCGCATTATGGACTATGGCGCCACCGTGCTTGGTATCGACGTGCCCGACATTCCCGGCAACGTGCGCGATGTGGTGCTGGGCTTCGATAAGCTCGAGGATTACTTTGACAACCCTGCCTGCTTTGGCGCGACCATCGGCCCCGTGGCAAACCGCACCGCGGGCGCCACGATCACCATCGACGGTACGGACTGGCATATGCCCGCCAACGAGGGCGCCAACAACCTGCACAGCGATCTTGAGCACGGTCTGCATAAACGCGTGTGGGACGTTGAGCTCGACGAGACTCACAACGCCGTGCGCATGACCACCTCGCTTGAGGATGGCGAACTGGGCCTTCCCGGCAACCGCACCTTTACGGCCGTGTTTACCGTTACACGCACCGGCGTCTTTCGCATCGAGTATGGCTGCGAGAGCGACCGCGCCACCTACGTGTCCATGACCAACCACACATACTTTAACCTTGCCGGCCATAACGCCGGCATGGACTGCGAGCACTTCTTTGTTGCCAACGCTGCCCACTACCTGCCCATCAACGAGCAGAATATCCCCACCGGCGAGATCGCTCCGGTCGAGGGAACACCGTTTGACTTTCGCGAGCTGCGCCCCGTCGCTCCCGGCATGGAGGCCGACGACCCGCAGATTAAGCAGGCCCGTGGCTACGATCACTGTCTGTGCATCGATGGCTATCAGTACGGCCGCAATCTGCGCCGCGCGATGCACGTCGAGGAGATGTGGACCGGCCGCGAGCTGGACTACTACACCACTGCCCCGGGCGTGCAGCTCTACACCGGCAACTGGCTGGGCGACGAGCACGCCAAGGACGATGCTAACTATGGCTGGGGCGCCGGCTTTGCTCTCGAGGCCGAGATGTACCCCGACACGCCGCACCAGCCGTTGTTCCCGCAGGGCATTGTGGGCCCGGGTCACCCCTACAGCAATGTGATCGAGTACCACTTTATGAGGCACTAAGCCCACAATGCAACATATTGCACAGCAACGCCCGCCGGCACCACCGCCGACGGGCGTTTTGCTATCTAGTCATTGGGGACGTTCTTAAATGACTAGTCATTGGGGACAGTCTTTAACGTTTGGCGAGAAGGACTGTCCCAATCTGCCGACACTTGGGGACGTTCCTAAAAGGCCGGCACATAAGGAACGTCCCCAAGTGCCAAGGGTGTCCCGTTTGACTAGTCATTTAAGAACGTCCCCAATGACTAGTTGGATGGGGTCGGGATTGGAGCTGGGGAGGTAACGGATTTCTAGCTCTATGCCGAGTTCTTGTAGCTCTTTGAAGGCAGCGATGTCCGTATCGTCTACGGCGACTGCGGGCGTTATGGGGTGCTTGCCCTCCCCCGCCTGCATATGGCCAATGCTGATCTTGGTGATCGGCACACCACCCTTAACCAGTGCGAGCGCATCGGCGGGTGAGGCCACCATGATGAGAATCCTTTGGCGCGGCGTTGCGGTATGAATGATGTCGACAGTCCTTTGCACCGAGAAAAACCGCGTCCAGACACCCTCGGGTGTCGCCACCCTCATAGGGGCCCACTTGCGCGAATCAGCCGCAATCTCATCGTTGACGATTAAAACAAGGTTGGAACCCACGACTTCGTTCCACAGCTCAACGTCTTGCCCGTAAATAAACCGGTCATCGATGCGTGTGAGAAGAATCTTGGGTTGAGCCATCGCCACCCCATTCTGTTTGAGACCCGTAAGAGCAAGACATCACGTCTCTAATATTAGTGCATTTAAAGTGAGAAAAGCCGTCAGAACCCTTGCGCGGATGTGCGATGTCCCGTATCATAGACAGCCGTTGACGCCTCAGTTGCGTCATCACATGGCCGCCAGCGTAGCTCAGTTGGTAGAGCACCGCTCTCGTAAAGCGGGGGTCACCGGTTCGAGCCCGGTCGCTGGCTCCATTGCACAAGATAGCCGCCTTCGGGCGGCTTTTTTGTTGCCGATTTATCGCACAATGCCAATCCAAGCACAACGCCGCCGGCAACTCCCCTACTCAACAACAAGCCCCGCCAGCCGCAATCCCCAAAGGAACCGCGATCAGCGGGGCCTAAGCGCGCTCCTCCAAAGGAAAACGCTCACAACACGAATAGCTCAGCCGAGCAGCTCGTTACTCCTCCCAGTAAGCGTCTGCAAGCAGCTTAAAGCAGATCTTCTTGACCGGCTGCGCGCCATCGCCCGGGAACTCGAGCGTGGGCATGTGAGGCTCGCCGGCAACAAACAGCGCAAACTTGTCGTCAGCAAGATCGCCGGCGATCGAAGCGTCGGAATCGACCAGATCGTAGTCGTCCTTCTCGTCAAACTCCTGGACCAGCGTCAGGCTGCCCGTGGCAACCTTAAAGGCCTCGCGACCCTCAATGTCGATCTGCAGGTCGTGATAGCGCTGATGCGTCTCGTAGTGAGCCTCGGCCTCGGGACGCGTCGTGGGAGCCATGACGTTCGCAAAGACCTTGTCGCCCAGAATCGGATGGCTGCCGACCTCGAGCTGCGCCGGGTCGTTCTCCTCGAGCCAGTCGATCAGCACGTCGAGGCCCTGGAGCATTCCGTGGTATTCCTCGATATCGCCCAATGCACCGTAAATCATCTAAATCCCCTCTCGGATCGCTTCTTTGGCGGCTACTCGGCAAACGCGTTACCGACGCTGTTGCCGCCCGCATACGCCTCGACCAGGGTAAGGTCGGGATTGAACACGACAACGTCGGCGTCGCGCCCCAGCATAATGCTATCGCACTTGTCGTCGACATGAGCTAGCAATCGATGCCGGGGGCGACGCCAAGCCCTTACAGCTCGGTCACGACAACGCCGTTGTAGACCTCGTCCCAACGGTCCATGACCAGATGGCCAGTCATGGGATCCATGGCATTGAGCTTGCCGCAGGTGTTGGCGGTACGCAGCACCGTCTCGTCGTCTGCGCCAGCAGCAATGGCATGCGCGAAGCCAGCGATAGTGGAGTCACCAGAGCCCGTGGCGTTAACGGCAGGGATATCGGGCGTCTTTGCGCGGAACGCACGGCCATTGTGGAAGCCAACGGAGCCGGCAGCGCCCATGGACACGACGACCCAGGGGATATCGGAGAAGCGGGCATCAGAGGCGAGCGCGGCGCGGAGCTCGTCCACATCGTCGGTGGTAAAGCTCGTGCCCAGAAGGCCGTTGATCTCGGTCAGGTTAGGCTTGACCAGCTCGGGCTTAATTTCGGACTTAAGGGCGGCCTCGAGCGAAGCACCCGAGGTATCGAGCAGCACCTTGGCGCCGGCGTTCTCGGCAATGCCCGTGATCTTGGCATAGTAGTCTGCCTCGACACCGCGGGGCAGAGAACCCGAAATGGTGACGACGTCGGCCTTGCTCGCAAGCTCGGTAAACTTGGCGGTAAAGGCATCGAGCTCCTCGGGGGCAATCGTCGGGCCGCTCTCGAGCAGCTCGGTCTGGTTGCCGGCGTGGAGGATGTTGAGGCAAATACGAGTCTCGCCCTTGATGGGTACAAAATCATTCTTAATGCCGTTGGCATCCATGAGCTCAGCCATGTAGGCGCCCATGTGGCCGCCGAGCAGACCGGTTGCCACAACGTCGTCGCCCAGCTGACCCAGCACACGGGCCACGTTGAGGCCCTTGCCGCCAGCGGTCTTTTCGGGCGTCACACGGTTAACGTCGTCGATAATGAGCTCATCGAGCTGATAGCGCGTATCGACAGACGGGTTCATCGTAACGGTGAGGATCATTTTTAGCTCCTTATCTCGCAGGCTCCTTGTGCCCCGCGATACGAGTCGACAAAACGGAATTACAGAATCTCAATCGTGAACGAGCGAACGACGGTCTCCTTGGGCTTGGCGACAAGGCAGCCGCGCTTATGCTCAAGCACGTCGTCCTCATCGGAGCAGGTCGAAAGGCCGCCCCAGGGCTCAACCGCCACAAAATCGCCCTCGGGCTTGCTCCACACAATGAGATATGGGAAGCCCTCAAAGCTCAGGCGGACGCCCTTGTCCTCGCCCTTTTTGGAAAGCGTGACCTGACGGCTCTCGAGCACGTCAAAGATGGTCTCCGCAAAATCGAAGAGCTCATGTGACAGAGGCAGCGTCTTTCCCACCATGGGGTTCTTGGAGCGATTGGTCACGTCAATCAAGCCAGTCGAGGGGACGGCAGTGCAAAGCTCAGCAGCCTCGTCCTTCTCAAAGCGCAGCTCGTAGTCCGTATAGGCCTCGCCCTCATCGAGCGGACACCTAAAGCCGGGATGACCGCCGATAAAGAACGGCATGTCCTCGGTGCCCTCGTTGGTGACCTCGTAGGAAACGCGCACGGCAGCGTCCTCGAGCGTATAGCGGGCGACAAGCTTAAACGGATACGGATAATCGCTCAGCAGCGCGGCGTTATCCTCCGAAGCCAGGCACATCGCCAGCTCGTTCTCGCCTTGGCTCAGCAGCTTCCACTCCTGTTTGCGCGCAAACCCGTGGCGAGCGAGCTTTACATGATGCCCGGCAAACGTCATGGCGCTGTTGTCGCGCAAGCCTCCGCAAATCGGGAAGCAAATCGGTGCCTGGCCGGACCACACGGCGGGATCACCCTGCCACAAATACTCGCGACCTCCGGCCTCAATCGAGGTAAACGAACCACCAGCCGTGGACACCTTAATAGAAATCGAATCGTTGGAGAGAGCGTATTCCATTGCCCATCCTTTCGAACAACTGCTTTTTGCTCGCAAGTACCCGTCTCGGCCCTAGCCAAAGGACAAACCCGCACGTTCATCGATGCGTCCGGTATCCCAGCCATGTAACGGGGTACCATACAGACATTGATGCAATTACAGCTGAAAGGCCTTCTTATGCGAACCATCATCCTCTACGCCTCGCGCCATCACGGCAATACGAAAAAGCTCGTGGACGCCATCGTCGAGGCACACCCCGAGATCGATACACTCGATGTGAAGTCACTCGGTAAAAACGAGTACCCCGACCTGCACGAATATCATCTGATCGGTGTCGCCACGGGCATCTATTACTCCGAGATCGACAAGGACATGGCACGAGTGCTCACGAACGTGCTGCAGCCGCAGGACAAGGTGTTTGGCCTTATGACCTACGGTGGCAAAAACAAGTGGTACGGCAAGGATATCGATGGCATCTGCCGCATGAGGCAGGCCATCTTTATGGGTGTCTACGGCTGCCCCGGCTTTGATACGTGGGGGCCGTTCAAACTCGCCGGCGGTGTCCAAAAGGGACACCCAACCGCTGAGGAAATTAAGGGCGCCGTCGACTTCTTCGACAAGATCGAAGACGAGTATGGCGACATCATCGTCGAAGAGTACGCCAAGCGCGAGAAGCGCCTAGCATACGAGAAGGAGCATCCTGCAGGAGGCCTGGTGGCCGGCGTTAAGCGCACGGCAAAGAAAATCGCTAACAAGCTGTAACTGTGAAGGTGCTTTTGAGCGTTTAACCCATACGGCGGGTCCGAGCAGATTCGGGCCCGCCGTCTTTTTCTATCGTTACTCGGTAAAGGCGTTGCCGACGCTCTGGCCGCCAACATACGTCTCGACGAGGGTAAGCTCATGGTCGAACACGACAAAGTCGGCGTCGCGACCCGGCATGATGCTGCCGCACTTATCCTCGATGTGCGCGGAGCGTGCCGGCACCTCGGTTGCCATGCGAATGGCGATATCGGCGCTGGCGATGCCCCAGTCAACGATGTTCTTGACGCCCTGGGCAAGCGTGAGCACCGAGCCGGCAATGCTCTTGCCGTCGGCGAGCCAGCACAGGTTGTCCTTCATGATGACGTCCATGCCACCACTGGTGTAGCTGCCCTCGGGCATGCCGCCGCAGCCCAGGCAGTCAGTGATGAGCACCGTGTGTTGCCAGCCCTTTGCCTGCAGCAGCGCCTTGATGGCGGCAGGGTTAACGTGCTTGCCGTCACAGATGATCTCGGCGTAGGTCTCGGGCGTGGACATGGCAGCGCCCACGACACCGGGCTCACGGTGATGCAGCCCGCGCTGACCGTTATAGGTATGCGTAAAGCAGCTGGCACCGGCGTTGATGGCGGCGATGCACTCATCGTAGGTGGCGTCGGAGTGACCGATGCTGGTCACCACGCCCTTGGCGTTCAGAGCGGCCGCATAAGCAGCGGCACCGTCGCGCTCGGCCGCCATGGCGCTCTTAACGATGCGACCACCCGCAGCCTCCTGCCACTGATCGAAGACCTCCTCGGAGGGATCGATCAGGTAAGCGGGGTTCTGCGCGCCCACGTGCTTCATGGTAAAGAAGGGGCCCTCCAGGTAGATGCCCTGAATGCGAGCACCGCAGAAGTCGGGGCCGCGACCCTCGTCCGCCTGAGCGATGGCGGCGCAGGCGTCCTTGATCTGCTCGACGCCATCGGTGAACGTCGTGGGCAGCCAGCTGGTGGTGCCGCGACGGGCGAGCTCGGTCGAGCTGATATCGATGCCCTCGGGATCGTTATCGGTAGTTGAGTGGTTGTAGAAGCCATGGATGTGAGTATCGACCATACCCGGTGCGATCCACGATCCCGTGTAGTCCTTAATCTCGCAAGAGGGCTCGTCGGCCTGCCAGGCGCCAAAGACGCCATCCTCGACCATAAGATAGCCGCCCAGTTGCGGGCCTGCCGGCAAGAAGAACTTGTCAGCCTTAATTGCGTACGTGCTCATATGCACTCCTTGCTTCTAAAGCAGTTGACTGTAGTGATGCTTATACCCAGCTCACGTAAAACAAAAAGCGCCCGCCCGCCGTTATGAGCGGACGGGCGCCCTTACAGGGGGACGCGATTAAGCGGTGAAGGGGTGAATCGTCACGCCCTTAACCACGCGGTTGACCGTGCCGGTGGGGCTCGGCGTATCGGGCGTGTTGCCCACGCGCACGGAGTTGAGCAGGCTGATAGCCTGGGCAAACATCACGAACGGCAGAGCAAGGTAGCCCTCGGGAAGCGCCTCGTAGCCCTTAAAGGTGAAGGACTCACCCTCATAGACGGTGGCACCTTCCTGCTGAACGGCGATGGTGTGCTGAGCGATCTCGTCGCCACCGATCTCGTTGAGGATGTCGATGTCGTACTGACGGGTGTAGGCGTCGTTATTGACGAACACGAAGACGAGCGTCTTATCGTCGACGAAGGACTTGGGTCCGTGACGATAGCCCATGGAGGTGTCGTAGGAAGTAGCAACCAGACCGTGAGCGAGCTCGAGGATCTTGAGCTGGCTCTCCTGGGCAAGGCCACCGAAGGAGCCAGAACCCAAGTAGGTCACGCGGTTGAAGTCGCCAGCCAGGTAATCGGCGATCTCGGGCTCACGGGAGATGACCTCCTCGCCCATCTTGGCAATCGTCTCGACCCACTCGGCCTTCTGCTCATCAGAGGCAGTGTCGAAAATAAGGGTAGAGAGCAGGGTCATGCAGGAATAAGAACCGGTCATGGCGAAGCCCTTGTCGTTGGCGCGCGGAATGAGCAGCGTCAGCGCGTTGGGATCATCGGCAGACTCGACGGCGAGCTTGCCCTCGGGAGCGCAGGTGATGTTGAGGAACTTGACGTTGTGGACGAGCTCCTTGGCAACGGCAACGGCGGCAAGGCTCTCGGGGCTGTTGCCAGAGCGGGCAAAGGAAACCACGAGCGTGGGATCCTCGGCGCGCAGGAAGTCGCGCGGGGCACTCACGATGTCGGTCGTGGCGATGGGCTTAAAGTCGTAGAGATCAGTGTTGCCAGCGTGACGCAGGTACGGGGCGCAGGTATCGCCAACGTAGTCGGACGTACCGGCACCGGTGAAGACAACGGACAGACGACCCTCGCCCATAGCGCGAGCCTCGGCCAGGAAGGCCTCGATGGCCTCCTTGTTCTCGCGATAGATGTTGAGCGTATCACGCCAAAGCTCGGGCTGCTGAGCAATCTCGGCCGTGGTGATCTGGGCGCCGAGCTCGGTGAGCTCCTCGACACTCTTCTCGAACATTTCTAATACCTCTCTCTAGAAGTAATCCTCTGACGTGCAATTATACACTTCGGTTGGTTATCTGGTAGTAACCAGTTAAATGCAAAGAATCATCATATGGAAACGATGCAGACACTAATCGCTACGCTGGTGGTAAACCTTGTATTTAAACTGATCGGCACGAGCAACCGAGAGTGTGTACTCCACAACCTCGTTTGACTCGTTATACGTAGTCCTGACCAAATCGAGCACAGGCGAGCCCTCGACAATTCCCAAAAGGTGGGCGTCGGTGGGACGGGCTATGCTCGCATAGAACTCCTCTTCGGCCACGCGTATCTTTTGCTGAAAGTCTTGCTCAATCACATCGTAAAGCGGCTTACGCTCCAGCAGCGGTCGCTTTAGGGACAGAAATTGACGAACTGGTAGATAGCTGCGTTCGACCATCATGGGCATGTTGTCGGCAGAGCGAAGGCGCTTAAGCTTAAAAATGCGATCACCGATACGCAATCCCATATGCTCGGCCAGATTTTTATCGGCCTCCATCTCGCAAAACTCGAGAATCGTGGTCTCGGGGTCGCGACCCATCGCGCGCATCTGCTCGGTAAAGCTGTAGGACTGCATGAGATTGGTTGCCTTTGCCGAACGGTCGGTCACAAAGGTACCGCGACCGTGCTGCCGAACCACCAGCCCTAAACGCTCCAGTTCCTGCAGAGCCAGGCGTACCGTAGTGCGCGAGAGACCATAGCGCTCCGAAAGTTCGCGCTCGGAAGGAATCATGTCACCGGCGCGATATTCATGGTCGATCTTTTCGGTCAGAATATCGACCAGCTGATCGTACAGCGGTTGCTTACGCGCTCCGATCGCCATCCTATCCTCCCTTTTGCTCGAATTCGGCTAACTACCTAGGGTGTTTAGCATTATCTGTCTGCCACACCCGAATCATCAAGAAAACAAAAGCCGCGCGCTCTTTCGAGCACGCGGCTTTTAACATACACATGGCTTAAGGGGTCGGGGTGTGAGCCGCGTAGGGACACACCCCTCAAGCTAGAGCCTTACCAGATGCTCGGCCAGAGACCAAGCGGGCCAGCGCCCAGGATGCCAAGGACGAAGAGCAGGAGAATGCCCTTGGTCGGGGTCCAGCTGTGCTTAGCGAACATGTAGTAAAGCAGCAGCGTAAGCATAAGCGGGACGAGCTTCGGGACGATGGTGTTGAGGGTGTCGGCAACAGAGAAGTTGACCGGATCCTCGGTAACGGTGCCGTAGGTAACGGACTCCATGCCGTTGCCCAGATCCGTGACGCCGCACTCGACAGGGTTGCCGTCGGCATCGGTGGCGGTGAGGGCGTCGCCGTCCTCATTAGTCATGGCGATGGTACCGGCCTCAGCGGTCTCGGTATCGATGCCCTCCATACCAGTGAAGTTCTCGGCCTCCTTCTCGGAGACGATCACGGTAGTGGCGGAGAGGCCACGGGTGGTGCCGTTGGGGATCTCGAGGTTGATCTGGGTGCCACCCATGGTGACGACCAGGCAACCGACGACGAAGACGCCCATGATGGAAGCGGCACGCGTGAAGGCCTGCATGTTGGCGGTCAGAGCGTCAATAGCGCTGGTGCCAAGCTTGTAGGACCAGTTCATGAGCCAGAAGCGCAGAGCGAACTGGACGGCGTTGAAGATCACCAGGAAGATGATCGGCGCAGCGGCGTTGCCGTTGATGGCCATGTTGGAGGTGATGCCGGCCGTGATAGGCACGAGCGTCAGCCAGAACAGGGCGTCACCGATACCGCCGAGCGGGCCCATTGCGGCGACGCGGACGGCGCGGATCGTGGGGATGTCAACCTTGTTCTGCTCGAGCGAAAGCACGATGCCCATAACAAAGGTGACGAGGAACGGGTGGGTGTTGAAGAACTCCAGGTTATGGCTCATGGAAGCCGCGAGGTCGTTCTTGTTGGTGTGGATCTTCTCCAGACCGGGGATGATGGAGTAAAGCCAGCCAGCGGCCTGCATGCGCTCGTAGTTGAACGATGCCTGCAGGAAGCAGGAGCGCCAAGCCATCTTGTTGAGGGTCTTCTGGTCGAGCTGCGGAGCAGGAGTGAGATCCTCGTAGTGCTCCGGGATCACATACTCATTAGATGCCATCTTCGAAGTCACCTCCGTCAGAAACAGCTGCACCCTTCAGCTCGGTCTGCTGCTGGAAGTCCCAGAAAGCGATGCCGAAGCCGATGAGAGCGAGGATGAGCAGAGCAGGGGTTGCCAGCGAATCGTTGGCAACGGTGATGAGCGCGAGGCCGAAGCCCATGAGGAAGAAGCCCCACATATCGCGGTTCATCATAACCTTGAGCAGGACGGCGAAGCCGACGAAGCGCATCATGCCGCCTGCAGCGGACAGACCGGTCTGCAGCCAAGTCGGGATGGCAGAAGCGATGGTCTGACCGATGGTAGCGCCAGCGATGAAGAACAGGGTGACGACGACAGCGAAGATCAGGCCGAGCAGAGCCATGGCGAAGTAGTTCAGGCGCTCGATGCCCTTGGTGTCCGCGTTGTGAGCCATGTTATCGGCCGTGGACATAAGCGGGGACATAAGCGTGAAGACCAGGGTAACGCCAAGCTGGCCAAGCAGAGCGAACGGAATGGCGAGGCCGACTGCCGCGTTGGGCTCGAGGCCCGTGGCGATAGCGAGAATGGCTGCCATGATGCCGCCGATGACGGCGTTAGGCGGCTGAGCGCCTCCGATCGGCATGTTGCCGATCGTCATGAGCTGATAAGTACCACCCACGAGAAGACCGGTGTTGAGGTCGCCAAGGATAAGACCGATGACGGCGCCGGTGACGATGGGCTGATAGAGAGACTCGAGGAAGTCAAACTGGTCGATTGCCGCGATGAACGTGACGACGAAGACCAGAGCGATCTGGATGATCGAGTATTCCATCTTGCTCCTCCTTTCAAAATGTATGTACGCACTTTGGATATCACGTACAGAACGTCAGGGTTTCACTCCTGACAACGTGGATCACGAGGATTACGAGAAGAGCTTGCTCGTGTCCTCAACAGGCGTGCTCGGAACGCGCCTGATCTCCAACTCCACCCCCAATTCCTGCAGCTCTTTAAACGCAGCGACATCCTCGTCGTTAACTGCGACGGAGGTGGCGACTTGGCGCTTTCCTTCCGACATGTGCATGTTGCCGATGTTTACCTTCTTTATAGGCACACCGCCCTTGACGAGCGTAAGCACGTCTTCCGGTGTTTCGGCCACGATGAAGATCTTCTGGCGCGGGCTCGCCTTGCCAATGACGTCGATGGTCTTCTGCAGGGAGAAGAAACGCGTAGCGACGCCGGCGGGAGCGGCCATCTTCATGAGGTTCTGGCGCATGGTGTTGGACGCCACATCGTCGTTGGCGACGAGGATGAGGTTGGAGCCCAGAGTGGAGTTCCACTGGGTGGCAACCTGACCATGAACCAGTCGGTTATCGATGCGGGTAAGAAGAATGTTGGGTTCTGCCATGTTGATCAGCTTCCTTTCGATATTTGCTGACGACAGTTACTTGATCTCCTGAATCGCGTAACGCGAAACATCTACGACGGCTCCGGATCGGACTTTGATCTGGACCTTCTCGCCTTCGATGCCTTTGACGGTTCCGTAGATACCGCCGGCGAAAAGAACCTCCTGACCCGGCTTGAGCTCGGTGTGCAGCTCCTTGAAGTACTTCTGCTTCTTCTTCATGTTGATTTGCGACCAGATGGTGTAAATCAAGCCCATGATGACAAGCAGGCCTAAAAGGGCGACCGAGGAGCTCAGGACGTTGGCTCCGAAATCGGCCATTAGATGCCGTCCTCGTCGCCGAAGATATCCTCTTCCTCGGAGCCGGCAACGGATGCGACCGTCTGGGCGGTGATGCCCGTCTGGCCAACGGTCACGGCCTGCTCGCCAAGCTCGGCGAGCGTGGCATTGCCGCGGAGGAACAGAAGCTCAATAACCATGGGAAGGTTGGTGCCAGTCAGAACCTCGACGTTGTCGACATCCTGAGCAATCATCATCGACTGGTTGAACGGGGTACCACCGAGCAAGTCGGTAAAGACGAGCACGCCATCGCACTCCTCGCGCATGGCGGTAATAGCGGCGCGGAGATCCTCACCGTAGGATGCGGCCTGGTCGCCCTCAAAAGGAACGACGGTAAAAGCAGGCTGGTCGCCGGCAACCATAGCGATAGCGCTTGCAAGGCCGGGTGCGAACTGTCCATGACCGGTAAGAATAAAGCCAACCATTCAAATTTCCCTTCCGAAGGTGTGTACGATCTGATTCCGATGATTTTCGGAAGCCAGCGGGCACTCGCCCTTAAAGCTTCTTAGAAAGCGTTCTTTGAAGACCAGTGGTTTCTAAACTGGTAGTAACCACGTGACGTGTTGTTGTCACTATATCACCCCAGAAGAGGTCGCTTTCGTTGATTCATACGGTAAAACGTTTTTGCACCGCTCACGGTGATAAATCGACCGTTTACCGGTCGTTAACACTTCTACCTGCGGTTTTGAAACCGTTTCGAAATGCTTTGGCAAAAAATCGGATCTTTTCCTGTGTCTAAACAACGCAGGGCGGCTAAAAATAGCGTGTAGAAAAATTGCAGGTCATTGTGAAGATATGTGAATTGGTCTTTTTGACTTAATACCAGTTAGAACCAGTTTTGAGATTATCGGTGAACGGTAGTTTTCGACCGTTCACCGGTCACTTGCAATCGTTTGCAGTTGTTTTCCCAGATGAATTAGGGGAACCCGATGGAGCGCTTGTGCGGGCGCGAGGCCTACCCCAGTGGTTTCGGTAACAAAAAAGCCCGCTAGAACGTTGTGAACTGCCTCCCATTTCTTGGACATGAGAAATGGGAGGCTTTCTTTATGCGCGTTGATTTGAGGGTGAAGCATGATGTCGAGGCCAGGAAGGCGGCCATAGGGCTCTTCGAGCTCGGGCACGGGTATAAATCTGCCGC
>DBEYUK010000040.1:0-17826 GCA_048181625.1 Collinsella sp. | reverse complement strand
CGGCGGTGAGGACGGGAAGGAGGAGGGCGCCTAGGCGCCGAAAGCGGCACATCCGCGTTGGCGAATCCGGCGTATCCGCGTTGGCGCGATTGGCGAAAATGCGTTGGTGGAAATGGTGAAAATTATATTGACGCTAACACGGGATCGGCCCCAAGACCGCCGCGGCGCTGGTGACGTCGATCGACATATCCGCGTTCAGGGGGCACGACGAGCTCGCGAGCTATTGCGGCGTGGCGCCGTCAGACAGGCGCTCCGGGAGCAGCATCAGGTCGACGTCGCCTCAGCACGGCGGGAACAGGCAGCTCAAGAACCTGCTCATATTCAGCTGCAACTCCCTCATCGGCACGGACAACAGGTTCGGGAGGTACTACGGGGAGTGCAGGGCGAGGGGGATGAGGCACAGCAAGGCGCTGAAGGCGGTCGCGAGGAAGAGGCTCAAGGTCATATACGCGATCATGCGCGACGCCGTCCCGTACGCGGCCTAGCGGGCGGCGGGATCAACCGAAGAGGAAACCAAGCGGGGGCGCCAGGCGCCCGGATGCGTCATGCCGAAATGGCGCGAAGCACGCGGTTGACAAAACTATAGAGACACGTCCCAAATTGACTACCCTGGCATTGGGGATACCATGGTGGCAACCAAGCGAAAGGATGTTTCATGGCACATGTCGATGACCAGCGCGTGGCGCGCGTGCTCGATGCGCTCGAGGCTCAGCACCCCGGTGCGCAGTTGCTCATAAATGACCCGTGGTCGATCTACTATCTGACCGGTTTTTATGCCGATATGTTCGAGCGTTTTTGCGGCGCGCTGCTCGCACGCGGTAGCGAGCCCGTGACCCTGGTCAACGCGCTGCATCAGCTGCCCGAGTATGACAATGCGCGCGTTGCCTACCACACCGATACCGACGTCGTGGCCGACGCCATCGCTCGCGAGGTCGATCCGAACAAACCGCTCGGCATCGACACCGTCATGCGTTCCGGCTTTTTGATGCCACTCATGGAGCGCCACGCAGCCAGCGAGTTTTTCCTGGGCGACTTTGCCGTCACCGCCGCGCGCACCCACAAGGATGACGCCGAACAGGAGCTCATGCGCGCGTCCTCGGCCGCTAACGACGCCGTGATGGCCGACGCTATCAAGCTCGTTCACGAGGGCGTGACGGAACGCGAAATTGCCGACCAGATGCTCGGCCTGTATCGCAAGCACGGCTGCGAGGGCTTTAGCTTTCCGCCCATCGTGAGCTTTGGTGCTAACGCCGGCGACCCGCACCACGAGCCCGACGACACCGTGCTCAAGCGCGGCGACGTGGTGCTGTTCGACATTGGCGGGCGTCGTCGCAACTACTGCTCGGACATGACGCGCACGTTCTTTTGGGGCGATCCGGACGAGGAGACGGCGCGCATCTACGACATCGTGCGCCGCGCCAACGAGGCCGCCGAGGCACTCATCGCACCGGGTGTGCGCATGTGCGACCTGGACCGCGCCGCGCGCGATGTGATTGAAGACGCGGGCTATGGGCGGTACTTTACGCATCGCCTGGGCCACTCGATCGGTCTTCAGGACCATGAGCCGGGCGACGTCTCGCTGGTCAACGAACAGGTTATCGAGCCAGGCATGACGTTCTCCATCGAGCCGGGCATCTACCTCCCCGGCCGCACCGGCGTCCGCATCGAGGACTTGGCCCTAGTTACCGAGTCCGGCGTCGAGATTCTCAACGCATACCCCCACGATCCCGTCCGCCTAGACTAGCCAATGTGACAAAGGGACAGCCCCTTTGTCACATTGCGATTACGTCGCGCCACGAAAACGAGCTATCTACTACGTTTAACCCGCATGGGTCGACCATGCGGGTCTTTTTTGAAAAATGGCAGGCCCTCTACCTGCAGTTTTGATTTCGCAATTCTCGGTATGGTCGAGGGTTGCCGGTCAAACGTAGTAAATAGGCCCATTTCGTGGCAAGCGAGTCAACTCGGGGCACAGGGCAGCTAAAAAAGCCCCGTCCCAAATTGACTGCTTTTGAGTTGCGGTGATATACGGACTGTTTGGGGCTCCTGGCTTGTAAAACAGTCCCTATTTCACCGCAACTGATGAGGGGATGGGTTAGCGCAACAGGCCGGCTACTTCGCCGGCTAGGGTGATGGTACCGGCAGCTACGAAAGGCTCGTCTGCGGCATCGAAGGCAGCGAGGGCCTCGGACACACTCGGATATACGCCCGTGAGCTTATCGGCGTCCACCAGGGCGGCGAGCTCCTCTGCCGGCAAGGCGCGATCGGAATCGGTCTGGGTCACGACCACGCGCGGGAAGGCCGGAATCAGCACGTCAACGATACCCGCCACGTCCTTGTCTGCCAGCGCGGCGCACAGCAACGTTGGGCGATTCTCTACGCACGGGTCGATCTCGTCCAGTGCGCTCACAAAGTTCTCGCAGCTCTGGGGGTTATGGCAGGCGTCGATCAGCTTGAGCGGATCGGTTCCCAGCACATCAAAGCGACCCGGCGTGGGGCAGCCCATAAGAGAAGCGTCGAGCGACTCGTGGTCGAGCTCGCGGCCCAGATAGCCCTCGCACAGCATAATCGCACACGCGGCATTCTGCGGCTGATATGCCGGCTTGACCATACTCGACGTATAGATCGCACGCGGCGTGGTGCAGCTGAACTCAACCGTGTCGCCCACATGCGCCGGCACCTTAGTCGTGACATGGCTCACCACGAGCGGCACCACACCGCATTCGCGGCAACGGGCATCCATCACGCGCTGAACACTTGCCTCATGCGTGCCCTCGCCCAGAACAACCAGGCGTCCGGGCTTAATGACCGCAGCCTTCTCACCCGCAATGGCCTCGAGCGTATCGCCCAAAATACGTGTGTGATCGAGCCCAATACCCGTAATGGCAACGGCGACGGGATCGGTCGCACTCGTGGCGTCCCAACGACCGCCCATGCCAACCTCGAGCACGGCAACATCCACCGCGGCCTCGGCAAACACCACAAGTGCGGCGGCCGTCAGCAGGTCAAACGGAGTAATGGTATAGGCGCGCTCCCCCGCCGCCACACGGTGCGCATTCACCCGACGTCCCGCCTCAACAGCGGCAGAAACGCCACGGGCAAAGGCCTCGTCGCTCACAACGCGCCCATCGAGCTCCATGCGCTCGGGATAACGCACCAGCTGCGGCGACGTATACAGCGCGGTTTTTAACCCCTCACCACGAAGGATGGCAGCCGAAAAACGCGTGGTCGAAGTCTTGCCATTGGTACCGGCGACCTGAATGCAATCAAAGTACTCGTCCGGGCGCCCCAACTCATCAAGCATATCGACAACCGTCTCGAGCAGAGGCCCAGCATCCCCAGAAATCCGCCCCGTATCAGCAGCAAGCCCCACAGCCTCATCAAACGAAAGCAACTCAAACGAGAACGGAACGACATACGACCCAGAACGCTTAGCCATAACTCAAAGTCCCCCATAACAGAAAAAGAGGCCCACCAAAAAGAATGAGCCCCTCGCGTTCAAAAAATCAGCCAAACACCGCTTTGAAGCGACCTCAAGGCCACAACCCAGTGGCCCTAACATTCCGGGCGCAGACAACCACGTAAACGAACTGGGAGCGGTTTGGGGCTTTGCTCGATACAAGTTCCGCACGAGCCGAAGGCCACTTAATGTGGCCTTCGTGCGAGCAGGACTGTTCGCAGTAGCGAGCAATGCCCCAAACCGCGTCCCCCCAGTAACGCTTACGAGAAGTCAGCAACCTGAGCAGTCAGCGCCGCCAGGATCTCCTTGAGCTCAGCTGCACGGTCCCTCTTCTTCTGGACCACCGCAGGCGCGGCCTTGGCCACAAAGCCCTCGTTGGCCAGCGTCTTCTCGCAGCCGGCAAGCTCCTTCTGGGCCGCGGCAATCTCCTTCTCCAGGCGCGTCTTCTCGGCCGAAAGGTCGACCTTGCCCTCGAGCACCACAAAGACCTCGACGCCGCTATCGACCATGGCAATGCTCGCGGCCGGCTTCTCAACGTCGGTACCCATGACCAGCGAAGCCGTGTTGGCCAGCGGCTCAATCGTCGAGCGCAGGCTCTCGAGCTTCTCGATATCCTCGGCACCGGCGCGCACGACCACGTCGAGCTCGGCCTTGGGGCTCAAGCGATAGCGCGAACGCGTGGCGCGGGCGGCAGACACGACGGCGCGGCACAGCTCAAACGCGCGCTCGGCGTTCTCGTCGACATACTTGGCGTAGTCGGCGGGCTCGGGCCACTTGGCAATCATGAGTGCCTCGGCACGGTCGAGGTTGCCCTCCGAATCCAGGTCGAGCACGCTCGCCGGCATGTTGTCCCAGATCTCCTCGGTGACAAACGGCATGAGCGGATGCATCAGGCGAATGGAGGTGTCGAGAACAAAGATCAGGTTGCGCTGAGCCTGCAGACGGCCCTCGCCCTTCAGGCGGGCCTTGGTGACCTCGACGTACCAGTCGCAAACCTCGTTCCAGAAGAACTGCTGCACGCCGCGGGCCATATCGCCAAAGGTGTAGTTCTCAATACCCTCGGTGACCATCTTCACGGCCTTGGCCAGGCGGCTGAACATCCAGGCGTCGGCCGGCGTCTCAACGACGGGCTCGCCGGGCGTGTAGCCCTCCATGTTCATAAGCAGGAAGCGGCTGGCGTTCCAAATCTTGGTCACAAACGACTTGGCCTGGTCGGTACGCGGGCTGTCGATGAGCTTCTTAGTCTTCTTGTCGATGTTCGCGTCGAACTTGACGTCCTGGTTGTTGGTGCACAGCGTCAGCAGGTTGTAACGCATGGCGTCGGCGCCGTACATACCGATGAGGTCCATGGGGTCAACGCCGTTGCCCTTGGACTTGGACATGCGGCTGCCGTCCTTGGCCAGAATCGTCGGGTAGATGACGACGTCCTTAAACGGCACCTCGTCCAGGAAGTACAGCGAGCTCATGACCATGCGGGCAACCCACAGCGCGATGATGTCGCGCGCGGTGACGAGCGCCGTCGTGGGGTGATGCCCCTCGAGCAGTTCCGGCTTTTGCGGCCAGCCCTGCGTGGCGAAGGTCCACAGCTGCGAGCTGAACCAGGTGTCCAGCACGTTCTCGTCCTGATGCACGTGATGGCCGCCGCACTTGGGGCACACATCGGTGTCCTCGGTAAGGGCGTCCTCCCAGCCGCAGTCCTCGCAGTAGAACACGGGGATGCGATGACCCCACCACAGCTGGCGGCTGATGCACCAATCCTTGAGGTTCTCCATCCAGGTGGTGTAGGTCTGCGTCCAGCGCGCGGGGTGGAAGGTGACCTTGCCGGAGTTGACGGCGTCGAGCGCCGGCCCCTTGAGTTTGTCGACGGCAACGAACCACTGCTCGGACAGCCATGGCTCAAGCGCGGCGTCGCAACGGTAGCAGTGCATGACGGAGTGGTCGTGGTCCTCGACGTGATCGAGCAGGTCGTGCTCCTCGAACCACTTGATGACGGCCTCGCGGCACTCCTCGCGGGTCATGCCGGTGAACTCGCCGTAGCCCTCGACGACCACCGCGTGTTCATCGAAGATATTGATCTGCGGCAGGCCGTGGGCCTGACCCATGGCGTAGTCGTTGGGGTCGTGTGCCGGGGTGACCTTAACGAAGCCGGAGCCAAAGTTGGCGTCGACGTGCCAATCCTCAAAGATGGGGATCTCGCGGTCGACGATGGGGAGCTTGACAGTCTTGCCTACAAAGGCAGCCTTCTCGGGATCCTTCGGGGAAACGGCAACGCCCGTGTCGCCGAGCATGGTCTCGGGGCGCGTGGTAGCGACGACGATGTAATCCTGGCCGTTGACCGGCTCGGTCAACGGATAGCGCAGGTGCCACAGGTGGCCCTTCTCGTCCTTGTACTCGGCCTCGTCGTCCGAGATAGCGGTGGTGCAGTTGGGACACCAGTTGACGATGCGCTTGCCGCGATAGATCAGGCCGTCGTGGTACCAGTCGCAGAACACCTTGCGCACGGCCTGGGCGTAGTCCTCGTCCATGGTGAAGCGCTCGTTATCGAAGTCGACGGAGCAGCCCATACGTTTGATCTGCTCGACGATGATGCCACCGTACTCGTGGGTCCAATCCCAGCAGGCGTCGACAAACTTATCGCGGCCGATCTCCAGGCGGCTGATACCCTCGCTCTTGAGCTTCTTGTCGACCTTGGTCTGCGTGGCGATACCGGCGTGGTCGGTGCCCAGCACCCAGCGCGTGGACTTGCCGCGCATGCGGGCCATACGGACAATGGCATCCTGGATGGAGTCATCGGTGGCGTGGCCCATGTGGAGCTTGCCAGTCACGTTGGGAGGCGGAATGGTGACGGTGCAGTCGCCCACGCCCTCACGGCGCTTGTAGTAGCCGCCGTCGAGCCACTTCTGCAGGATCGCCGGCTCGTTGGTCGACGGATCGTAGTTCTTGGGCATTTCTTCCATATATCTCTCCCTGTCCCGCCGGGGAGGAATGTAGGCCCGCCAGGGTCTGCATTCCTCCCCTTAGGTATCGATTACTTCAGTCTGATATGACTTCGCTGAGGCTAAAACAAACACACAGAATAACACAGGTAGTTGGGGTTATTGCGTATATATAAAATAGCCTCCGACCGCGGGTGGTCGAAGGCTATTTGCAAACACGTTTTTGGTTGGTTTACCCGTAGATGCGTTGGGGCTGTTCTTCGCCCTTTACGGAGGCTTCGGTCACGATGACCTTAGTGACGCCTTCCTCACTGGGCAGGTCGAACATCGTCTGCTGCAGCACGTCCTCGCAGATGGAACGCAGGCCGCGGGCGCCGGTCTTGCGGGCAAGCGCCATACGGGCGATCTCGTGCAGGGCCGCGTCCTCAAACTCAAGATCGACGTCCTCGAGCTGGAACATCTTGCGGTACTGGCGCACCACGGCGTTCTTGGGCTCGGTCAGGATCGACACCAGATCGTCCTCGTCAAGCGCCTGCGTCTGAGTGACGACGGGCGTACGGCCCACGAACTCGGGGATCATGCCAAAGGCGTTGAGGTCCTGCGGGAGCACCTGACGCAGCAGGTCGTTCTCGTCGACCGAGGTGGGGCCGGCGATCTCGGAGTTAAAGCCCACGCCCTTGTTGCCCACGCGATCGGCGATGATCTTATCCAGGCCCACAAAGGCACCGCCGCAGATGAACAGGATGTTGGTCGTGTCGATCTGCAGCAACTCCTGCTGGGGATGTTTGCGGCCGCCGGTGGGCGGAACGCTGGCCACCGTGCCCTCAAGAATCTTAAGCAGCGCCTGCTGAACGCCCTCGCCCGAAACATCGCGGGTAATGGAGAGGTTCTCGGCCTTGCGGGCGATCTTGTCGATCTCGTCCACGTAGATAATGCCAACCTGCGCGCGCTCAATATCGCCATCGGCGGCGTTGATGAGCTTGAGCAGGATGTTCTCCACGTCCTCGCCAACGTAACCGGCCTCGGTGAGCGCAGTGGCGTCGGCGATGGCAAACGGCACCTCGAGGATGCGCGCGAGCGTCTGGGCCAGCAGGGTCTTACCGGTACCGGTGGGACCGAGCAGCAGGATATTGGACTTGGCGAGCTCCACCTCGTCCATATCGTTGTCGAACTGCGAGCCCATGCCGCCGTCAAAAGCGGACACCGCAGCGCCGCCCTCGATCACGCGGCGATAGTGGTTGTACACGGCAACCGACATGGCGCGCTTGGCGTCCTCCTGGCCCATGACATAGGCCGAAAGCTCGTCATAGATCTCATGCGGCGTCGGCACGTGCGTGATGACCTGGCGGTCGTCCTCGAGCTCAAAGCCCTCGGTCTCGGGGTCCACGGCGGGCTGGGATGCAGCCTGACCGTGGTCGTTGAGGAAGCCCGGCAGCTTGCCGTTGCGGGCAGCGTCCATAAAGTCCGAAGCCAGCGACTCTTCCAGAATCTCGGAACAGGCGGCGACGCACTCGTCACAGATAAAGATGTTGGTCGGGCCCTTTACGAGGCGACGAACCTGGCCCTGCTCTTTTCCGCAGAAGGAGCAGCGGATGGGGTTGCCGTTCTCGTCAAAGTTGTCCTGCATGTTACCTGCCATCCTAGGCGTCCTTCGCGGCGAGATCGCGCGAGGTGACGATACGGTCGATCAGGCCGTAGTCGAGGGCCTCGGCAGCGGTCAGGTAGTTGTCGCGCTCGGTGTCGGCCTGGACCTTCTCGATGGGCTGGCCCGAGGCGTCGGACAGGATCTGGTTGAGCTCGCGGCGAGTCTTCTTGATCTCCTCAGCCACGATCTCGATCTCGGTCTGCTGACCCTGGGCACCGCCGCTGGGCTGGTGAATCATGACCTTGGAGTGCGGCAGGCAGAAGCGCTTGCCCTTGGCGCCGGCCGAAAGCAGCACAGCGGCCATAGACGCGGCCATACCGACGCAAATGGTCGAGACCTGCGGCTTGATGAAGTTCATGGTGTCCAGAATCGCCAGGCCGGAGTAGACCTCGCCACCGGGCGAATTGATGTAGAGCGAGATATCCTTCTCGGCATCCTGGCTCTCAAGATGCAACAGCTGGGCAACGACCAGGTTGGCGCTGACGGAGTTGATCTCCTCGCCCAAGAAGATGATGCGGTCGTTGAGCAGGCGCGAATAGATATCGTAGCTGCGCTCGCCGCGCGGCGTCTGCTCGATAACGTATGGCACGAGGGCGGAATCGAACTTGGCGATCATACGCATCTCCATTTCTCTCTTGCGGACCAAATTGGTTCTAGATAAACGTACGGTGCCCGCATGCTATGCATTGGCTGGCACCGTACGAAGCAACCGGATAACCGGTGTATAACTTTACCCCATCACGGGCGCACGCATGCGCTCGCGGGCAAGGTGGCGAGAATTACTCGGCGTCCTTGGCGGTCTCGTCGACCTCGGTCACCTTGGCGTTCTCGACCAGGTGGTCGACGGCCTTGGAGCGACGGATGGACTCGCGGACAGCAGGCATGCGGCCATCGGCGATGAACTCAGCCTTGGAAGCCTCGACGTCCTTGACGCCAGCCTTCTCGAACTCGGCGTTGATGTCGTCCTCGGTGACCTCAATCTTGAGCTCACGGGCAAGGGCGTCCAGAGCCAGGGACTCGCGGGCGACGTCGTTGGCCTGCTTGTGCAGGTCGCCGATGAACTGCTCCATGGTCAGACCGGAAGCGGGCAGCCAGGTGTCGAGCGTCATGCCGCGGGCAGCGAGGTTGGACAGGAAGTTCTGGCCAAGCTCCTCAAAGACGGACTGCTCGTAGTCGGCATCCATCTCGTCGAGCTGCAGGCGCTCGGCGAGAGCGGAGACGCAACGGTTCTCCTTCTCGGCCGGCAGGCGGGAAGCCTTGTCCTGCTCGATCTCGATCTTGATGGCGTCGCGCATAGCGTCGATGCTGTCGAAGCCAAAGTCGGACTTGACGAGCTCGTCGGTGAGCTCGGGGGTGTTGCGGACCTTGATGCCCTTGACGGTGACCTCGACGGTGTGGGTCTCGGCCTCCTCGCCCTCCTCGACCTCGTCGGTCCAGGTGACGGACTTGACGTCGTCAACGTTGGCGCCGATCAGGGCCTCGTTGAATTCCTTGGGGTTGCTGTCGCTACCGGCGATGAGCATGCGGCCCTCGGCGGCAAAGTTGTCGGCATTCTCGACGGCCTTGAGGTCGACGGTGACGTAGTCCTCGGCCTCGACGGCGCGACCCTCGACGTCCTCGAAGGTGGCACGGTAGTTGAGGAGCATCTCGACCTGGTTGTTGATCTCGGACTCGGTGACCTCCGCAGGGGGCATCTCGATCTCGACAGCGTCGAAGGAGGAGAGCTCGGCAGCGGGACGCAGGGAGAACTCGACGGTGTAGGTGTAGTCCTCGTGATCCTTGGCGAGGTCGAGCTCCTTGTAGTCACCGCTCTTGGTGGGGACGATGTCCAGCTCGTTGAGGACGACGGGCTCGTTGGCGGCGATCAGGTCGTTGGTGGCCTGAGCGAGGGTAGCCTCGGCGCCAAGAGCAGAGTCGATGACCGGACGGGGAGCCTTACCGGCGCGGAAGCCCGGGAAGCGGTACTTCTTGGCGGTGTCCTTGTAGGCCTTCTTGATCGCGGCGTCGACGTCGGCGGCCGGGATGGTGACCGTAGCGGTGAGCTTGGCGTCCTTGACGTCAGAAGCGGTGATGTTCAACACGTTCCTCCTCATACTGCCCAGCTTATCTGAGGTGCTGGTACCTTTATGCAACAAAGAGTCGCGACGGCGGGAGCCGACGCAGGTGCGTTGGTGCGGGCGAAAGGACTCGAACCTTCACGGGAATCCCACCAGAACCTAAATCTGGCGCGTCTACCAATTCCGCCACGCCCGCATGAGCGCACAGACTAGGAATGATAGCAGATACGAACGGCAAGCGCACGCACACGTTTTACAGGCTCACGACCTCACCACGAGCGCAAGGCATCCCATCTCATAAGTTGCGGTGAAATAGTTCCTGTTTGGGGCTCCAGTCCTCCAAAACAGGAACTATTCCACCGCAACTTCGGTGCGACTCGGCAGTCTGGCGGTGCTGGCCATGCGCCGGAAAGCGTGTCCCGGCTTGGGGCCTCGGAATGGGATGCGGCTTCCGCTATAGCCATCAACCGGAAACTGCAACCCGTTTTGAGCCCCTATTCCGGGATGCACTTTCCGCCGAGGGCCTCAAACGGAAACTGCAGCCCACAATTCGGTCGAAAAGTGGGCTGCAGTTTCCCCGGGCCAGGCAAAGAGCGGCGGCCTGCTCGTCTACTCCCCCAGCAGGGCCTTCTCGGGCGTGATCGGCAGCGAGCGAACCTGATGTCCGGTAGCGTGTGCCACGGCCGAGGCCACGGCGGCGAGCGGCGTGTTGATGACGACCTCGCCGATCGACTTGGCGCCAAACGGACCCGTCGGCTCGTAGCTCGGCTCAAAGGCCACGCGAATGCTGCCGATATCCAGGCGCGTGGGCAGCTTATAGCTCATAAAGTTGCCGGTGCGCAGGCGGCCGCGGTCGTCATGCTCGACGATCTCGTAGAGCGCGTGGCCGATACCCTGAGCAATGCCGCCCTCGGCCTGGACGCGCGCGAGCGCCTCATTGATCACGGTGCCGCAGTCCACAGCCGCCGCATAGTCCACCACGGTCACCTTGCCGGTGGCCTTGTCGACCTCGACCTCGGCAATGCCGGCCATAAACGGCGGAGGCGAAACGGGCAGGCAGGCAGAGGCATGTGAGGTCAGCGCGTCGCCGCCCGCGATGTTCTTGACGCACAGGTTGGCAAAGTCACGCAGCGTGAGGTAGCGGTTCTGCTCGCGCGCGGCACGCTCGTCGGACAGACGCACGTACTGGCCATCGAAGACCACGTCGGCGGCGTCCACGTCCCACATCTGGGCTGCCTTGGCGCAAATCTTCTCACGCAGCTCGGTCGCGGCGTTCTTGGCGGCAAGGCCCGTCACGTACGTACCCGAGCTCGCGTACGAGCCGGCGTCAAACGGCGACACATCGGTGTCAACGCCGCGCACCACGATCATCGAACTCTCCACGCCCAGCTCCTCGGCGGCAATCTGCGCCAGGATCGTGTCGACGCCCATGCCGTTATCGGTGGCACCGGTGCCGATGGTAATGAAGCCGTCCTCTTCCAGGCGCATGTCGATGCCGGCGATATCCACGTTGGAGATGCCCGAGCCCTGCATGGTGAGCGCGCAGCCCAGAGCGCGCACGCGGTCGCCCAGGTCCACGGCCAACGGCTTGTCGCGCCAGCCGATCATGTCCATCGCGCGCAGCAGGCAGCGGTCGAGCGCGCAGGCGTTGAGCTTCTCGTTGTAGTACTGCGGCATGATCTCGCCCTCGCGCACGATGTTCTTAAGGCGCAGGTCGGCGGGGTCCATGTGCAGCATGTCGGCGAGTTCGTTGACAGCGCTCTCCACGGCAAACTGGCCCTGGGTGGCACCGTAGCCGCGATAAGCGCCGCCGCGGTTGGTGTTGGTGTAGACGGCGTCCCAGCTAAAGCGGCTCGCCTTCACGTGGTTGTAGATGGGCAGGCTCTTGTGGCCCGAAAGGCCAATCGTCGTGGTGGCGTGCTCGCCGTACGCGCCGGCGTTGGACAGCGTGTGCAGATCGATGGCCGTGATGGTGCCGTCGTTCATAGCGCCCAACTTAACGGTCATCTGCATCTGGTGGCGCGAGTTGCCCGCGGTGTTAGTCTCCTCGCGGGTGTAGCAGCAGTAGCTCGGACGGCCGGTCTGCTGGGTCACGAACGCCACGAAGATCTCGCAGCAACCCGTCTGCTTGGAGCCAAAGCCGCCGCCGATGCGCGGCTTAATAACCTGCACCTGCGACTGCGGAATATCGAGCGACTGCGCGACCATGCGGCGCACGTGGAAGGGCACCTGCGTAGAGGTGGTCACCGAGATGCGCCCAAACGCGTCGGTCGTCGCGAAGGCTCGGAAGGTCTCCATGGGCGCGGTCTGCGTGGCCTGGCTGGTGTAGGTGCGCTCAAAGACGATGTCGCTCTGGGCGAACGCCTCGTCAAGGTTGCCAAAATCGCTCGTGCCACTGCACACTAGGTTGCGCGGAACGTCGCCACCCTGCGGGAACATAAAGGTCACGTCGCCCTCGGGGTGTACCACGATGTCGTTATCGAGCGCCTGGGTAAAGTCGAGCAGGGGCTCGAGTACCTCGTAGTCGACCTTGATGAGCTTGAGCGCCTTGTCGGCGGCCTCCTCGGTCTCGGCGGCGACGATCGCCACCTCCTCGTTTTGGTAGCGTACGAGGTTCTCAAGGATCAGGCGGTCGTAGGGACTCGGCTGCGGATAGCTCTGGCCAGCGATGGTAAAGCGGCGCTTGGGCACGTCCTCGTAGGTGTAGACGCCCACCACGCCAGGCACCTTCAGGGCGCGCGACGTGTCGATGGAGCGGATCTTGGCGCGCGCATACGGGCTGCGCTTGAGTTTGACGATGAGCGCGCCGGCGGGCACCAGGTCACCCGTGTAGACGGGACGGCCCTCGAGCAGCGCCTTCGAGTCCTTCTTGGGCTGCTTGTGGGTGATCTGCTTGTACGCGACACCATCGCAGCTGGTGTCGTTGACCGGCAGCTCGGGCATCTCAAAGCCCACCTGCACGCCGGACTCGTTGAGGAAGCGGACGATGGCGCGCAGCTGGCTCTCGTAGCCGCTGCAACGGCAGAGGTTGCCGGCGAGCTGGCGCGACAGCTCCTCGCGCGTGGCGACGAGGCTCGGGTCCTCCTTGGCGGCGCGGGCAAGCGCCAGTACGTTCATGATAAGGCCGGGGGCGCAAAAACCGCACTGCTCGGCGCCTTCGGCAGCCATCGCACGGGCCAGCGCCTCAGACTCGGCTTTGAGGCCCTCGAGCGTGGTGATGGTGTGGCCCTCGACGCGAGCGGCGGGAACCGAGCAGCTCAGCACCGGGTCGCCGTCGAGCCACACCGTGCACAGGCCGCAGTTGGTGGTCTCGCAGGCGCAGCGCACCGACGCGCAGCCCTGCTCGCGCAACAGCGCAAAGAGCATGGTATCGGGGGCAATCTGAACCTTGACCTTGCGGTCGTTGAGCGTAAAGGAAAGATCGATGAGTTTGGCAGCCATTAGCGCACCTCGCTAGAATCGACGCCGGGCACGCGGCGGCAGGAATACTCGTCCGTGGCAAACTTAGGAATCTGCACGCCCTCGAGCTCGTGCGCAAGCGCGGCCGAAAGCTCGATGCCGGCGGCGCGACGCACAGCCTGGACGGCAAGCGGGGCCGAGATGCGGCGGCGGTAGTCGGCCGAGCCCCACAGGTTGGTGCCGTAGCTCAGCGCGCGTACGGACGCGGCCAGAGCACGCAGCTCGTCCTCGGAAGGATGCTCGTTGGTAAGGCCGCACGCCTCGCCCTGCAGCAGGGTCGCGCGCAGCGGGCGGGCACCCACAGTGACGTGCCAGGTGTTGTCCCACCAGGCGGCGGTAACGTTCAGCGAGGGAAAGTCGGTCGCGGCCTTGCGCACGGCCTCGTAGCTCGCACGGTAATCGTGCTTGACGACCACGACATGCTCGATAACGTCGCGCACGTAGCCCATGTCAACGAACTCCGCGAGCGGCACGCGGCCGGCGCCCGTCAACTCAACATAGGAATCGAGCGCGAGAAAGGCGGAGAGAACGTCCGAGAAGCCAAAGCGGCCGTAGATACTGCCGCCCACCGTGGCGGTATTGCGCAGCTGCACGCCCACGATGTCGTGGACGGCGAACTCAAAGACATTGTTGACAAGCGCGTTGAGCCCGGCATGACGCTCGAGCTGGCGCAGGGTGCACATGGCACCGATGCGAAACTCGGTCTCGGTCTCCTCGATCTGATCGAGTCCGCAGGCCGAAAGGTCAATCGCCGTCGCCACGCGACGCGAACCCAGGCGCATCCAGATGCCGCCACCCACAATCTTGTTGTTGCGGTTCTTCTGTAAGAGCTCATAGGCTTCGGCCGCGTTTCCAACACGGACGTAGGTACCGAACTTGAGCACGTTCTCCCCCATCTCTTCACTTGTCCAGTACCTTTTAGTGTACCAAACGAGGGGCCGCACACCGTTTTAGGACAAAATCCACCCACCCATCCATAACTTGCGGTGATATACGGACTGATTAGCCGTTCTGGAACGCAAAACAGTCCGTATATCACCGCAAGTTATGAGGAGTCCTCCGGAATAGAAAAGGCTCCCAGCCAGATAGCTGGGAGCCTTATCGCATGCTATGTCGAGCGAAGATTTAGCAGACGCCCTGGGCGAGCATGGCGTCGGCAACCTTCAGGAAGCCGGCAATGTTGGCGCCCATGACGAAGTTGCCCTCCTCGCCGTACTCCTTGGCGGTGTCGTCCACGTTGTGGAACATGCCGCGCATGAGCTGCTCGAGCTTGCCGTCGACCTCCTCGAAGGTCCAGGACAGGTGCTCGGCGTTCTGGCTCATCTCCAAGCCGGACACGAGCACGCCGCCGGCGTTGGCAGCCTTACCGGGCATAAAGGCGACGCCGTGCTCCTGGAAGTAGGTCGTGGCCTCGATGGTCGTGGGCATGTTCGCGCCCTCGCCGACCACCTTGCAGCCGTTGGCGACGAGCGCCTGGGCGTCCTCGAGCAGCAGCGTGTTCTCGCGAGCGCAGGGCAGCGCGATGTCGCAGGGCAGCTGCCACACGCCGCGGCCGTCACCCTCGTGCCACGTGGCATTGGGCTTCTCGTCGACGTACATGGCGAGCGTAACGCCCTTGTCGTGGCCGGAGCGCTTCTTGTTGTAGACATGCTCGAGCACGGTGTAGTCGATGCCGTCGGGATCCTCGACCCAGCCATGGGTGTCGGAGCAGGCCAGCACCTTGCCGCCGAGCTGGGAGACCTTCTGGACCGCGTAGATGGCGACGTTACCGGAGCCGTGAACGACGACGTTCTTGCCCTCGAAGGAGTCGCCGCGGCTCTTGAGGTACTCGTCCACAAAGTAGGCCAGGCCGTAGCCGGTGGCCTCGGTACGGGCGAGCGAGCCGCCAAAGGAGAGGCCCTTGCCGGTGAGGACGCCGGTCCACTCGTTGGTCAGGCGCTTGTACTGACCGAACAGGTAGGCAACCTCGCGGCCGCCAACGCCCAGGTCGCCGGCGGGAACGTCGGTGTTGGGGCCGATGTGGCGATAGAGCTCGGTCATGAAGGACTGGCAGAAGTGCATGATCTCGTTGTTGGACTTGCCCTTAGGGTCAAAGTCGGAGCCGCCCTTGCCGCCGCCCATGGGAAGGGTGGTCAGGCTGTTCTTGAGGATCTGCTCCAGACCCAGGAACTTGAGCATGCCCAGGGTGACCGTCGGGTTAAAACGCAGGCCGCCCTTGTAGGGTCCAATGGCAGAGTTGAACTCGACGCGGTAACCGCGGTTGACCTGAACCTTGCCCTGGTCGTCGACCCAGGGAACACGGAACATGACGATGCGCTCGGGCTCGACGAGGCGCTCAAGCAGGGCGGCCTCCTCGTACTCGGGATGGGCGTCGAGCGCCGGCTGGATGGTGCCGAGAATCTCAGTCGCGGCCTGGATGAACTCAGGCTGCTCGGGATAGCGGGCCTTGAGCTCTTCGAGAACTTTCTGCGTGTAGCTCATGCTTCCTCCAATTGATGGAAAAGAAAAGTATCGTTCGAGGCGCCCCATGCGCCGCGAGCTTTATCGAGTATGGATAATATCGCACTGTTGCGGGAAAGTTACGCATAAGCCGACGAGCAGATGTTTCGTTTTGATTACGATGCAGGTAGAAGCGTTTTTGAGCACCCAACGTGCAAATCGCGTGTTTCGAAGCTGTTTCGTCCACATGTTCCGAACCACCACATTGGGGACAGTGAACTGCGCCCCGAAACTTGGACTGAATAAATAGCGACTACGCCGCAAGGGCCCGGTTCCGGAACTCCTCCGGCGTCAGGCCCTTCAATCTTACCTGCCTGCGCCGCGTGTTCCAATGGGCTATGTACTCCTCCAGGTCGCGCTTGAAGTCCCCGAAGCTGCCCCACTCCCTGCCGCGGTAGAACTCGTCCTTCACGTGGCCGAAGAGCTGCTCGGTGGCGGCGTTGTCGATGCAGTTCCCCTTGCGCGACATGCTCTGGGTGATGCCCGCCCCCTCCAGCCTGGAGGCGTAGGACTCGTGCTGGTACTGCCAGCCCATGTCCGAGTGCATGGTCGGCGCCGCCCCGTCTGGCAGGGCCTCGAGGAGCCGGTCGAGCATCCTGTGCTGCTGGGCGAGGTCCGGCGAGGTCGATATGTCGCTCGCCACGATCTCCTTCGTGCAGAAGTCGAGCACCGGGGCCCAGTAGGCCTTGGCGCCGGCGACCTTGAACTCGGTGACGTCGGTGCCGAGCTTCTGCCACGGCCCCTCGGCGCCGAAGTCCCTCGCGATGACGTTCTCGAACGTGCTCCCCACGAGCCCCCTGTAGGAGCTGTACCGGCGGCGGGAGCCCCGGCGGCGTATCCCGCACCGGATGCCCATCTCGCGCATCATCTTGAGCACGGTCTTGTCGGCCACGACCGCGCCCAGCTCGGCGCGCAGGCACGTGGCTATCTGCCGGTGCCCGCAGCCGTTGGCGGTGCGCGAGAATATCTCGGCCGCGGCGTCGCGCAGCTCGGGCCTGGTCGGCCTCCGCGGGTGCGCCAGCGCGTAGTAGTAGGTCGACCTCCTGAGCCCCGAGCACTCCAGCAGGTGGCGCAGGGAGTGCCCCTCCGCGCGCAGCGCCCTCACCGCCTCGGCCGCCGCCCTGGTCAGAGCCCGTCCCGCTCGACCAGGGCGCGCAATTTTTTTAGGTAGGCGACCTCGGCCTCGAGCCTGCGGCAGCGCTCCTCGAGCTCCTGCTCGCGGGTGCGGGCCCGGGGTTTCGACCTCGACCCCCTCGGCCTGCCCTTCGGGCGGGGCCGCAGCGCCTCGGCGCCGCCCTCGCGGTAGAGCCTGCACCAGCGCTCCAGCGGGGACTTCGACCTGATCCCGAACTCGGCCATGGCGTCGGTCTTCGCCATCCCGCCGTCGACCACGGCCGACGCCGCGGCGACCCTCTGCTCGAATGTGTACCTGGATTGTTTCCCGCCCATGGACAGCAGCGCCTCGCTTCCGAACGCCCGGTATACCCACTGCCATTCTCTCACGGTCTCGCGGGGGACGGACAGGGCCTCGGCCGCCGGCTTGCAGCCGACACCGGCGTCGAAGAGCTCGACGGCCCGCCTCCTGGACTCCAGGTCGTGCTTCACCCTGAGGTCTATACTCATGGAAAACTGGAGTGGGAAGGATAAACTGGACTTTCTTTTAAGGATCCTCAAGCGTATTGCCGCTCGTATTCCACTGGAGACATGTAGCCCAGGGTGGAATGCATGCGCACCCTATTGTAATAGAGCTCTATGTACTTGAAGATGTCC
>DBEYUK010000039.1:0-18643 GCA_048181625.1 Collinsella sp. | reverse complement strand
CGGCGGTGAGGACGGGAAGGAGGAGGGCGCCTAGGCGCCGAAAGCGGCACATCCGCGTTGGCGAATCCGGCGTATCCGCGTTGGCGCGATTGGCGAAAATGCGTTGGTGGAAATGGTGAAAATTATATTGACGCTAACACGTTCCTGGCCCGCCGCGGCTACGTCTACGGCGGCACGACGCCGGCCGGCAACCCCCGGAAGTACTGGACGTACGGCTTCCTCAGGTGGCTCGACGGCATACACCCCGCCGACGACGGCGGCATCCGGGCGCTTGCGGTGCTGAGAAACGAGGTCGAGGCGGCCGACGAGACGAGGGAGGCCCTCCTCGCCGAGTACAGGGCCGCCGTCGCGGCGGGCCCCCTCTCGGCCGAGGTCGAGGCGCTCCAGTCGATCAAGGGGTGCGGGTTCGCGCTCGCCGCCGCCTTCGCGTCCGAGGTCGGCGACTTCTCGAGGTTCCGCTCCGGCAGGCAGGTGACGGCCTACTTCGGCCTCGCCCCGAAGCAGAGGTCGAGCGCGGACTCCGTGCGCCTCGGCGGGATCAGCGGGGCCGGCAACGCGCTCGTCAGGAAGCTGGCGGTCGAGGGGTCCTGGTGCTACGCCCAGGCCGGCCACCAGCCGAAGCTGATGCCCAAGGGCTCCGGCGTCCCCCTCGAGATAAGGATGCACGGGAGGAAGGGGTCCGAGCGCCTGCTCCGGCGACGCGGGGAGATGCTCGAGAGGGGCATGCCCCAGGCGAAGGCGAACGCCGCCACCGCCGCCGAGCTCGTGAGGTGGCTGTGGGCCCTCGGCGCGATGTGCCGGGAGGCCGGCGAATAGACATAGCCCCCGTCCCGGCGAGCCGGGCAGCCTTCGGGGACACCCCCGTTCTCGCTGTGCGCGCGGCGGCCGCCGCATGCGCGAAGTCAGACTAGGGGAACCCCGCCGAAGGAGAGGATTGCGGGCCGCCGGAGCGGTATCCGCGGATATGAGACTGAGCCGAAGGCGTCGACGACATGCCGGGGGCGGACCGGGACGGGTTCAACGGCAGGCCCCGCCGACCGATTGCAGGCGGTCGGCGGGGCCATTGTGGCTCTTGACAGCGGATTGGGTCATATGAGCGAGCGGGCCGCATTTGAGGCAAGGTGACGTGAAACGAAAGGGCGCTGACCTTCTGGTCGCGCCCTTGAAGTTGAACGTCAGATTGCCCAAATGCGGACCGCGCAGCGTCGAGCCGTTACGCGGTTTGGTAAAACCGCGTAACTAATACTCAAGCTTCCACATGTAGCGGCGCGTCATGTAGTCCTTGTGGGTGACGGCAGAGAGCGCGCGCATGTACACGTTGTTGAGGATCGGGGCAAAGATCAAGTGGTTGAAGTACTCGCTCACGCTGTCCTTGATGTCGTTGAGGCCGAGCTCCTTGGCGTCAAGCTGATAGACGCGCTCGCCACCGTACTGGTTGACGAAGCGGATGCCGCGCTCGTCGTTGCAGCGGCTGCGGCCGACGCTGATGAGCTGGAACAGCGAGGTACGCTTGTCCAGGATCTCGAAGGGGCCGTGGAAGAAGTCGCAGGTGTTGATGGTGCAGGAGTCGATCTGCAGCATCTCCTGCACGTTGCAGATGCTAAAGACGTAGGCGGCACCAAAGAGCGGACCCTGAGCCATGACGTTGATGCAGGGCTTGTCGGCGTTCTGCTCGGCCCACTTGGCAGCAAGCGGACGGGTGTACCCGACGGCTTTGCGATAGATGGGGTCGACCAAGTCGAACGCGGCCATAGCGGTCTCGTACTCGGCATAGCCCTCGGTCTGCTGCGTAAGCTCCATGGCGATCATGGTCACGACGGCGGAGTTGGTGCGGCCCATGCAGGACTCGTCGACGGCCAGGCTGTCGTACTGGATCTTGTAGTCGCAGACCTCGGTGAGGCCGGACTCGTCAACATAGATGGCGATGGTGCTGGCGCCGTGGTCCTTGGCGACCTGGGCGGCAACGATGGTCTCCTTGGTGCCGCGCATGGACACGACGACGGCCAGGGTGTTCTCGTTGACGTAGGCCGGGGTGGCGTGCACGAACTCGTTGCTGGTGTAGCTGGAGCTCACGACCTGCGTGGCCTCGTGCTCCATAAAGTACTGGGCAGGATAGTTGCCGCCGTTGGATCCGCCAGCGCCAATCCACACGACGCGCTTGATGCCGCCCTTGTCTGCCTTGTCAGCCAAAACCTGGGAGACGACATCCTTAACCTGTTCCTGAGTAGTCATCGTGCATCAGCCTTTCTTCTCGTTTGATGCTCTCGATGGCATACAAGTTACATACATGTTTTGGTTATGTCGACTAGTTGTATGCTATATTTATCTTAGAAATTTTGCTGGTAAGGTTTTCGGTAGCTCGATACCAGCGGTTTTATTGTTGTGTTGAATACATGCTTGCTTAGATAAGCATACAAGTTAGATATAGGCTGATCGCATGAACGCTTCATCTAAAAAGAAACTGAGCCAATACGAGCGCTTGGCAGGTACGCTTCGCGACCGCATCGCCGCCGGCATCTACGCACGCGGAGACAAGCTGCCGTCCGAGATGGAGCTCATGGACGAATCGGGGCTGTCGCGCAGCACCGTGCGCCACGCCCTTAAGGTTCTCGTTGATGAGGGCCTGGTGCGCACCGAGCGCGGGCGTGGCGCCTTTGTGGCCGACACGCCCGCGCTCCACGAGAACAACCTAGTGTTTTCGAGCTATACCAAGCAGGTCGAAGGTCAGGGCATGAAGCCCACCACGCGCACCGTGGACTCGGGCTTTGCCAAGGCGGCCGGCAGCATAGCTAAGTTCTTTGACGCCGCCGTGGGCAGCAAGCTCGTCAAACTTGTCCGCCTGCGCTACCTGGACGACGTGCCGCTGTGCCTGGAGACCACCTACCTGCCGCCAAGCTTCGAGACGCTCATCGATCGCGATATCAACGGTTCGCTCTACGCGACGCTGCGCCAAGAATTCCATCGCGCGCCAGCACAGGGACATAAGACCTTTGAGGTGTGCTATGCCTCGCAAAACGAGGCGTTTTTGCTCAACGTCGAGCGCGGGCAGGCGCTGATCCTGATCACCGACTACGTCTACGACACCGACGGCCGACCGCTCCATGTCTCTAAGCGCATCCAACGCACCGACCGCGCCAAATACACCGAGCCAATCGGCTAACCTGCCAAAATAAACCTGTCCCTAAATGGTAGGTTTGGGAAGGTCGGGGAACCAGGTTGGTTTGGGTTGGTTGGGCGTGCGCTCGGCCAGGACCAACTCCATCCAGCACATGTCGTACCAGCGGCCAAACTTTTGGGCACAGCGATCGAAGGTGCCCACCAAGCGATATCCCATATGGGCATGGAAGTCCTGGCTATTGTGCGTTAGATACTCGTCGTCCTTGTCGTGCGGCACGGCGATGAGCGCGCACATATTGGTGATGCCCATCGCGATCAGGCACTGCTTGAGCGCATCGTGCAGCTTGCGACCCAGCCCGCCATGGCGCACATCGCGTGCCAGGTAGATCGACGTCTCGACCGACCAGTCGTATGCCTCGCGGCTGTTAAGCGGACTCACGTAGGCATAGCCTACCGGACGCCCGTCCAACTCCATCACCAAATACGGATAGCGCTTGAGCGTACGCTCAATACGCCCGGCGAACTCCTCAACGCTCGGCACCTCGTATTCGCAGGTAATCGCCGTCTGGCGCACATACGGCTCATAGATGGCAAGCAACGCCGGCGCATCATCGGGCGTCGCCAGGCGAATCGTCGGCTCGGACATCTCGGTCATACAACCCTTCCCCCTCAAAAACAGAGGCCGCCTTGCGCCAAACCCAGCGCAAGGCGGCCCCCCGTCATTACATCAGGCTACAGGACAGCCGCCAACGCGTCGATATCCTCCTGCGTCGTGGCCCAGCTGGTGCAAAAGCGCACCACCGTGTGGGTCTCGTCGTACTTTTCCCAGTACTCGATCGCCGCATGCTCGCGAATGCGCGCCATGTCCTCGTTGGGCAGAATCACGAACTGCTGGTTAGTCGGCGTCTCCAAGAAGAACCGGTAGCCGTGCTCGTGCAGCACGCGACGAAGCGCCTGCGCGGTCTCAATCGCCTGGCGGCCAATCTCAAAATACAGGCCGTCGGTAAAGAGCGCCTCAAACTGCACGCCCGTCAGGCGGCCCTTGGCCAACAGCGCGCCGTGCTGCTTAATACGCGGAATGGGATGCGCCGGGGCGCGCATGCCGCAGAACACCACAGCCTCGCCGCAGAGCGCGCCGCACTTGGTGCCGCCGATGTAGAACACGTCGCACAGCTGCGCCAGCTCGGGCAGGGTAATGTCGCACTCATCGGCCGCCAGCGCATAGGCCAGGCGGGCGCCATCCACAAACAGCGGAATCTCGCGCTTCTGGCACACTGCGTGAATCGCCGCGAGCTCGGCCTTGGAGTACAGCGTGCCGTACTCGGTCGATAGGCTCACGTACACGGCACCCGGGAACACCGTGTGCTCGTAGCTCTCGTTTTCGTAGAACACCTGGATATAGTTCTCGAGGTCCTCGGCGTGCATCTTGCCCTCGTAGCCGGGGATGGTGAGCACCTTGTGGCCGCCAAACTCGATGGCGCCCGCCTCGTGGCAGGCAACGTGGCCAGTCTCGGCAGCAACGACGCCCTCGTACGGCGCAAGCAGCATGTCGATCACCGTCGCGTTAGCCTGCGTGCCGCCCACCAGGAAAAACACGTCGGCGTCAGGCGCCTGGCAGGCCTCGCGAATAAGTTGCTTGGCACGCTCGGTATGTGCATCGGTACCGTAGCCGGGCTGCGGCTCCATATTGGTGTCGACGAGCGCCTGCAGCACCGCCGGGTGTGCGCCGTGGGAATAATCGTTGTTAAACGCGAGCATGGCAATCCTCTCTTACCGGGTATCGGCCAGATGATTCAAACGGAGCTATTGTACGCCGTTGGGATAGGCAATACGCGCGGCAAGGCACTCAAGCGCCAGCACCAGGGCAAAGCCGCAGCTCACGTCACTCAAAAAATGCGCTCCGATCACGATACGGCCAAAGGCGACGAGCGCCGCGACCACAGCCGCCGTCCAAAAGACCACGCGGCGGCGCGACGGTTTTTCCTTAAAGGCCGCCGCGGGAAGCCCGGCGAGCATAAGGCCGATCGCCGCGTGCGCCGTGTGCCCGCTCGCGAACGACTTAAAGCCGTCCTTGATTACGCCGGCCGCGATATAGCTCCACTTGTCGGGGTTACCGATTACCCACCACGGCTGAAAATTGAGCCCCGGCGTGACCTCGATCACGCGCATGCGTGGGCGCGACCACAGCGGCTTGACGATCACGTTGAGGATAATGGCCTGAGCGACCCACACGGCAAGCACCATCAACGCCCAGCGCGTAAGCTCGTCGGGCTCGGTCGTGCGCGTGAGGCGATAGACGATAAGGTTGGCGGCGATGACCAGCACAAACGTCAGCACCAGCTGAAACGCAATAAGCTTGCCGCCGACGCGCAGCGATCCGATAATCTCGTAGCCGACCAGACCCACGTTGATCAAAACGCCCAGCGCAGCGAGCCACTTGCTCGCCTTGGAATCGGGGCGTGCCGAGCGCACGAGCATAACGCCCGCGATGCTCGCCGTCAGCTCGAACGGCAGCTCACCGGCCGCCTCGACAAAGCGACCGTACATGCTGCCGATGTTGAACAGCGCACTCGAGATCTGATAATCGAAGAAACTGCCCGCGCCCAGACAAAGACACAGGACAACCGCGATAATGGCGACATCTTTCTTATAGATGTATCCGAACATGCTTTCCTTTCGGTCGGGCGAAGGGTCGACCCGCAACGTGGTGGGGCAAAGATAGCTTTGTCCCATAAATACCCTTACAGGTTGAGCATAAGTGAGCGAAAACGTTCCATTTGTGGCAAGGTGGCCCGAAGGAGGAGGGAAGCGTACTTGCGTACGCGACCGACGAGTGAGGGTCAGATTGCCCAAATGGAGCGTTTGCAGCGTCGACCCGCTAGTCGTCGTCGCTAGCACCCAGCTGTTGCAGCAGCATGAGCGCCGCCGCCACCGGGCCGGTGCCGTCGTTGGCGTCGAGGCCGCGGCCCAGGCCGCTGCCCGCGCCGGCGCCCGCCTTGTAGGGCACCGACAGCTTGCGGCTCTTGGGGAAGTTCACCGCGTCATAGCGGGTCTTAAGTTCAAAGGCCACTTTCTTGGGCACCTCGACGCCCAAAAACGTGATGCGTCCGCCGCTGAGCGTGACACTCTCGAGCCCCAAGCGCTCGCCGCGGATGCGGATACGCGCGCGGTTGAACAGGTTGAGTCCCGCCAACGGCAGCTCGCCATGCGCGGCCTCGGTCTCCTCCTGCACCTCGTCGATACTCTCCAAGTCCTCAGCCACCGCGAGCTTGCGGTACACGAGCACGCGCTGGTCCACCGCCGGCATGTACTCCTCGGACAAGAAGTAGTCTGCCGGCAGGTTGATGCCCACGCTCGCCGCCTCCACGCCGGCATCGTCATCGCCGCGCGCCTCGGCCACGGCCTGTCCCAGCATCTGCGTAAACAGGTCAAAGCCCACGCTCGACAGGTTGCCGTGCTGCTCGGCACCCATGAGCGAACCGGCACCGCGGATCTCCAGATCGCGCATGGCGATGCGCATGCCGCTGCCCAGGTCCTGGAACTCGGAAAGCGCGGTCAGACGCGCCGTGGCCTCCTCGGTGAGCGGCAGCTCACCCGGGAACATAAAGTACGCGTATGCCTGCGTGGCCGAGCGGCCAACACGGCCCTTGAGCTGGTAGAGCTGTGCCAGGCCCAAGCGCTGCGAGTCCTCGATGATCAGCGTGTTGGCCGTTGCGTTGTCGATGCCGCTCTCCACGATGGTCGTGGCGATGAGCACGTCGATCTTTTTGGTCGCGAACTCAATCATCACATCCTCGACCTCGCGCGGGCTCATCTTGCCGTGCGCCACACCCACGCGCGCCTCGGGCGCGGCCTCGTGCACGCGCGCCACGGCGTCGTCGATGGTCTTGACACGGTTGGACACGTAGTACACCTGGCCACCGCGGCCCACTTCCAGACGAATCGCCGCGCTCACCACGTCGGGGTCGTACTCCCCCACGTGCACGATCACGGGGCGGCGCCCGGTCGGCGGCGTAGTGATCAGGCTCATGTCACGCACGCCACTCGTGGCCATCTGCATGGTTCGCGGAATCGGCGTTGCCGAGAGCGTGAGCACATCGATCTGCTCGCGCAGGTTCTTGAGCTGCTCCTTGTGCTGCACACCAAAGCGCTGTTCCTCGTCGATGATCACCAGGCCCAGGTTCTTGGGGTTCACATCGGCCGAAAGCAGACGATGCGTGCCGATAAGCACGTCGATCGTGCCCTCGGCAAACGCCTTGAGCGCGCGCTTTTGCTGCGCCGGGGTGCGGAAGCGGCTGAGCACCTCGACCTCCAGGCCAAACGGGGCAAAGCGCTCAAAGAATGTCTCGTAGTGCTGCTGGGCCAGAATGGTCGTGGGGCAGAGCACCATGACCTGGCGGCCGGAGTCAACGCACTTGAACGCCGCGCGTAGAGCGACCTCAGTCTTGCCAAAGCCCACGTCGCCGCACAGCAGGCGGTCCATGGGCTTGGGCGCCTCCATGTCGGCCTTGATATCGGCGATGGCCTCCAGCTGGTCGCGCGTCTCGTCGTAGGGGAAACTCTCCTCCATCTCGATCTGCTCGGGCGTGTCGGGCGGGCAGGCGATACCGGCAATCGAAGATCGGCGCGTATACAGGTCGACCAGGTCAAACGCCAGCTTTTTGGCGTTCTTGCGCGCCTTGTTGGTGGCGCGCGTCCAGTCGGCGGTGTTGAGCCTGGTCAGGCGCGGCTTGTCGCCGTCGGGACCAACGTAGCGCGTAATGCGGTCGACCTGCTCCAGCGGCACGTAGAGCTTGTCGCCGTCGGCATATTCCAGCAAAAAGTAGTCGCGCTCCTTGCCGCCCACTTCCTGGCGCGCGATCTCGCTAAAGAGCGCGATGCCGTGAGTAGCGTGCACCACGTAGTCGCCCGGCTTAAACGGGAAGGTAATCTGCGTAATGTCCACCTTGCGGCGGCTGCGCGCGCGGTTGGCGTCCATGCGGGCGTTGAGGTCGGCGATCGAAAACACGGCCAGGTTGGCATCGGGCACCACCACGCCCTGCGGCAGGGCGGCATCGACAAAGGTCACGCGTCCGCGCGAGATGGTGGGCACGGCGGCACCGGCGGCGGCCTGGGCCGCGCCCGCCTCGAGCGAGCGGGCGTTGAGCGCGTCGGCCTTACGCTCGCGAATGGAAGCATGGGCCTCCTGGCGTGCGGTACGGTCGGCGGAATCCGCTGCTGCCACGCGCACGCGGTCGCCGATAGCGCCGGCATTTTCGGGCGCCGCGGTCAGCGATTCCTCAAAGGTAATGCCCTCATCGCCAAAGGTGAGCTCCATCGACTCGCGCGCGCCGCGGTCGGGAATGGCAAACACGCAGGCGTAGCGCTTGCCCACAACCTCCTGGATGCGCGTCATAAAACGGTTATCCGAGCCTGCGATGGCAGGCTGCTCAATCTTGAGCTCGGCCGTCACCGCACCGCCGGCACGGATCAGGCTCACGTAGTTCAGGCGTTGCTGGGAACCAAAGTCGAGCTGCTGGGCACGCACGTACAGGCCGTCCAGACGGTCGACCCCCGCCTCGCCGGCACGTGCCTCGATATCCTCGTAGGCGCGCAGGCAGTCATCGAACAGCGAGCGCGGCTCGGACAGCACCACGAGCGCCTTGCCGCTCACATGCGACAGCGGGCTCACGGTCTGGCCGTACATCACCGGCAAAAAGCGATCGAGCTCGGGCGTGACGATGCGCGCATCCACCATCTCGAGCAGCGCCGCCAACTTGCTGTCGTCCTGGCTGGCGCGATAGAGCGCCACATGCATGTTGTGGACGGCCTCGTCGGTAAGCGCCAGCTCACGGCAGGGGAAGATCTCGATACTGTCCTCGTTACCGATGGTCTGCCCCGTTGAACTCACCATGCGGCGGATGCGGTCAATCTCGTCGCCGAAAAACTCGATGCGCACGGGCGCCTTTTCCTGCGCAGGGAACACCTCTACGGTGTCGCCGTGAACGCGGAACAGACCGGGCGCGTCGGCGGCGCCGGCATTGGTGTAGCCCATGCCCACCAGGCGATGCGGCACCTCGTCAAAGGGAATCTCCTCGCCCACCGCAAAGATCGTGGACTCCCAGTAGCGGCTCTCGACTGGCGGCACGCAGCGCAGCAACGCGCGAGCCGAGGCAACCATGATGCAGTTGTCCCCGCGCACGATGCGTCCCAGGGCCTCGCATCGCTGCGCTACCACGGCGTCGTCGGGCGCCTGCTCGCGCCACGGATAATCCTTGCGCTCGGGAAAACGGCACACATGCGCTAGGCCCACGTAGGCGGCAAGGCTACGAGCGGCGCGATCGGCCGCATCCTCGCCGCTCACAACGTAGACCGTCGGGCGCGGACGGCGCGCAAACTGGGCGGCCGCCATAAGCGTGCGACCCGACTGCGACACGGCCAGCGTCACGTCCTCGCCGGCATCGAGTCCGGCCTCGACGGTCTGCAGCGCCTCGGCAGTGTAGAGCTGCGCGGCTATACGGTGAATGAGCATGCTGTTCCTCCGGCATCGCAACGCCAAAAGCCCGCCGGGGCAAGCTCGGCGGGTCGTACGTCAAATACATTGTCTGTCATGGTAGCGCATGGAGAGGACTCCGGCTCAAGGGCAAACCCGGCCCCGCAAAAAACGCCAGACGAAGATGCGTTCCGCCCTACCCCGCTACGCGCACGCTGGGGCACAAATCTGCCAGCGGACACTCGTCACACTTGGGTTTGCGGGCGTCGCAGATCTCGCGACCGAAGGTGATCCACTGATGGTTGACCGACTCCCAATACTCGTGCGGCAAAATCTTGAGCAAATCCTGCTCGGTCTTGAGCGGCTCCTTTGCATGCGTCTTGGGACTCAGCATCAGGCGGTGCGCAATGCGGTTGACGTGCGTGTCCACCGCAATGCCCTCTACGATGCCATACCCCACGTTGAGCACGATGTTCGCCGTCTTGCGTCCCACGCCCGGCAGCTTCACGAGTTCCTTCATATCGGCCGGCACCTCGCCGCCGTAATCGGCGACAATCATCTGCGCGGCCTCGACGGCATGCTTGGCTTTGCTCTTGTAGAAGCCGAGTGACTTGATGGTGTCTGCCACGTCAGCCACGCTCGCCCCGGCCATGGCCTCGGGCGTAGGCCACTGGGCAAACAACCGTGGCGTCACCTTGTTGACCTGCGCATCGGTCGTTTGCGCCGAGAGCAGCACCGCGATCAGTAGGCGGAAGGGATTCTCGTGGTCCAAAAAGCACTCGACCGGGCCATAGCGACGGTTGAGACGCTCGCACACCTCAACGGCGCGCTCGCGCTTGGCGGCATTGGTCTCGCGTGGCATAACGACTCCTCGGCTCAACGGCACAATAAACTAATGGGCACAATTGTCCCACGTCCGAGACGCTTACGCCTCCAAGAATGCGCCGGTCTGACGGCTCCACAGGCTCGCGTACTCACCACCCGCCTCGACGAGCTGCGCATGCGTGCCGTCCTCGACGATCTCGCCATCGGCCAGCACCACGATGCGGTCGAGCGCCGCCACGGTGGACAGGCGGTGCGCCACCACAATGGAGGTGCGGCCGCGCATCAGGTTCTCGAGCGCCTCCTGCACCAACGCCTCGGACTCGCTGTCGAGGGCAGAGGTCGCCTCGTCGAGCACCAGAATCGGCGCGTCGGTTAGGATGGCGCGAGCGATAGCCACGCGCTGACGCTGGCCACCCGAGAGCTTGACGCCGCGCTCGCCCACCATGGTGTCAAAGCCACGAGGCAAGCGGTCGATAAACTCGGTCGCATTAGCCAAGCGAGCCGCCTCGCGGATCTGCTCGTCGGTGGCGTCGGGGCGGCCGTAGGCGATATTCTCGCGAATGGAGCGATGGAACAGCAGCGCCTCCTGCGGCACGTAGGCAACCTGGCGGCGCAGGCTCTGCTGCGTGCAGCGCGAGACATCCTGACCGTCCACGAGCACGCGGCCGCCCTGAACATCGTCCAGGCGCAGCAGCAGCTTGGTGAGCGTCGTCTTACCCGAGCCCGATTTGCCCACCAGGCCCACGCGCTGGCCCGCCGCCACATGAAGTGTCAGGTCATCGAACACGCTCTCGCCCGCCGCAGCGTCACGGTACGCAAAGCTCAGGTGCTCAAAATCAATCGCGCCCTCGGTCACTTTAAGCTCGGGAGCGTTCTCGTCGTCTGCCACCAGACGCGGCTCGTCCAGCACGCGCGTCATCTCGGCCGCATCGCCGAGCGCGCAGTTGATGCGCTGCATCATGGAGCTTACGTAGTTCAGGCGCATGGTGAGGTTATAGGTGTAGGTAAAAATCATGACGAGCGAGCCGGCCGAGATGCCAAACCACGCGTTGCCGCCCGCCACGAACACACTCACCACGGCCATGGTGATGACGATAAGGCCCGAGGTCGTAAAGTTGCGCTGCATCATGGCGTGCATCGAGACCGTCTCGGCGTCGCGCGCGGCACGATCGGCGGCGTCGAACAGATCGCGTTCAAAGTCCTCGCGCCCGCAGGTCTTGACGGCCAAGATGTTCGTGACCGCGTCGGAAAGCACGCCCGAGAGCTTGTTCTGCGCGGCGGACGTCGCGGCCGAAAGCGGCATGATGCGCTTGTACATAAGCCAGACAAACGCGATGTAGACGACCATGATGCACACTAGGATCACGGTAAACGTCGGCACCACCGGGACGAGTGCGGCCACGGTGCAGATGACCGAGGTGATGGTGGGGATGAGCGAATACACCGTCACGTCCACCAGACCCGTGTAGCCGCTCATAAAACGACTCGTCTGGCTCACGAGCGATCCGCCAAAGCGGCTGGTATGGAATGTCATGGATTGGCTGGAGAGCGTGTCGAAGCATAGGCGCGCCAGGTGATAGTTGCCCGCAATCTCGAGCTTGTAGACGGTGTAGTCCTGTAGCTTGGAGAGGATCTGACCCACCAGGTTAACGAGTACGAGCGCCAGGATATAGGGGCCGAAGACCTCAAACACCTGGTCACCCGCCGCGGGACCGGCTTGAACGCGGTCGACAATGAGGGCCATCACATAGGTATTGGCAAACGTCAGCAAAAAGATGTAGCCCGCCGACGAGAACACCGAGAGAAAGACAATCAGCGGCTGCGTGCGCGTGACACCCCAAAACCGCTGCAGCGTGCGGCGCACGGTGGAGCGGCTGAGCGGGCTGGTGCTTCTCTGAGACATGGACTTCCTTTCGCGTCTGATAGGGCGAAACGCCATTGTTGCACACCGAAGCGCGCTTCAGGCATGCGCGATGCGAAAAGCGGTGGGGCGCCCGCGTTTACGCCGGCGCCCCACCGTCTTGTTGCAATTAGTCCTCGTCTTTTTGGTCTGCGAGCAGCTCTGCGGACGTAAGCCCCAAAATCTCGCCGGCCTCCTCGGCATCTTCCAGCGCGTCAATGTCCTTGAGCTTGCGCTCCATGACGTTGGTGCGCGTAGTAATGATGCCCTCGACCGTTTTGCCCGCGGTCTCGATCTGCTGCTGGGCGCGGCGTAGCGCCGCCTGATAGCGCGGCAGCTCGGCCTTGACAGCGGAGAGCACGCGCAGTACATCGTCGGTGCGTTTTTGCAGCTTAAACGTTTGGTAACTCATCTGCAGGCTGTTGAGAATGGCCGCCATGGTGCTGGGGCCGGCAACGTTGACGTGATAGTCGCGGCCCAGGGTCTCGATAAGCCCGGGGCGGCTGACGACCTCGGCGTACAGTCCTTCAAACGGCACGAACATGATGCCAAAGTTGGTCGTTGCCGGCACACTCAGGTACTTTTCGCAGATGTCCTTGGCCTCGCGCTTCACCATCATGTCGAGCGTCTTGCGCGCTGCGGCAACGGCCTCCGCGTCACCCGACTCCTGCGCGTCGAGCAGGTGCTCGTACGCGTCGCCCGGAAACTTGGAGTCAATCGGCAGCAGCACGGGGTCGCCCTCGTCCACCGGCAGCTTGACGGCAAACTCAACACGCTCCGAGGCGCCGGGCCTGGTGGCGACGTTTTCCAGATACTGGTCGGATGTGAGGATGTCCGTCAGGATCGCACCCAGCTGCACCTCGCCCAAAATGCCGCGCGCTTTTACATTGCCCAGCACACGCTTGAGGTCGCCTACGCCGGTGGCGATAGATTGCATATCGCCCAGGCCCCTGTACACGGCCTCGAGCTGGTCGCTCACCTGCTTAAACGATGCCGACAATCGATCGTTGAGCGTGCGAGAGAGCTTCTCGTCCACCGTCGCGCGCATCTGATCGAGTTGCACGTTGTTGTCTTTGCGGATAGCACCCAGCTGAGCATCGACAGTCTCGCGCACCTTGTCCAGGCGATGTTCGATGCCTTCGCGATTGGCGCCGAGCTGTTGGGCTGTCTCGCGGCGCAGGTCATCCATCCGGTCACCAGCTTGCGAAAACTCGCGTGCGATGGTCAGGTAACGTTGCTGCTCCACGGCCGCATCGGTCGTCTGCTGCTGCGCGATGGCATTGGCCGTGCGGCGAGTTTCGGCCAGCGCGACGTTCAGGGCATCGAGCGCGTTGTTGGCCTGCTCGAGTGCTGCCAGCGTTTCCGCGCTACTGTCGCCACGCTCCCGCAACTCGGCACGCAGGCTCTTGAGCTGGAGGGCGCAAGCCACAGCAACCCCCACCGCCACCAAAGCGATCACAACAAGCACAATATCAATAGCAGACATAAACTCCGCCCAACAAACCCAATCGAGCACCAATCAAAACCGCGATCAATCTTACCCCGCCATACGCACCGGGCGCCCGGCCCCTTCTTGGGCGCTCCTCTCCTCCGCATATTCCATAATGCGGCGCGCCGTCTCCCTGCTCACCTTTGAGTCATCACCGGCTAAATATGCGTACACGTTTCCCTTATTCAGGCGCAAATCGCGGCAGAGACCATAGCGCGTTACGCCAGATTCCTCCAGTGCTTCCAACGTTCTTTTTCTCATCAGGGCATTCACCCTTCTGTCGGCCACTGGCTTTTCTTTCATCCCCCGATACGCACGCCATACGTTGGCGTAACGATTGGGAAGCTTGTCCCCGGCGCATAGAGATGCCAGGCTACCCGTTTGGCCGTACAGGAAAAAGACGTCTCGGTAACCCTCTTCCATCCACGAACCCTCGGATAAGCCCAAAACGTATTCGGCTTTGCCCTGCGCCAAAGCGAGCAAAAACAGAGGCTCCGCCACGCGCGGCGCATCCGTCATTGCCTGCTTAACCAGCTTTCTAAAACTCAGCGACTGCTGCCCGGATAGCTCTCGGCAATAGCCTTTCAAGAATCCCTCAAAAGTCAGATTCAACCACGCGCCTCCTTTATGTATTGTCTGTATGCACAGACCATCTCTTGATAACTCCGCTCCGAAGGCGACGACGCCAACGCCTCTCCTTCATCGAATATAAGCCGCTCGAGCAGGTCCCAATCAAGTCGCTCGGTAAACGCTCGGCTATGGAGGTCGACGATGTCGTTCGGACGACAGGCATAAAGCTTCATCACCGCCAGGTCCTCCAAAGATGGCGTAAGGTACCTGATAAAATGCGCCCCAATCTCCAGTGGGATCAATCGATCTTCGTAATTGAATGGCATCTGGTTGCAATATGCCACCGCCATACCATTCACCTCGGGGTATCGATCCATGATCTCGCGGAGGCATCTGTCTGCCTCAAACACATCAATGTCATGCGTAACCGACCGATTCGTCAGATCGTTTAGTATGAAGGCGCTTCCTCCCACTAATACAACGCTCGGCCTATCGCCTCTTGGGCCTATTTCCAGCTCCGCTTCTTCGTCAATGTCCAAAAGGGTCTGCTCTAGATCATGCTTATGCATGGCATCTCCTATTATTATTCATCTTCAATAATACTATTTAGTCACACGACCAGACCAGCAAGATGCAAGGATTCCACTCGTGGCGATAATCCTTGCATCCAAGAAGACCCGTGGTGGCGAATGCTAACTCTCCCAGCTGGCGCGGATGGTTGCTGCGACATCCCCCAAGCGCTGGCCGAGAGCCGCCAAGTGCTGAAGTACCTCATTGGGCGAGGCGCCGTTGAGGATGCACGTGAGGGCATACGACGCCAGAAAGATGGCCGCAAGCCCCAGCGGGATGAGCACGATCATCGCCAATGTGCGCAGGCGCTGGCCCACGCGGCGACGACGCGCACGACGCTTGTCGAACGCAAGCTCCTGCGCATACGAATCTTGCTGTACGGAATAGTTCTCTGGCGCCGATTCACACCCGGGCACAGCTGCAGGTACAGCAGCGGGCACGACATTTTGCGCAAAGGGCTGGGCTGCCGCCCCTTGCATTTGTATCTCCATGAGTCGTTGCTGCTGACGCAGCATGCGCTCAGCTTGTTGCTGCGGAGTCTCAAGAAACAGATCCATGCTGGCCTCCAAAATCGGAGCATTCGACGCTTACGACCAGCATCCCGCACCGCCATGACCGCGACAACGCAATCGCCGGCAATAGCCACAAAGTTTCTTTTGCTCAAAAGCTGTCGAAAAGCTCAACAACTCCCCTACCAGCACTTTCTCTGAGCTTTTTTCGCCAGCAATCTTTTGGCCTTCCACCCTTACGCCAACTGACCAAAATCTAACCAAAAGCTTGACGAAAATTGTGGAGACCGGGACCCCTTACAAAAACGTGCCGCCCCATAAGGGGCGGCACACAAACTTCTTATCAGCTTTTCTGTAACGAGCACGCGACGACCCAACGCCGGAGCGCAGGGCGGGAGGCCGGATCGCCTTCCCTCAACGCGACCCTGCGGAGCCGTGAGCGGGGAGGGAAGGCGATCCGGCCTCCCGCCCTGCGCTCCGCAGCAGCCAGCGCCAAGCGCTAGTAGTTCACCACCTGCTCCTCAAAGTACGCCTTGGGGTGGTTACACACCGGGCACACCTCAGGTGCCTCGGCACCAACGTGCAGGTGCCCGCAGTTCAGGCACTTCCACACCTTCACGCCCTCACGCTCAAACACCTCGCCCGACTCGATGCGCTCGACGAGTTTGTTGTAGCGCTCCTCGTGGGCCTTCTCGACGGCGGCGACGCCACGGAACTTCTCGGCGATCTCGGCAAAGCCCTCCTCCTCGGCGGTCTTGGCGAACTCGTCGTACATCGTGGTCCACTCGTAGTTCTCGCCCGCGGCGGCGTCACGCAGGTTGTCCAGAGTGCCCGGAACGGCGCCGTCGTGCAGATACTTAAACCACAGCTTGGCGTGCTCGGACTCGTTGCCTGCGGTCTCGGCAAAGATATTCGAGATCTGAACGTAGCCGTCCTTCTTGGCCTTGGATGCATAGTAGCGATACTTGGTGTGTGCCTGGGACTCACCGGCAAAAGCGGTCTCGAGGTTCTTCTTGGTTTGGGAGTTCTCAAAATCCATAGGTGTACTTCCCTTCAACGCATGCCGCCCGTAGGCTTCAAGCGGCCTCGTCTTTAGGATGCCCTCAAGCCGAGAATTTAAACCATACAATCCCGTTCTTCAGATTTGAGCGGGCTACACACTCAACCAACGATCGTCCTCGGCTCGGCAAAAGCCCTCGCGCTCCAGGTCAGCCAGAATGCCCGCGATCAAGTCGCACTCGACCGGCCCGCGACCGGCTGCCGCTTCCATCTCGTTGACGCCCACCACGGCATCAGCAAGCGTAATCCCCGCCGGCTGCCCATCGCGCGCTGCCAACAACATACGCACGATATGCGCGCGCTTTTGGCGGCGCGAGCCCTCAAACTTGGACTGACGACTATAGCCCGCCGACCGCCTGGACGGATTGGGCAGCGTCTTTTTAAGATACGCGCCGTAATCCAGCAATGCGTAATACCACGCGCGCGGCGTGTCGGCATCGTCTTGAGGCGCGGCAAAGGGCGCGATCTCGTCCGCCGCCGCGCCGGGGGCCGCCGGACAGGCAGCTTGGATCAGCGGCACCAGTTCGCGATCGGGAACGGCCGGCACATCGGGAAAGAAATGATGCAAAAAGACCGTGCGCACATTGGTCTCCAAATACACGCCCGGAAGATCGAATGCAAACGAACGGATGCCCTGCGCCGTTGCCGGGCCAATGCCGGGCAGAGCGACCAAGTCACGCGTCTCGCGCGGAAACTCCCCATCCCAGTCCTCTACAACGCACTGTGCAGCTTTGTGAAGCGCCAAGGCGCGGCGATTATAGCCCATCCCCTGCCACGCATCCAAGACATCGGAAGGGACAGCCTGAGCGAGCGCCTGAACAGTCGGAAAGCGATCGAGCCACGCCGGCATACGCGTCTCCACGCGCGGCACCTGCGTCTGCTGCAGCATGACCTCGGAGAGCCAGATGATATACGGGTCGCGCGTTCGGCGCCACGGAAGGTCGCGATAACGCAAGACCCCTTCCGAACGAATCATCGAACGAAAGGGGTCCTGAATCATAGCTATACTCCTTATGCGGCGCTATTCCTCCCGGCAAGCGTACGCGCAGGCAGCGTACTCGGGAAACGCATCGCGATCGGCGAACTTGGGATCGACAGCCGGAAACTGGCGATGGGCGACGATATCGCCGAGCGAAACGGAATCGAGGTAGTCGCGCATCAACGCCTGGGCTCCGGCCCACAGGGGATGATAGCAGCACGCACCCATGCGCGCACAGTCACCATCGGGGGCGGTGCAGTCGTTCATAACCATAGGGCCCTGAACGGCCTCGACGACCTGGCGGATAGTGACGTCGTCCGGACTGACCTTGAGACGCATGCCACCGTGGACGCCACGCAGGCTCTCCACAATACCGGCCTGGACCAAACCATGCTGAATCGAGCGGGCAAACGAATACGGGACATTGACCTCTTCGGCAGCGGTGCGGACAGAAAGCAAACGCTCCGGATCCTCAGCAAGCATCGCCAGCATACGAAGGGCGTAATCAGTCTTCCTCGATATGTCCATTTTTCCCCTTTCAAGGAATACGAACAGCTCGAACGAGCTCCGGGGCCGAGCTTGTGTCGAGACGCTAAATGACCGCCAGGACATCCAAATGGTAAATCGGATATCCACTGAGTGCCGCGCTTGGAGCGAAATGCATCAGATGCGGCGCACAGTGCAATTTAGTATAACCTAACCCCCTGTCTCGTAGAACAGGTGTTGCGCAACAAAGCTGTTGTTCAGACAGATATACTTATTAGATTTTACTTGCGTTCCCGAAGGCGCGGGGATTCTGGGCGAAGATGCACCAGGGCGATCGTTCTATCGAAACAAAGTGCATCAAACGCAAAAAGCCACGTCCGAAGACGTGGCTTTAATTGCGTTGGCGGGAAGTACGGGGCTCGAACCCGCGACCTCCGACGTGACAGGCCGGCGCTCTAACCAAACTGAGCTAACTCCCCAGGCAGACGTTCGCGTTTGTTTCCGCTCGCGTGCGCTGCGGGGATTAGTATACACAGAAGTCTGTCTGGCGCGCAACAACTTTTTTGAAAAAATTTTTTGGGTCCCTCCGGGAGGGTCTCCGGGGCTGAGGGCGGGGGTTAAGTTTGCTGCTCTACAGTCCTGCGCAAGACGGAAAGCACATTAAGTG
>DBEYUK010000038.1:0-5013 GCA_048181625.1 Collinsella sp. | reverse complement strand
GTCGGCGGGCCTGTCACTGTATCAGTACCTGGGCGGCGTCAATGCCCACCTGCTGCCCACGCCCATGATGAACATCCTCAACGGCGGCGTGCATGCCGACAATAACGTTGACTTCCAGGAGTTCATGATCATGCCGGTGGGCGCTCCGAGCTTTGCCGAGGGCCTGCGTTGGTGCGCCGAGGTCTACCACACCCTCAAGGGCGTGCTGCACGAGGCCGGCCTGGGCGGCGGCGTGGGCGACGAGGGCGGCTTTGCCCCCAACCTTAAGACCAATGCCGAGCCGTTCGAGTACATCACCAAGGCCGTGGAGAAGGCCGGCTTTAAGCCCGGCGTCGACTTCATGTACGCCATGGATCCGGCGTCCACCGAGTTCTACAACACCGAGACCGGTATGTACGAGCTCAAGGGCGAGGGCGTGGAGTACACGAGTGCCCAGATGGTTGATTACTGGGAGAAGCTCGTCGACACCTATCCCATCATCTCCATCGAGGACGGCATGGCCGAGGAGGACTGGGACGGCTGGGTCGAGCTTACCCGCCGCATTGGCAACAAGGTGCAGCTGGTGGGCGACGACCTGTTCGTCACCAACACCGAGCGCCTCAAGAAGGGCATCGAGCTGGGTGCCGCCAACGCGATCCTGGTCAAGGTCAACCAGATCGGCACGCTCACCGAGTCGCTGGAGGCCATCGAGACCGCCAAGGAGGCCGGTTACGCTTGCATCGTGAGCCACCGCTCCGGCGAGACCGAGGACTCCACGATCGCCGACCTGGTCGTGGGCGTCAACGCCGGCCAGATCAAGTCGGGTGCCCCGTGCCGCAGCGACCGCATCGCCAAGTACAACCAGCTCATCCGCATCGAGGACGAGCTCGAGGGCAGCGCGCGCTACGCCGGCAAGGCCGCGTTCTACAACATTCGCTAAACAAGTGGCGCTCGGGGGGCGGGGTTGACTCGGCTCCGTTCCACTTCTGATGGCCGCCATTGGGCGCTGGGCCATATGGCTCAGCGCCTTTTTTATGTCGAGCAAAGGCTGTCGAAGGTGGTGCGCGCGCTCGTGCTATAACTAGAATACTTAGCGCAAACAAACCTCAACCGCACAAGGCGCACATGGATCAGATTTACGACAACAGGTACTATTCCGCCGGTTCGCGTGAGCCGTCGCCTCGCCGTGCGCGCACGGTGCAGCTCGGCGGGTCCGCCTACGCCGGTGCCGACCGCTCCACGCGGCGCCCGACAAGTACCTCGCGTCCCAATGCTCAAGTGAATACTTCGGCAGATGGACCGGTGCGCCCGGCACGTTCGTCGCATGCGTCGCGTCCCTCGGCCCAGACGCACGACAGGTCGAGCAGGCCTTCGAGCCGTCTTTCGGGCTCGGACTTTATGCGCTACGCCAACGACAATGCGGTAGTCAAGGCGATCTATGACTTTACGCATGGCTCTCTGCGTCCGCTGTTTATCGGTATCGTGGTGGCGCTGGCGCTCGTGAGCCTGTATTTTCCCGTACGCGACCTGTACGTGGCAAAACGCTCGAGCGACATCTTGGCCAAGCAGGTCGAGATTCGCCAGCAATACAATGATGAGCTGCAAAAAAGCGTCGACAAGCTGCTCTCGGAGGAGGGTATCAAGGATGCGGCATCCGAGGACCTGGGCTTGGTGATGCCTGGCGAGACTAGGATTGATGTCTTGGGCTTGGACGATGATTCGGACTCGTCGTCGGCTGAAAAGAAGTCGTCGAACGCCAAGAAGGCCAGCGAAGTTGCCAAGGAAATCGAAGAAGTCGGTAGGGACGCGCCGTGGTACATCCAGGCGCTCGACATGCTGTTTGGATTTAACGGCGTCGAGGGCCAGACGGTCGTGTCCAACGGCGAGTAGCGCCCGGAGGGGAGCCCGCAATGACAAATTGCAAACGATATAAGGTGGCCGCGATCGACCTGGGAACGGTGTCGTCGCGACTGGTGCTAGCGCAGGTCGAGGGCGGGGCGATCGTGGGATCGTCCAAGCATACCGAGATTACCGATCTGGGCGAAGGCGTGGACGCGACGGGCCGCTTTTGCGAGGCGGCGGTCGAGCGCGTGCTCGCCGCATGCCGCATGTTTGTGGACGAGGCGCGTGCCTTTGGGGCCGTGTGCGTCTGTACCACGTGCACGAGTGCCGCGCGCGATGCGTCCAACGCCGCACTGCTGCTGGACGGCCTGCGCGATCTGGGGCTCGAACCGCAAGTGATTCCGGGAGAGGTCGAGGCGCGCCTGACGTTTTTTGGCGTGGCGCACGACTTTGCAGGCGAGCGCATCATCGTCGCCGATTCGGGTGGCGGATCCACGGAGCTCGCGACGGGCGTATACGCTCCGGAGCGCGGGGTCTTTGCGCTGGAGGGCACGCGTTCGCTGGACATTGGCTGCCGTCGTGTGACGGAGCGCTTCTTCTCCGCGTTGCCGCCTGCGGACGGCGAGCTTGCCGCCGCTGGCGCATGGGCGGGCGAGCAGTTCTCCGCCTATTTTGAGGGCCTGCCCAGCGACTTTGAGCGCGCCGAGCGCCTCGTCGCGGTGGGCGGTACCGTTACCACGCTCGTGGCGCTGGTCCACGAACTGGAGCCGTACGACTCGAACTTTGTGCACCTGCGCGAGCTTTCGATGGAGCAGATCTCGGCCGCTATCGAGCGCATGTCTGCGTTGGATGTTGCAGGCATTGCCGCGTTGCCGGGCGTGCAGCCCAAGCGCGCGGGCGTGATTCTGGCCGGCGCCGTGGTGATCCGCGAGCTCATGCGTGCCGGCGGCTACGATGCGCTCACCGTAAGCGAGAACAGCCTCCTTGCCGGCATGGCCGCCACCATCAACGAGGTTCTCGACGGCGCGACTCCCACCATCGCCTGGACCCCGAGCCTGAGTGCTCTTTAACCGTCTTCCTCTGAGTTGCGGTGAAATAGTTCCTAAATAAGCTGGTAAACGGTATAAACAGGATCTATTCCACCGCAACTTAGAGCCCCGCCGGCGTGTAAAAGAAACGAGCCCGCATCCCCGGGGGACACGAGCTCGTAAAAGCCAAATGGTAGGGGCGGTGGGACGTCCGCGCATTTGCTGCGCAAATACGCACCGGCTTCGGCCGCCTGTCGGCGCCCTCGCCGGCTCGCTTCGGACGCTGCGCGTCCGCTTAACGCTCGCCCCCTCGCGGGTTCGAGTCCCACCGGCATCTAAAAGAAGCGAGCCCGCATCCCTGAGGAACACGGGCTCGAAAGCTCCATATGGTAGGGGCGGTGGGACTCGAACCCACAATCCTTGCGGCGAGAGATTTTAAGTCTCCTGCGTATGCCAATTCCGCCACGCCCCCGTGAGACTAGAAGTCTAGCACAAGCCGTCCGTTACGCGTTGACGGCCATCGAGTGTTGGCCCGACTTCTCCAGGAACTCTTGGAACTTTGCTTCGTCGCCCTTGTTCTGGTACTGCAGGGCCAGCAGGTACTCCAAGCGGCAGCGCTTGACCGGGTCGTCGCCGACATCCTCGAGCATGCGCTCCAGCTCGGGAATGTCGTTGTGGCGCTTGAGGATCATCGTGTCGTACATCAGCTGGCATTCGTGTGCGACTGCCTCGGCCTGACCGCCCTCAAAGCCCTTGATCTCGTGCAGCAACTCCTTGGCCTTTTTGCGGTCCTCCTGGCCAACGTAGTAGTTAAAAGCTTTGATTACCAGGTCGACGCGCTGCATCTTGGGCAGGTTGAGTCCCAGTAGCAGGTCGAACATCTCGTCGGCGCGCTTATGGTCCTCGCGCAGCAGATAGGAGTTCAGGCGCAGGTAGTCGCGGTTGTAGCGCGGGTACAGCATGCTGGTGAGTTTGCCGTCGAGCAAACGATCGAACTCGTCCCACTGCTTGGCGGCCATCAATTGCTGCAGGCGTTTAAACGTGGTGCGTTTTTTGACGCTAAAGAACACCGACACGGCGATGCAGATGATAACGACGGCGGTCCAGAGGGTGCGGGAATCGGGCATATTAGGGTCCTTAGTCGCTCATAAAGCGAGCGGTATGACAACACGTACTAGATGTATTATACGCAGCGCGCAAGCAAACTGGCATAAAAGCTCATCGAGGCCGAGTGCCATCGCTCGCTGCGGTACACTTACCTAAAGTAAACCATGAAGGGAGACATTACCTATGAAGAAGATCGTTTTGGCTTGCGGTGCTGGCGCTGCTACTTCCACGCTCGTTGCCCAGAAGGTCGCTACTCTGCTCGACGCCAACGGTTATGCCGACAAGTACGAGATCGTGCAGTGCGCCATCTCCGAGGCCAAGGATTACTGCGACGAGGGCGCTGACCTGCTGATCGCCACCACCGTTGCCCCCGAGGGCCTCACCTGCCCGTACGTGAGTGGCGTGCCCTTCATGACCGGCATGAACCGCGTTGCCGCCGAGAAGGCCGTTCTCGACGTCATGGCTCAGTAGGCGCTGACTGCATGAGTGAGCAGAACGCCAACCCGGTAGAGCTCTTTGGTATGCGCGTTGCCCATGTGGGCATTAACGCCACCGACCCGGCAGACGCCCTGGAGATCGCGGAGCTGTTCTCGACGATGATGGGCCTGCCCGTCATCGAGACCCCGGTTTCGTACTTCAACGATTCGCTGGTCGAGATCATGAAGCAGAACGGTCGTGGCACCAAGGGCCACATCGGCTTTGCCGTTAACGACATCGATGCAGCTGAGAAGTGGTTTGCCGAGCGCGGGCTCGAGGTCAACGAAGAGTCGCGCGCGCTGCTGCCCGACGGTGGTACCAAGCTCGTGTACTTTAAGCGCGAGTTCGCCGGTTTCGCCGTGCACCTGTGCCGCGAGTAGCGCACAAGCTGCCATAGCTGGCAAAAAGGGATAGGGCCGCGTGGCCCTATCCCTTTATTTTTCAAGACTTTAGTCCGCTGGCCGCGCAGCGGCCAGCTTTAAACCACCCGCTACGCGGGTGGAGACAAACGGCTTTACAAAGCCACCCCTCCGACCGATATTGACGATTGTTCAGGCCGTCAAGAATTCGAGTCGAAGGG
>DBEYUK010000037.1:0-22245 GCA_048181625.1 Collinsella sp. | reverse complement strand
GGACCTGGACGCGTACGTCGCCCATTGGAACACGAGGCGAAGGCAGGTTAAACTGAAGGGGCTGACCCCGGAGGAGTTCCGGAACCAGCCCCTTGCGGCGTAGTTCTTATTTAAGCCGTCCAAGTTTTGGGGTGCAGTTCAGTTACGGTAGCGGGGCCCTTTTGTTTTGAATGATGGTTTGGACTGCGGGGTAATGCTGCCGAGTAGGTGGTTGCGGCGCCCTATTCGCTCAAGGGACGCAGCGATGCCTCCTCAAAATGGAAGGATCGCAAGCCGTCTTCCGTTTCGATACATGCGCGACCAAAGGCATCGACGGTTTTAAAGACGCCTCGCGCCAGTTCGTCTCCTGCGGGGGAGCGGGCGATAACGTGCTCCCCAATCCAATTGAGGTGAGCGACATATTCGCCATGGACGGGCACGAGCGGTCCAGCGTTTTCTTCCATGGCGTTGAGCAGATCTGCCCACGCGTCCACAGCGTTTACGACGGCGTGATAGACCTCCTTGAGTAGCACATCGACGGCGGGAACGTTCTTGTTGAGGTCTGACAGGCCGATTGCTGGCAGGCCGCCATCGGGAACCTCCGCGGGCACATAGTTCACGTTAACGCCGATGCCACAGACCGCAAAGGGGTTGCCTTCGTTATCGCGTGCGGCCTCGACCAGAATGCCGCCGAGTTTGCGTCCACGCGCGACCAGGTCGTTGGGCCATTTGAGGCCAATCTCGTTTGCAAGACCCTGTTTTTCGAATGCCTCGAGCACCGCTAGGCCGCTGACGGCGGCAAGACCAGAGAACTTTGCAGGATTAACGCATGGGCGCAGGACAATCGAAAGCAATAAGTTGCCGACGGTTGAGTCCCACTTGTGCCCGCGCCGACCGCGTCCTGCTGTCTGAGCCCGGGCGGCAAGTCCTGTGCCGTGCGGTGCTCCCTGTTTTCCTGCTTCGAGCAGGTCATCGTTGGTCGATCCGGTTACGTCGACCACTGTTAAACGTAAATCCATAACAGCTGGTACCTCCTAAGGTAATAAGGCAATCGCGTAATGGTGTCGAGAGATAGACACAATGTGAAGCCTTTGTCGCATTTGGACAATTTAATGTTAACACGTCAACAAAGACTGAAATGCGTTATCCTCTCTTGGTCGATGTAGACACGTCAACAACTCAAAGGAGGTTAGTGATGGGTTTCACGATTCTTGGAACAGGTTCGGCACTTCCTGAGCGCAGTGTTTCCAATGACGAGCTGTCTGAGTTCCTCGATACCTCGGATGAGTGGATTTTTACTCGCACAGGTATCAAGAGCCGCCACGTCTGCACCACCGAGTCACTTGACGACCTTGCCGTAGCGGCGAGCGAGCGGGCACTCCAGGTGTCCGGAATCGACGCGAGCCAGCTGGATCTGATCGTCTGCTCGACGACGACGGGTGACCACCTTGTTCCCGCTGAGGGGTGTGCCGTTGCTGAGCGACTAGGCGCGACGTGCCCTGCCTTCGATGTCTCGGCGGCTTGTGCCGGCTTCGTATTTGCGCTCGATGTCGCCGAGGGCTATATCGACCGCAGCCGTGCCGAGCGCGTGCTTGTTGTTGCTGCCGAGCAGATGACGCGCGCGCTCGACTGGACCGACCGTGCCACCTGCGTGCTTTTTGGCGATGGGGCAGGCGCCGCAGTGATTGAAGCTGGGGGAGACAACCCCCTTGCCGTTGAGCTTTCGACGGTGCCCGACGTCGAGACGTTGCGCGTTCCCGGTCTGGTCGGTACCTCGCCGTTTAAGGCTTCCGCAGATAGCGCGAGCGTGCTGTCCATGAATGGCCGCCGCGTGTTCAAGTTCGGCGTCAACGCCATCTGCGACACGGTCCATAAGCTTGCGAGCGATGCGGGCATTTTGGTCGAAGACATCGATCATTTTGTATTCCATCAGGCTAACGAACGAATCCTGAGCCAGGCGGTCAAGCGCCTGGGCGTGCCGGACGAGCGCGTGGTTCGCACGTTGCGCGAGACCGGCAACATTTCGAGCGCATGCATTCCGCTTGCCCTCGACCGGCTGGCAAACGCCGGTGCACTTCACACAGGCGACACCATCGCCTTGGTTGGATTTGGCGCCGGTCTGGATATAGGTGGCTATCTGCTTCGTTGGAAGTAGTCGCACATAGGAAATAAAAACGCCCTAGGGCACAACCAAAGGAGAACTACCATGGCAGATCAGAAGACCTTCGAGCGCGTTTGCGACGTTATCCGCGAGACCGCCGGCCTTGACGACGTCGAGATGAAGCCCGAGTCCACGCTCGAGGAGATTGGTCTCGACAGCCTGGGCACCGTCGAGATCCTCGTCGCCGTCGAGGACGAGTTTGGCATCCAGCTCGATACCGAGGAGAACCCCAAGACGGTCGGCGAGTTCGCCGATACGGTCGAGGCGGCATTGGAGAAGTAGAGATGCTCAAGACTCCTCTCTGCGATCTGCTCGGCATCGAAAAGCCCGTGTTCCAGGGCGGTATGGCCTGGATTGCCGATGCCTCGCTGGCGTCCGCAGTGTCCGAGGCGGGTGGCTTAGGCATCATCGCGGCCATGAACGCCGACGCCAACTGGCTTCGCGACCAGATTCATAAGCTGCGCGCCAGGACGGATAAGCCCTTTGGCGTCAACGTCATGCTCATGAGCCCGTTCGCCGACGAGGTCGCCCAGGTTGTGATTGACGAGCGAGTACCGGTCGTCGTGACGGGTGCCGGCAATCCCACCAAGTACATGAAGGCTTGGAACGAGGCGGGCATCAAGGTCATCCCGGTCGTTGCCTCGGTGGCGCTGGCGCGCCTCGTGGCGCGTCGTGGGGCCACGGCGGTTGTTGCCGAGGGCACCGAATCGGGCGGCCATATTGGCGAGACCTCGACGATGGCACTGGTGCCGCAGGTCGTCGATGCGGTCGACATTCCCGTCGTGGCTGCCGGCGGTATTGCCGACGGCCGCGGCATGGCGGCCGCCTTTATGCTGGGCGCCGCCGGCGTGCAGGTGGGTACGCGCTTTCTGATCGCAGACGAGTGCACCGTATCGGAGCAGTACAAGGAGATGGTCCTGAAGGCCAACGACACCTCGACGCGTGCGACCGGCCGCTCGACGGGACACCCGGTGCGTGCCCTCAAGAGCCCCTTTACCAACGCCTACGCTAAGAGCGAGGCGGCGGGCGCAAGCGTCGAGGAGCTCGGGGCCATGGGCACGGGCGCCCTTCGCAAGGCCGCCAAGGACGGTAATTACGAAGAGGGTTCGTTTTTGTGTGGACAGATTGCCGGCATGGTTAGCGAGCGCCAGAGCGCACGTGAAATCGTTGACGATCTGGTCGATGGCGCCGAGCGCGTCCTGAAGGGTGCGTGCGCATGGGTAGCGTAGCGTTTCTGTTTGCCGGCCAGGGTGCCCAACACCCCGCGATGGGCGTCGATCTGATCGAGACATCGCCGGCGGCCGCCGAGGTGTTCGCCATTGCCGACGAGGTGCGCCCGGGGACCAGCGAGCAATGCCGGAGTGCCTCCAAGGAGGAGCTCTCGCAGACCGAGAACACGCAGCCGTGCGTGTTCGTTCACGACCTAGCAGCGGCTGCCGCCCTGCGTGAGCGCGGCGTGGTACCTGCCGCCTGTGCGGGATTCTCGCTAGGCGAGGTCGCCGCGCTCACCTTTGCGGGGGCGTTCGATACGCGAGCGGGCTTTGAGCTCGTGTGCGAGCGCGCGGCGCTGATGGCCGCGGCTGCCGAGCGCCATCCGGGCGGCATGCGCACCGTCATCAAGCTCGATGCGGCGCAAGTCGAGGGCTTGGCAAAACAGGCCGGCGAGGATTGCTGGCCGGTCAACTACAACAGTCCGCAGCAGACGGTTGTTGCCGGAGCGCCCGAGGCGCTGCAGGAGCTCGACGTCCTAGTAAAAGAGGCTGGCGGCCGGGCCATGAAGGTCGCGGTGTCGGGTGCATTCCATAGCCCCTATATGGCCGAGGCGACCTGTGGCCTTGCTGCATATATCGATGCCGGTCACGCGCCGTCCCCGTTGCTCATTCCTGTTATGGCAAATATGACGGCGGCGCCCTATCCGGCCGACCCGCAGGCGGCATCGGAGGTGCTGACCAACCAGGTGAGTCATGCCGTGCGCTGGGTCGACACGCTGCATGCTCTGCAGGATCAAGGCATCGACACGTTTATTGAGGTCGGCCCCGGCAAAACGCTGTCGGGTCTGGTCAAGCGTACGCTGAGCGACGTTCGCGTGTATTCGTGCGAAACGGCCGAGCAGGTCGCAGCTATTGCCGACGAGCTCGCATAGTCCACAGGGCTGTAACCCGAAAGGAATGACATGGGCAGCTTGAACAACGGCGCGCTCGAGCGCAACGACTCACGTCGCGTGGCGCTGGTCACGGGCGGCTCGCGCGGCATCGGTCGCGCTTGTGCCGTGGGCCTGGCGGAGGACGGCTACGATATCGCCGTCGTCTATGCCGGTAGCGCAGATGCGGCGCGCGAGACGTGCGAAGCCTGTGAGGCGGCTGGCGCCACGGCGCGCTCATATCAATGTGACGTGGCCGACCCCGCTGCCGTCAACGCGTGCGTGGAAGCGGTCCTCAACGACTTTGGTTCCATTTGGACGCTCGTCAACAACGCCGGCATCACCCGCGATGGCCTGCTCATGCGCATGGGCGATGATGCCTTCGGCCGCGTGCTCGACGTCAATCTCAAGGGAACATTCAACATGACGCGCGCGCTCACCAAGACCTTTATGCGCCAGCGCGGCGGTTGCGTCGTCAACATGAGCTCGGTCGTGGGGCTGATGGGCAATGCCGGGCAAGCCAACTACGCTGCCTCCAAGGCGGGCGTGATCGGTCTGACCAAGGCGGTGGCGCGCGAGCTTGCGCCCCGCGGTGTACGAGTGAACGCGGTCGCCCCCGGGTTTGTCGAGACAGATATGACGGCAAAGCTCTCGGAGAAGGTGCGTACGGTAACCGAGGAGCAGATTCCCCTTAAGCGTATGGCGCAGCCCGAAGAGGTGGCCGGTGTGGTGCGATTTTTAGTGAGCGATGCGGCTGCTTACATTACGGGCGAAGTCATACGCGTCGACGGCGGAATGGCGATGTAGAAACCAGAGCCACACAACGGCTTGGATGAGGAGACCATGATGGAACAGAGAGTTGCAATCACCGGCATCGGTGCCGTATCGCCGCTCGGCAACACCGCGCTTGCCACCTGGGCGGCCATGTGCGCCGGCACGTGCGGCATCGGTCCGATCACGCACTTTGATACCGATGCATTTGCCGTCAAGGTGGCGGCCGAGGTCAAGGGTTTTGACGGCAACGAGTACTTTGGCAAGCATGACGCCAAGCATCTCGACCCCTGTGTTCAGTTTGCGATGGCGGCGTCGGACGAGGCCATGCACGATGCGGGCTTTGATGTCGAAGGCGCCATCGATCGCGAGCGCTTGGGCGTCTACGTGGGCTCGGGCGTGGGCGGCATGCAGACGCTTGTCGACAACGTCCACACGATTGCCGATCGCGGGCCTCGTCGTGCATCGCCCTACATGATCGCGATGATGATCCCCAACATGGCTTCGGGCAACATCGCGATTCGCCATAAGGCAAAGGGCCCGACCCTGCCCGTGGTGACCGCGTGCGCAACCTCGGCCCATGCGGTGGGCGAGGCGTTCCGCGCCATCAAGCACGGCTATGCCGATGCAATCCTGGCCGGCGGCGCCGAGGCCGCCATTATCCCCGATGCCGTTGCGGGCTTTACGTCCTGCCGCGCATTGACCACCAACCCCGATCCCGCGACGGCTTGTCGCCCGTTCGATGCAGACCGCGACGGCTTTGTGATGGGCGAGGGCGCCTGCGTGCTCGTGCTCGAGGGTATGGAGCACGCACAGGCTCGCGGTGCACACATTTACGCCGAGGTCGTGGGCTACGGCAACACCGATGACGCCTACCACATCACGAGTCCCGACCCGGACGCGGCGGGTATCGCCCGTGCGATATCGCTGGCGGTGGCCGAGGGCGACGTTAAGCCTTCCGAGGGCCTCTACATCAACGCCCACGGCACCTCGACCAAGCTCAACGATTCGTCCGAGACTGCGGGCATCAAACGAGCGCTCGGCGAGGACGCGGCGCGCGCCGCACATGTCTCGTCGACCAAGTCGATGACCGGCCACATGATCGGTGCCACGGGCGCCATCGAGGTCATGGCCTGCGCCATGGCGCTCGAGCAGGGCGTGGTGCCGCCGACCATTAACTACCACACGCCCGATCCCGCCTGCGATCTTGACTACACGCCCAATCGCGCGGTTCGCGCCGACCTTACCTGGGCGCTTTCGACCAACCTGGGCTTTGGCGGGCATAACGCCGCCATCGCGCTGCGTAGATATACGAGGAGCTAGAGCATGGATTCCAAAAGACTTGCCGAGATAGCCGATGTTATGGAGGACCGCGGCCTCACGCGCGTACGCGTTGAGGAGCCCGATGGCACCGCGGTCGAACTCGAGCGCGCGAGCGCCGCACAGCCGGTTGCCGTGCCCATGCCCATGCCGAGCGCTATGGCCGCTCCAGTTGCAGCTCCCACAGTCGCGCCTGCCGCACCGGAGCCCGCCGCGCAGACACCTGCCGCCGCACCGGAGCCCAAGGGCACCGAGGTGACCGCTCCCATGGTCGGCGTTTTCTATGCTGCCCCGGCGCCGGGCGACGAGCCGTTTGTGCACGTGGGCTCTAAGGTCAAGGCCGGCGAGACGCTCTGCATCATCGAGGCCATGAAGGTTCTCAACGAGGTAACGGCAGAGGCAGACGGCGAGGTGCTCGAGATCTGCGTGGCCGACGGCGACCTCGTGGAGTTTGGCAGCTGCCTCATGAGGATCGGATAGGTGATATCCATGAACAAAGAAGAGCTTAAGGAACTGTTGCCGCATCGCGAACCGATGCTTTTGCTCGACGAGGCCGAGCTGGTGGGCGACGAGGCCCACGGCAAGATCACGATTACGGGCGACGAGTACTTTTTGCAGGGGCATTTTCCGGGAAACCCGGTGGTCCCCGGCGTGATTCAGTGCGAGATGCTCGCCCAAAACTGTTGCGTGCTGCTGATGGGCGATGAGGAAGCGCGCGGCGCGACGCCGTTCTACACGAGCCTGGACAAGGTGCGCTTTAAGCGTCCGGTGCGACCGGGCGACACGGTGGATCTGGTGTGCTCCATCACGCGTGCGCGCGGGCCGTTCCGCTTTGCGACGGGCACCGCGAGCGTCAACGGTGAGGTTTGCTGCCGCGCCGATATGTCTTTTGCACTCATGCACGAAAGTTAAGGAAGGCTTCATGTTCGACAAAGTGCTCATCGCCAACCGCGGCGAAGTCGCGGTCCGTGTTATCCGCGCGTGCCGCGATATGGGCATCAAGACCGTCGCCGTTTATTCCACGGCCGATGCGGACGCGCTGCACGTGCAGCTTGCCGACGAGGCGTATTGCATCGGCGGCCCGCGTCTTGCCGAGAGCTACCTCAACGACGATGCTGTGCTCACCTGTGCCGTGAAGTCGGGGGCAAAGGCGATCCATCCTGGCTACGGTTTCTTTTCCGAGAAGGCGAGCTTCGTGCGCGACTGCGACAAGTATGGTCTGGCGTTTGTCGGCCCTTCGGCCGAGGTGATCGACAGTATGGGCGACAAGGACGCCGCACGTCGAACGGCTGCCGCGGCGGGCGTGCCCATCGTGCCGGGCTGCGATTTGCTCAAAAGTCCCGAGGAGGCAACGGCCGAGGCTGAGCGCATTGGCTGCCCCGTGCTTATTAAGGCGCGTGCGGGCGGCGGCGGTCGCGGTATTCGTAAGGTCGAGCGCGTGGAAGATGCGGCAAAGGCCTTTATTGAAGCACGCGCCGAGGGCGAGGCCGTTTTTGGCGACGGCGAGTGCTACATGGAGAAGTTCGTCGCGCCGGCGCATCACGTTGAGGTGCAGATTATGGCCGATAAGCAGGGCCATGTGTTTTCGCTCGGCGAGCGCGAGTGCTCGGTGCAGCGTCGCAACCAAAAGCTAATCGAGGAGAGCCCCGCGCCGTGCCTCGACGGACACGACGACATTCGTGCTCGCATGCACAAGGCGGCACGCGACCTGGCTCGTGCCGTCGGCTACGAGGGAGCCGGCACCATCGAGTTTTTGTACTCGGACGACGGCAATTTCTACTTTATGGAAATGAACACGCGCTTGCAGGTGGAGCACCCGGTTACGGAGTTTGTGACCGATACCGATTTGGTCAAGTGGCAGCTGCGCGTGGCGGCCGGCCAGCCTCTGCCCTTTGAGCAGGAGGACATGCCGGTCCGCAACCACGCCATGGAGTGCCGCATCAATGCCGAAACGCCGGACTTTCTGCCGTCATGCGGAACGGTCACCGCGTTGCGTGTGCCGGGTGGTCCGCGCGTGCGCTGGGATTCCGCCATGTTTACCGGTGCGAAAGTTCCGCCGTACTACGACTCCATGCTTGGCAAGCTCATCGTGTGTGCGCCCACGCGTGACGGCGCCATTCGCAAGATGCGCTCGGCCCTGGGCGAACTCGTGATTGAGGGCGTGAGCGAAAACAGCGAGCTTCAGCTCGACGTGCTGGCAAACGACGAGTTCTTGTCGGGCATGTATCACACCGATCTGATGGGGCATCTCTATGCTGATGAATAGAAAAGCGAAGACGGTCAACGTCCTCGAGGGACCGATGACCGAGTCGTGCGCCGAGTTTCCCGCGCGCCACGTGTTTATCAAGTGCCCGGAGTGCCGCCGCGTGATCGATGAGGCGCGCCTGCACGACAACCTCGAGGTCTGCCCTCGTTGCGGCAAACACTTTCGCGTGAGCGGGCGCGACCGCATGCGCATGACGATTGACGAGGGCACGTTTGAGGAATGGGATGCCAGTCTGGCGCCGGAGGACTTCCTTTCGTTTCCCGGCTATGCCGACAAGCTCAAGAGCGTGAGCGAACGTTCGGGCGAGCGCGATGCCGTTGTGTGCGGCAAGGGCAAAATCTGCGGCTGCGATACCGCGCTCTTCTTTATGGATGCCAACTTTATGATGGGCTCGATGGGCTCCGTGGTGGGCGAGAAGATCTGTCGCACATTTGAGCGTGCGACCGAGCTGGGATTGCCGGTTGTCGGCTTTACCGTTTCGGGCGGCGCGCGCATGCAAGAGGGTGTGACGTCGCTTATGCAGATGGCCAAGATTTCTGCGGCGGTTAGGCGCCACAGCGAGGCGGGCGGTCTGTATATCACGGTGCTCACCGACCCCACGACCGGAGGCGTAACCGCGAGCTTTGCCATGGAGGGCGATATTATCCTGGCCGAGCCCGATGCCCTGACGGCATTTGCCGGCCCGCGCGTGATCGAGCAGAACATGCACAAGCGCCTGCCCAAGGGATTCCAGCGCTCCGAGTTTTTGCTGGAGCACGGCTTTTGCGATGCCGTTGTTCCGCGTGGCGAGATTGCGCTCACGGTAGGCGAGCTGCTGGCACTGCACGAAGGGCACGCGCCCGGCCTGGGGGCACCGCATGAGATCGTGCATACGGGTCGTCGCGGCAAAAAGCTGGGACACTTGTTCAAGCGCTCGACCGCACCAAAAACGGCGCTCGAGATTGTCAAGCAGACCCGCTCGGCAGATCGCGCCACGGCAGGCGAGATGATCTCGCTGGGCCTGGATGGATTTGTGGAGCTGCACGGCGACCGCTACTTTGGCGACGACGCTGCTGTGGTGGCTGGCATTGGCTGGAAAGACGGACGCCCCGTAACGGTCATCGCCATCGAGCGCGGCACCACGACCAAAGAGCGCATGCGTCGCAACTTTGGTATGGCACATCCCGAGGGCTACCGCAAAGCGCGTCGCCTGATGCGCCAGGCCGAAAAGTTTGGTCGACCGGTTCTGTGTCTGGTCGATACTTCGGGCGCGTTTTGCGGCATCGGTGCCGAGGAGCGCGGCCAGGGCGAGGCGATTGCCCAGAATCTCATGGAGATGAGCGGCCTCAAAACGCCGATTGTCTCGGTGGTGACAGGCGAGGGCGGCTCTGGTGGCGCGCTGGCGCTGTCCGTGGCCGACCGCATCCTGATGCTCTCGAGCTCGGCCTATTCGGTCGTGAGCCCCGAGGCCTGTGCGTCGATCCTGTGGAAGGATACCGAGCGCGCGAATGAGGCCGCCGAGGCGCTTAAGCTCACGGCCCCCGATCTGTTGGCGCTCGGCATCATCGACGGCATTGTTGACGATAGGGGCCTGTCGCATGAGGAGATCGCCGGTGCCGTCATGTCCTCGGCATTTGATGCCTTCGATACGCTTGGGCAACTCGACGACGCGACCCTCACAAACCTCCGCTACGAAAAGTACCGCGCAATCGGTCGGTACCGCACGATGTGACAAAGGGGCAGCCCGCATGTCACATTGGGAAAGGCGTTCCATGTCACAAGTTTCTAACACCTCGTTTACAACGACGGTTTCATTAAACGCCACGGCCGTGGTGGACTATCTGTCCAAAAGCATGATGTCGGCGCTGCCGTTTATTGTCTGCGCGGCGTTGTTCCGCACCGTCGCCGTCATTATGGGCGAAGGCATGCTGGGCCTGTGGTCTGCCGATTCCGAAATCTATCGCCTGTTCTACAGTTGGCTCTATAACGCCGGCTACTATTTTTTGCCCATTTATCTTGGTTGGGCGGCCGCCCGCCAGCTCGGTTGCTCGGAGCAGCTGGGCATGATGCTGGGCGGCGTATTGATTGCGCCCGATCTGCTTAAGCTCGTCGATGCCGCATCGACGACGGGGGCATCGATGACTTCCGTGTATGGTCTGCTTCCCGCGCCGGTCAACGATTACACGACGACTGTTATCCCGGTTCTCATCTCGGTGCCCGTGCTATGGCGAGTGGAGTGTTTCTTTCAGCGCGTTATCCCTAAGGCCGTGGCGTTTTCGTTCGTTCCGTTTGCAACCATGCTCGTCATGGTTCCGGTTTCGCTGTGTATTACGGCGCCGGCGGGCAGCTATTTGGGCATGCTGTTGGGCCAGCTTATGTTTATGCTTGGCAATTCCGGTGGCATCGTGTCGCTGCTCACGCTCATGGGGCTTGCCGCGGGCTGGGAGTTCCTAAAGATCGCGGGCGTCAGCAACGTTGTCCTATCGCTCGCCTATGCGCAGTTTATGAGTGTGGGAACGGATTCGTGCATCCTGATCGCCGCGACGATGGCAACGTTCGCTGTTTGGGGCATGCCCTTTGGCGCGTCGCTTCGCGTTGCGGATAAGGACGAGAAGGCGCTCATGCTGGGCTATTCGATCTCGGGCGTGCTTGGTGGCGTAAGTGAGCCAGCGCTGTACGGTTGCGGCTTTAAATATGGCAGGTGCCTGACGTGCATGGCCATTGGCGGCGCCGTCGGAGGCCTTGTTGCGGCCGTGGGCCACGTTACGGCCTATACCATCGGCATGACGAATGTCCTCATGGTCATTGGTTTTGCCACGGGCGGCATCTCGAACCTGTTGTGGTGCTGTGCTGCCGGCGGTGTGGCATTTGCGATGTCTGCGGCGCTGAGCTACTGCTTTGGCGTGGTGCCGGCGAAGGGGCAGACGGCAGAAGACGGAGCCGATTTGCCCGAAACCTCGAAGAGCGTGGCCGAAGTAAGCGCGTAAACCTGTGCGACACAAGGACGATTCCTTTGCCATGCTCCAAGGCCGTGGCCCGTGTGGGTCGCGGCCTTTTTGTATCTGGGGGACAAAGTGGCTACACTACAATCCGTTTGAGCAATAGATATATAGATAGCACCGTGGGGGCGGATGTAGATGGTCGAGTGGATTGTTAAGCGTGCGCAGGGCGACCGTGCGCGCGTGGGCACGTTGACGGGCGTGGTGTGTATTCTCGCCAATGTGGCACTATGCGCTGCGAAGGGCGCAATTGGCGTGCTGTCGGGATCGGTTTCGATCGTGGCGGATGCCATGAACAACCTGTCCGATGCCAGCTCAAACATTGTGAGCGTGCTGGGCTTTAAACTTGCGAGCAAGCCGGCGGACCCCGAGCATCCTTACGGACATGGCCGCTACGAGTATCTCTCGGGTCTGGTCGTGGCGGCGCTCGTGCTGCTGATCGGCGTTGAGCTGGTGAAGTCCTCGGTTGAGCGCATCATCCACCCCGAACCTGTCGAGTTCTCGCTTGCCCTGGTGGCAGTCCTGGCGCTTTCGATGGCCGTAAAGCTCTGGATGGCGGCCCTCAACCAAAAGCTCGGCGATCGTATCGAGTCCGAGACGCTGCATGCGACCGCGCAGGATTCCAAGAACGATGTCCTTGCCACAGGCGCCGTGCTGGCGTGCGCGATTGTTTCCCAGGTGACGCATATCAATCTTGATGCTTGGGTTGGACTTGCCGTTGGCGCCTATATTGGCTGGAGCGGCCTTGAACTTATTCAAGATACGGTGAGCCCGCTTTTGGGCCAGTCGCCCGATCCTAAGCTGGTCAAGCACATTCGAGACAAGATCATGAGCTATCCCGGCGTTTTGGGCGTTCACGATTTGATGGTTCACGACTACGGCCCGGGCAGGAAGTTTGCAAGTGCGCACGCCGAGATGGCGGCCGAGGCCAGCCCGCTGGAAAGCCACGACACGCTCGATAACATCGAGCAGTCGTTTAGGGTCGAAGACGGCATGATTGTCACGCTCCATTACGACCCCATCGTGACCGACGACCCTAAGGTGGCGAGCATGCGCCTGCGTATCAACGCAATGGCTCAGGAGATCGATAACCGCCTCTCGATTCATGACCTACGCTGTGTGCCGGGTCCTACGCACACCAACGTGATCTTTGACTGCGTGCGTCCCTCGGATCTGCAGATGAGTGCCGAAGACTTAAAGCACGCGCTGGCACAACGGGTCGAATCGGAATATCCCAAGTCGATTGCCAAGATTACGATCGACGAGGACTACGTAGGGCATACCCACGAGTAAGGCTGTGCCGGCAAAGCAAGTTATACAGAAGGGGAGAGCATGAAGCGCCTATACCTACTCCGCCACGGCCAGACGGAATTCAACGTCAAAAAGCTGGTCCAGGGCCGCTGCGATTCACCGCTGACCGACCTGGGCCGCAAACAAGCGGGAATGGCAGCCGCATGGCTCAAGAGCCACGACGTTGTCCCCGACAAAGTGGTCTCTTCGCCCTTAGGCCGAGCCATGGACACGGCTCAGCTCGTCGCAACCGAACTCCTTGGCCCGGACGCAGCAGTCGAGCCCTGCGAAGGCATCATCGAACGCTGCTACGGCACCTTCGAGGAAGGTCCCCACGATGCCCTTCCCACCGACGTCTGGGATCCGGGCGAGGATTTGGTCCCCTTCGGAGGAGAAGGAAGCCGCGCACTGCAAGAACGCATGGTAGGCACCCTCACTAATCTCATGGACTTCGAGGGCATCGAAGCCCTCCTAGCAGTAAGCCACGGCAGCGCCAGCCGCCAATTCATCAAGGCTGCAGCCCCAGAGGGCTTCGAGCTCCCAACAAAACTCCCCAACTGCGCCATCATGATCTTCGGGTTTGACGATGCGCGAGAAGAGGACGATACGCCCCAATGCAAGTTCACCTTGCAACAAATTGTGGACCCTCAACAAAGTCATTAGCCTGAGCGAGCAGAGTTAAGCAGACATCAACGTGGCGTCCCCTCCGCCGCACACTGGGAACGTGCCACGCACTTTACCTGCGTAAACAATGTGAGTGAAATATGAATCTCGATGGATACGCCCGCAGCCGTGTATACTAAACAGCTGTGTGTAACCAGGGGAGTATTCTGGCTGGACAAAATGCCTGCTTAATAGGGTTGTCAGGTAGTCCGGGCGAAATACAAGGCTGGGGAGCACGTCGTGTAAGTAGTGGTCCTCTAGGGGCGTACGCTCGGTGGTGTACGCATTGTCCCAAGACCACGCGAGAGTTGGGATCATATCTTGATCAGCATGATTCTCGGCCGCAAGATTGGCATGACCCAGGTTTGGGACGAGGACGACAACGTCGTTCCCGTCACGGTCATCCAGGCTGGCCCCTGCGCTGTCTCGCAGGTTAAAACTCAGGCAACCGACGGCTATGACGCCGTCCAGATCGGTTTCGGCGACATCAAGGCCAAGAACGTGAACAAGCCCATGGCTGGTCACTTCGCCAAGGCTGGCGTCGAGCCTGTTCGCTTCCTTCGTGAGGTCCGCGTCGAGAACGGCGAGGAGCACAAGGTCGGCGAGGTCGTCACCGTCGCTGATTTCGCTGATGTCGAGAAGGTCGACGTCATCGGTACCTCCAAGGGTAAGGGCTTCCAGGGTCGCATCAAGCGCTGGGGTCAGCGCCGCGGTCCTATGACGCATGGTTCTCACTTCCAGCGTCACCCCGGTTCTATCGGTCAGTGCGCCTATCCTGCGCGCGTCCTCAAGGGCGTCAAGATGGCCGGTCACATGGGTAACGAGCGCGTTACCGTCAAGAACCTTTCCGTTGTCCGCATCGATGCCGAGCAGAACCTCATCTTGGTCAAGGGCGCTGTCCCGGGTGCCAAGAATGGTCTCGTCGCCATCCGTATGGCCTAAGGGCCCAGCCCATTTAGCCCAGCGTCATACCAAGGAGAACACTTAAATGGCAAAGTTTGAAGTAAAGAACAGCGAGGGCAAGAAGGTCGCCGAGGCCGAGCTCGCCGCTGAGGTGTACGGCATCGAGCCGAACATCCACGTTATGCACCACATCGTCAAGTGCCAGATGGCCTCTTGGCGTCAGGGCACCCAGTCCGCTAAGGGCCGCTCTGAGGTTTCCGGTGGCGGCAAGAAGCCTTGGCGTCAGAAGGGCACCGGCCGTGCCCGCCAGGGTTCCATCCGTGCTGCCCAGTGGCGTCACGGTGGCGTCGTCTTCGCCCCCAAGCCCCGTTCCTACGCTAAGCGTATGAACAACAAGGAGGTCAAGCTGGCTATGCGCTCCGCGCTGTCCGCCAAGCTGGCCGATGGCGAGCTCGTGCTCGTCGACGACTACGGCTTCGAGAAGCCTTCCACCAAGGCTGCCGTCGCCATGCTCAAGGCTCTCGGCCTTGAGGGCAAGCGTCTGACCATCATCGTTCGCGATGAGGACGTCAACGCCTACCTGTCGTTCCGCAACATTCCCAAGACGTTCATCATCACCGCTGACGAGGCCAACACCTACGATCTCGTCAACAACAACGCCGTGCTGATGCCCGCCGACATCGCCGCTCACTTCGGGGAGGTGCTTGCATAAATGACCGCCCACGAGATCATCATCCGTCCGATCGTGTCCGAGCGTTCCTTCTCCGGCATGGAGCTGAACAAGTACACGTTCGAGGTCGCCAAGGATGCTAACAAGTATCAGATCAAGGACGCTGTCGAGGAGATCTTCGGCGTCAAGGTCGTTCGCGTGAACACCCTGACGGTCAAGCCCAAGACCAAGCGTGTGCGCTATGTCGCCGGCAAGACCCGTTCTTGGAAGAAGGCCATCGTCACGCTGGCCGAGGGCGACACCATCGAGGTCTTTGGCAACCAGGCCTAAGACTCGCTGCTGTTGAGTGAGCTCATGCCTCCCAAATAGGGGAGGCGGGAGCTCAAGGTTTTGGGCGTATAAAATGGACACGCCCGGAACCGTGTATACGTCCGGTGTCATCGCACCCGAGGCAGAACCTCGAATCCCTGTCTGCGATGGCTAACGGATTCCTATTGAAAGGGATTGTAATGGCTGTAAAGCACCTTAAGCCGACCTCCGCTGGTAGGCGTTGGCAGACGATCTCCGACTTCTCCGAGATCACCTGCACCAAGCCCGAGAAGTCTCTTCTCGAGCCCCTGCCCAAGAAGGCCGGTCGTAACAACAACGGCCGCATCACCACCCGCCACCAGGGCGGCGGCGTGAAGCGTCGTTACCGCGTGATCGACTTCAAGCGCAACAAGGACGGCGTGCCCGCCAAGGTTGCCACGATCGAGTACGATCCGAACCGTTCCGCTCGCATCGCTCTGCTGCACTACGCTGACGGTGAGAAGCGCTACATCCTGGCCCCCAAGGGCCTCGAGGTCGGTCAGACCATCATGTCCGGTTCTGACGCCGACATCAAGCCGGGCAACGCTCTGCCCCTCGCTGACATCCCCGTCGGTACGCTCATCCACGCCGTCGAGTTCCAGCCGGGCAAGGGCGCTGCTATCGCCCGTTCCGCCGGTAACTCCTGCCAGCTGATGGGTAAGGAGGGCAAGTACGCTATCGTCCGTATGCCTTCCTCCGAGATGCGCCGCATCCTCGTTACCTGCCGCGCCACCGTCGGTGAGGTCGGCAACGCCGATCACTCCAACATCGTCATCGGCAAGGCCGGCCGTAAGCGTCACATGAACGTGCGCCCGACCGTCCGCGGTACCGTCATGAACCCTGTCGACCACCCGCACGGCGGTGGCGAGGGCAAGAACCACACCTCTGGTCGTCCCTCTGTTACCCCCTGGGGTAAGCCGACGAAGGGCCTTCGTACGCGCAAGAAGAAGAAGGTCTCGAACCAGCACATCATTCGTCGCCGTAAGAAGTAATTTCGGATACCGAGTTTTAGGAGAAAGCACTTATGAGCAGAAGTCTCAAAAAGGGCCCGTTCGTGGAGACTCGCCTTCTCTCGCGTATCACCGCGATGAACGAGGCTGGCAAGAAGGACGTCGTGAAGACCTGGTCTCGCGCGTCCACCATCTTCCCCGAGATGGTTGGTCACACCATCGCCGTCCACGACGGCCGCAAGCATGTGCCCGTGTATGTTACCGAGTCCATGGTTGGTCACAAGCTCGGCGAGTTCGCGCCGACTCGTACGTTCCGTGGCCACAAGGCCAAATAGGGGGTTAACCGTAAATGGCAACTAAGTCTATTGAAACTGAGGCCACCGAGGTTCGCGCCGTCGCTAAGTACGTGCGTGTTTCCCCCAGCAAGGCCCGCCTGGTGGTCGATCTGATCCGCCGCAAGCCTGTCGCTCAGGCCTTCGACATCCTCCACTTCTGCGACCGCGCCGTCGCCGTGGATGTCGAGAAGGTTCTCCGTTCCGCCGTTGCGAACGCCGAGAACAACAACGGTCTGCGTGCCGACAACCTGGTTGTCGCCGCTGCCTATGTTGACGATGGTCCGACGCTTAAGCGCATCCGTCCCCGCGCCAAGGGTTCCGCTTCTCGCATTCTGAAGCGTACTTCCCACATCACCGTCGTCGTTGCTCCTCGAAAGGAGGCGTAAAGCTGTATGGGTCAGAAAGTCTACCCCACCGGCTTCCGTCTTGGCATCACCGAGAACTGGCGCTCCCGCTGGTTCGCAGAGAAGGATTACGCTAAGACCCTCGGTAACGATCTCGAGATCCGCAAGTACCTCGAGAAGCGTCTTTCCCGCGCAGCTGTCTCCCGCGTCGAGATCGAGCGCGCTGGCGACAAGGTGAAGGTCATCATCCTCACCGCTCGCCCCGGCGTTGTCATCGGTAAGAAGGGTGCCGAGATCGATACCCTCCGCACCGAGCTCGAGAAGGTTGCTGGCGTCTCCAAGGGCCAGCTCTCCGTCGACGTTGTCGAGATCAAGCGCCCCGAGCTCGACGCCAACCTCGTTGCTCAGTCTATCGCCGAGCAGCTCGAGGGCCGCGTTGCCTTCCGTCGCGCTATGCGCAAGGCTGTCCAGTCCGCCCGCAAGGCCGGCGCTAAGGGCATCCGTATCCAGTGCTCCGGTCGTCTCGGCGGTGCCGAGATGGGCCGTCGTGAGTGGTACCGCGAGGGTCGCGTGCCTCTGCACACCCTCCGTGCCAAGATCGACTACGGCACGGCTGTCGCCAGCACCACCATGGGCGCTTGCGGCGTGAAGGTCTGGATCTACCTGGGCGAGAAGCTCCCGGGCCAGCCTGTTCCCAACCCTGCACTCGAGGGCTCTTCCCGTCCTCGTCGTCGTAACTCCGAGAGGAGGGGTCAGTAGTGCTTGCCCCTAAGCGTATTCTTCACCGCAAGGTGCAGCGTGGCTCCATGAAGGGCCAGGCCAAGGGTAATACCGAGCTGCATTTCGGCGAGTTTGGTATCCAGGCTCTCGAGGCCCATTGGATCACCAACCGTCAGATCGAGGCCGCTCGTATTGCCATGACCCGCTACATGAAGCGTGGCGGTCGTGTGTACATCACGATCTTCCCCGATAAGCCCATCACCAAGAAGCCTGCTGAGACTCGCATGGGTTCTGGTAAGGGTAACCCCGAGGAGTGGGTGGCCGTCGTCAAGCCCGGCCGCATCATGTTCGAGGTCAAGGGCGTGCCCGAGGAGGTCGCTCGCGAGGCTCTGCGTCTTGCACAGCACAAGCTTCCCATCAAGACCAAGATTGTTGCTGCTAAGAACGCTGAGCAGCGCATCGAGAAGGAGATGGCTGAGGAGGCCGCTCTCGAGGCCAAGTGGGCTGCTGAGGACGCCGCCGCCGCCAAGGAGGAGAACTAATGAAGCCCGCAGAGATTCGTGAGCTCTCGGACGCTCAGCTCGTTGAGAAGCTGAAGGAAATGCGCGCCGAGCTCTTTAACCTTCGTTTCCAGATGGCCACCAGCCAGCTGGACAACACCGCTCGCGTCAACACCGTGAAGAAGGACATCGCTCGCGTCCTCACGGAGCAGCGCGCCCGCGAGATCGCAGCGGAGAAGTCCGCTGTCGCCGAGTAGGACCTAAGGAGAGAACATGACTGATTCGCGTAACTCGCGTAAGGTCCGTACGGGTGTCGTTACCTCCGTCTCCGGTGCCAAGACCATTGTTGTCACCATCACCGAGCGCAAGCGTCACCCCAAGTACGGCAAGATGATGACCAGCTCCAAGAAGCTGCACGCTCACGACGAGGAGTGCACGGCTGGCGTGGGCGACACCGTCCGCGTTATGGAGACCCGTCCTATGTCCAAGATGAAGCGTTGGCGCCTCATCGAGGTCGTCGAGCGCGCTAAATAAGCAGTCGCTCTTACGACTTGTACGTTTCCGAAGATGTGCGTATGCCTGGCTTGCATACCACGGGCCGCGTAAAGGCTGCGCACCTCTCTTCGGTTCTTAGTTCGGAGGAACATCTACCATGATTCAGATGCAAACCATGCTGAACGTCGCCGACAACTCCGGCGCTCGCAAGATTCGCTGCATCAAGGTGCTTGGCGGTTCCAAGCGTCGTTATGCAGGCATCGGCGATGTGTTCATCGGTGCTGTCCAGGAGGCTACCCCTGGCGCCAACGTCAAGAAGAAGGACGTTGTCCGTTGCGTCGTCGTTCGCACCGTTAAGGAGATCCGCCGCAAGGATGGCTCCTATATTCGCTTTGATGAGAACGCCTGCGTTGTCATCAACAACGATGGTTCGCCCGTCGGCACCCGTATCTTCGGGCCTGTCGCTCGCGAGCTTCGTGACAAGAAGTACATGAAGATCGTCTCGCTCGCTCCCGAGACCCTGTAGTTAGGGGAGATATATGTATATCAAGAAGGGCGATAAGGTCCAGGTTCTCTCTGGTAAGGATCGCGGCAAGCAGGGCGTTGTCCTGCGTGCTCTCCCCGCCGAGAACAAGGTCGTTGTCGAGGGCGTTTCGGTCGTCAAGAAGGCCGTCAAGCCCAACGCTGCCAACCAGCAGGGCGGTATCGTTTCGCAGGAGGCTCCCATCGATGCCTCCAACGTCAATCTCGTCTGCCCCGAGTGCGGTAAGGTTACCCGCGTCGGTCACGAGAAGGACGGCAAGAACAAGCTGCGCGTCTGCAAGAAGTGCGGCCACAAGTTCTAAGCTGCCCGCAACAGTTAAGTTGCTAGCAAAGGCCCGGATGCCAAGGCACCCGGGCCTTTTTCTATCCCCACTCATTGGGGACAGACTTAAATGAGTGCCGTGGAAATGCCCATACTCATTGGGGACAGACTTAAATGACCAGTTGTTGGGGGACAGTCTCTATGTGCCGGCAGTTTGGGACGGTCCTTTGATGCCTGGTGCCCCCAGAGGGGTGGAGTAATACAGCCTACTCTGTCCTTTATGGCTATGGTGTTCCGCCCTTTTTTGTTTCATAAGGATCGTCGCATGCGCATTTACGCGCATAGCCTTGCGCGATAATGCGCATAACCGCGCAAACATCTGCCAACTATGGCTAAATAATGACCGATAAGCAAATAAACACGCAAACACGAGCAGATACGCGCGCAATTGTGCGATTATAGGGTTGTTAGAAATGAAGGACTTCCGATACCTCAGGAGGCACATAATGGCAGATTCCAAACAGGCTCCGCTCGACGCCGAAGCAGCCGCTAAGGCGGCGTTTGCCTCGGTCCAGGATCAGCCGTTCCCCAACGATATTTTTACGGCCCCCGAGCTCCGCTGGGCCGTGATCGGTTGCGGTGTTATCGCCAACCAGATGGCCCAGTCTCTCGCTCTTGCCGGCCGCAAGCTTGCGGGCGTTGCCAACCGCACACTGTCCAAGGCTCAGGCTTTTGCAGAGCAGTATGGCGTTGAGAAGGTCTATGACACGGTCGAGGATCTCTACGCCGATCCGAACATTGACGCAGTCTATATCACCACGCCGCACAACACGCATATCACCTATCTGCGAGCCGCTCTGGCAGCTGGCAAGCACGTGCTCTGCGAGAAGGCCATTACCCTCAACTCTGCCGAGCTCGACGAGGCCCGTGCCATCGCTGACGAGCACAACGTGGTTCTTATGGATGCCACCACGGTGCTCCACATGCCGCTGTATCAGGAGCTGCGCCGTCGCATGGATGCGGGCGACTTTGGCCGTATGAACCTCGCTCAGCTCAACTTTGGCAGCTATAAGGAGTACGGCGATCTGACCAACCGCTTCTACAACCGTAGCCTTGCCGGTGGCGCCATGCTCGACATTGGTGTGTATGCGCTCTCCGTTATGCGCCTCTTTATGGCGAGCCAGCCCGCTGAGGTTGTCTCGCTGGGCAACACCTGTGAGACCGGTGTCGACGTTGCGGGCGGCATTGTCTGCCGTAACGCCGAACAGCAGCTGGGCGTGGTGAGCCTTACGCTCCACTCCAAGCAGCCCAAGCGCTCGGTCATCAGCTTCGACAAGTGCTATATCGAGGTCAACGATTATCCGCGTGCCGATCATGCGACCATCGTGTGGACTGCAGACGGTCACCGTGAGGAGGTCCACGCTGGCACCGAGGCATACGCTCTGTGCTACGAGATGGCCGATCTTGAGAAGGCCGTTGCCGGCGATGATTCGAAGCGTGAGCTTCTGGGCTATGCTTCTGATGTTATGGAGCTTATGACCAAGCTCCGCGCCGACTGGGGAGTTGTGTACCCCGAGGAGGAGTAAGCGATGCTTGCGGAAGATAGGCTCAACGCGATCGTGTCGATGGTGCAGCGAGCCGGCTCGGTTACCGTGCCGGAGCTTGCTGAGGCCCTGGGCGTGACGGCGTCTACCATTCGGCGCGACCTGCAGACGCTCGACCGAGCGCACCGCATCGCCAAGGTCCACGGTGGGGCGACGAGTCTTGAGCGCGCGCACGTGACGCGCGACCTAACGCTTAATGAGCGCAGCGACCTCCATAACGATGACAAGGAGCGTATCTGCGCCCGTGCGGCGGCGCTTGTGGAGCCTGAGAGCTTTGTATACATCGACTCGGGCTCGACGACGCTCAGGCTCATCGAGCATCTTCCACACCTTGAAGATGTCACCTATGTGACCGATTCCGTGCTCCATGCTCAGCGCCTTGCTTTGCGCGGCATGCGTACCGTGGTGCTGGGCGGCGAGCTCAAACCCGAGACTGAGGCGCTCGTTGGCCCCGATGCCTTGGCAACCCTGGACCGCTATAACTACAACTGCGGCTTTTGGGGATCCAACGGCATCGCCGCCGAGCAAGGTCTCACCACACCGGATATCGAGGAAGCACAGGTCAAGCGTATCTCGATGCGCCATACCGCCAAACGCTTCGTAATCTCGGACGCCAGTAAATTTGGCATGGTGGCGCCCGTCAAGTTCGCGGACTTCCGCGACGCAACGATTATTACCGCAGGCGAGGTCCCCGCCAAGTACCGGGCAATGGACAACGTCATCACGGTCTAGCAGCAGGGGACGGGCTAAGGCCAAAACCACCACAAAGGGGCCTGTCCCCATTGTGGTGGTTAGCAACGGAAACCGAGTAGTTTTCTCAATAGAAAAGCGGCAACGTCCATCACGGGCGTTGCCGCTTTCGTTTCAAGACTTTAGTCCGCTGGCCGCGCAGCGGCCAGCTTTAAACCACCCGCTACGCGGGTGGAGACAAACGGCTTTACAAAGCCACCCCTCCGACCGATATTGACGATTGTTCAGGCCGTCAAGAATTCGAGTCGAAGGG
>DBEYUK010000036.1:0-51471 GCA_048181625.1 Collinsella sp. | reverse complement strand
CATGGGAGCCCCTTCCATGAATGCGGCGTGGCCGCCGCGGCTGAATTAGACACTCACCATTGTCGGCCTAATCCGCGGTCTTTCATGCAGCAGGGGCTCTCAATGTTTTTATGTCCTGCTCATATCGTCTCTGCCGGCAGTCTAGGATGTTCCTTGGGGTAGTCATTGGGGACGTTCTTTAATGACTGGTCGTTTAAGAACGTCCCCAACGACTACCCAGAATGAGAGTGGATAATCTCCCGTTTTTGGCCTATACCAGCGCTAAAAGTGGGAGATTATCCACTCTCATCGAGCAAGTGTCCGAAAATCCGCCCTCATTCCTTCTTAGGACCCTCCGTCCCCGAGGATTCGAGGCTCGCCTGCCGAATGGTCGATGCGGCCGTCCTGCGTCCATGTCACACTCAGGGGTGGCCTGACCCAACTTGGAAGGAGCCCCCATGAGCCTTGACACCGTAACTTTGCGTGCCGCCACGCTCGATGACCTGGCCGGCATCGCCGCCATCTACAACCAGCTGTGGTGCAACACGCTGCGCAACCGAGGCGACGTCGAAGCCGCCGATTTCTGTGCGCGCTTTAACATCGCCATGCAGCTGCAGCGCTCCCCCATCGCGCTCGTTGCCGAAGCTGAAGGCCGCATCATCGCCGCTTGCTGCATCGGCATCTTCGAAGACGGCAAACCACGCACCAATCCCACGTGGGAGCCCTGCTACAACGAGATGTTCGTCCAGGCAACCGAGATGGCAAAGACCGCCGATGCCAAGCTCGAAGGCTCGCTCTTTGGCGATAGCCGCGAGAAGGCAACAGCCGACCGCTTTGCCGCCACGGGCAACGAATATGCCCAGGGCCAGCTCAACCTGATCATCATCGTGCCCGAATGGCAGGGCAAGGGGCTCGGCCGTACGCTCATCGACCTTGCGCGCGCCGAACTCGCCAAAGCCGGGTGCACCAACTTCTTCCTGATGAGCGACTGCAACTCCGACTGGCAGTTCTACGAGCACCTCAACATGAAGCGCATCTTGGAGGATCACAGCCAGGACACCGGCGACGGATTTATCGTCTATATGTATGGAGGCGACACGCAGGATTAACTTGCATGTCGCCTCACGGGCTTTCTACAAGACGGTCCAAACCATCAACCAAGACGAGCCAACAAGGCGCGCTCTCCTCGGCAGCAAGGGCATTCGTGCTGTAACGAGTGGTGGAGATGGCCACGCTTGCACACAACTGTCTCGGATAGATAGCGGTCGAGCAGGCGCGCCCATGTGCGTGCGTCAAGACGCTCCTCCGCCCTGCCATACAGCGATCGACGGAGTGCTTCGCCCATAAGGCCGCAAAATCATCGAGCTCAAGAGCGTACTTTGGGACAACGTATCCGACCAACGTCCCCACAAACGGGCTGTGCCCATTACACACGCAGCTGTTTATCAATGGTGCAGGCGGAATGTCATCGTCGTCCAGGTCAAATATGTCCAAGTCCAGCTCACCAGAAGCGTATGGGTGTATTCCGCGGTTAAGCATCTTAAAGATATGGACCGCGAGTCCAAAGTCATCCGTCTGTGGCGTAAACACGGGGGCATTCGTGGACGCTGCCAAGCTCTCGAAATCGCTGATGTCGGCTATCTCCATGAGTTGAAGCACCTCGGGGGCAATATAGCCGGGAGCGGCGCACGCAGTCCTATGTGTCACATCCGAAAGCGTAAAGCGATACGAGCGCCTTGATCGTATCCATACCCGCACGCGCCGAAACCTCGCAGTCCTTCTGCCCGTTGAGCACGCACTCGAGCAGCGTATCGTATGCGTGCTGGGCTTCGGGGGCCAGGTACGCCCTGTTAAACATGCCCTCGGGTCGCACGTTTCCCTTCGAGTCGATCATATAAGGCCCCAATCTGTTTGGTTTCCCCAGATTGTGTGCCCGCACACCCAAGCCGCACGGCCCGCCGTTCAGCTGAAACCACCACACAAAAAGTCCGCCGACCATTGAAGTCGGCGGACTTTCGCGTGCGGACAATCAAGCACTGTTCACCATGGAACTGCTATTTACAGCGCGCCTTGGGCTGCTGCTGGGTGATGCAGTGGATGTTGCCGCCACCATAGATGACCTCGCGCGTCATGATGCCGATGACCTCGCGATCCGGATAGGCGGCTTGGATATCCTTGAGTGCCTGGGCATCGTTGGGGTCGCCAAACTGTGGCACCAGCACCGCCCCGTTGATGGGCAAGAAGTTGAGGTAGCTGGGCTCAAAGGCATCCTCGGGAGTACGCGGCAGCACACCCTCGACCGGATCGATGGTCGATGCCTCCTCCTCGGTCATATATACCGAGGTCGCAGGCATAATCACCTTGTGGATCTTGAGCTTGCGGCCACGGGCATCCGTCGTCTCGGAAAGCGTCTTATACGCCTCTTGGCACTCCTTGTAGAACTTATGGTTGGGATCATCGGTCCACATGCAGCAGACCTCGCCGGGCGCACTAAAGCATGCGACGTCGTCCACGTGCCCGTTGGTCTCAAACGGGTCGATGCCATCCTTGATCCAAATGACCTTCTCGATGCCCAGGTACTCGGCAAGCTTCTCCTCGATCTGCTCCTTGGTGTACTGGGGGTTGCGGTCCTCATTGAGCAGGCACATCTCGGTGGTCACCACGGTGCCCTGGCCGTCGCAGTTAAACGAGCCACCCTCGAGGATATAATCCTCGGGACGATAGCGGTTAACCTGCTCGAGCTGTGCCACCTGCAGGCCAATGGAAGCGTCCTTGTCCCACGGGAAATACAGGCCGTCAATGAAACCGCCGTAAGCATTAAAGTGGAAGTGCGAAAGAGCAACCTCACCATTGTCATTAACAAGGAACGCCGGGCCGGGATCGCGAATCCAGCTGTCGTTGTACTCCATGTGGATAACGCGCACGTTCTCAATGCCGTCGAAGATCTCACACACCGCGGGGAAGTCTTCGGTGTTGACGCCCACAGTGATGGGCTGAAAACGTGCAATGGTCTTGATGATCTCGGTGAAGACCTTCTGCGCCGGCTTGGCGCCGCAGCGCCACACGTCGGAGCGGTGCGGCCACAGAATCCAGGTGCGCACCTGTTCCTCATACTCGCCGGGCATATAGAACCCGTCCTTCTTAGGTGTGGACTCACTCTCGTAGATGGTCTTCATTTCAAGCTCCTAAATCTCGGTGCTCTTGCTTGACGAGACCATGATGCGGCCGCACCGAGATGTTCTCAATGGTCCCTCGAGCCCCTTTCAGCGACCGACGGTATACCATTCGCTGACCTAAAGTTCTATTCAGGCCGAGAACATGACATACTGGGTTCCACAATGGAAAAGACGCCCTATGCCCCCACGCAATAAACAGCAGACTATTGAGTTGGACAGTACGACCTGGACTGCTCTCAACGAGCTCGCGCTTGCAATCCACGCATCACACGGTGTCGATAAGCTGCAAAAGGAGACCCTCGAGGGAACGACAGGGCTCGTGCCCCATCGGATCGCCATGTTCGACCTGATCGAGGCGGCGGGCAGTGATGCCCCACGCTACGTCCACCCCGCAAGCAGCGGAATGGACGACCGCGCGCTGAGCGACTACTACAACCGCTACGCCGCGATGGACTATACAACATGGAGCTTTGACTTACATAAGGTCGGCGTCTACCGCGACCTCGACCTCGTCGACGTCGAGCGACGCGATGCCACGCCCATCTATCGCAAATGGATGGAACCGCAGGGCGTCTACTTTGGCTGTACGGCCACGCTCGCGCACAACGACAGCCCGCTAGGAAGCATCACCCTGTTTCGCGAACGCACGGCCGGAGACTTCACCGACACCGAGCTCGCAATCCTGCTCGAAGTCGCTCGGCACGCGAGCCTCGCGCTCGCCAACCTCTATCCTCGGGGCGTTAAGCTCACCCAGACAGAAGACGCAAACCATCTGAACGCCTTCATTACAGAACACAATATCCAACCGCGCGAAGCCGAAGTCATGCGGCTCATGCTCGACGGCAAAACGAACAAACAAATGGCAAACGAGCTATTCATAAGCGAGTCAACCGTCAAGAAGCACGTCAACGCCATCTATCGCAAGCTCGGCGTCAGCAACCGCCTGGGCCTTATGACTGCCGCGCAAAACATCCTGCGATGAAAAAGGGCGCCCTCCATGCGGAGAACGCCCTTTGATTTCGCCATTTGAATTAGTGTCGGCTCTGGCTCAAAGAGTAGACGGGGTTATCTTGGCAGGTTTTATCTGGGCAAACGCCGACCGCCGCGGAGGAGCCGCTCCACCTCGCGGCGGTCTTCTAACAGAAAAAACCAAGTGAGTAGGCTTTTTGCAGGAGGTCAAGCACGCCCAAAACGCCACAGCTCTGACCTGCGGCTTTATTGAGCATTTGTCGCGATGTGCTCGGCATATCCAAATAAGTCTACTCACTTGCATCTAAGACGCACCAGATAGGCAAAAAACCGCCGCAAAAGGGGCCGGTTCCCTTCGCGGCGGTCGTTAATACGCCGAGCCTGTTATCGCAAAAGCCAATCACGCGCCGAAACCACACTACAGTCTTTCGACTCATACGTTGAATCCACGCGGGCCACAACATAGCGCGCATCTTTTGCAATGTCGATCTCATCGCATACAGCCTGTAAATGGCGGGCGTACTTATCGTGATACGTTCTGGATGATTTTATTTCGATAGCCTTGGGACTCCCTGAGTTTGTGCAGTCGAGCAAATCGATTTCTCGCTTGCCGTCGTCCCTATAGAAATACAACTCGGGATTCTCGCCCACGTTGAGATGGCTCTTCGCCGTTTCGGAAACGATGAGGTTTTCGAAAACTGCCCCCAGATAAGGGCTCTCCAAAAGTTGCTCCAGTGATCCAATTTTGAGCAAGTAGCAGAGCAGCCCCGTGTCGTAAAAATAAAGCTTGGGCGTTTTAGTCAAACGTTTCCTGGCATTTGCATAATAGGGCTGCAGTGAAAACGTCAGGTAGCTCTGCTCCAGGATAGACAACCAGCTTTTAATGGTCGATACGTTCACACCCGTATCTCGAGAAAGCGAAGATATATTAATGAGAGCACCGGCGCTCTGGGCAATTATGGACAGAAACTTATGAAACTCCGCTTTATTGCGCACGTCAAGCAAGCCCACAACATCGCGCTCAACATAGGTATCAATATAGCTGGGGAAATAAACCGAGGACGGCATTCCGGCGGAAAGCAGGCGAGGGTATCCCCCTTCGAGCGCAAACAAATCCACTTCCAACTGCCCCTGCTGGCCCCTCTCCGCTTCTCGAAACGAAAATGGCAGCAATTTTAAGATCCCGACTCGCCCGGCAAGAGACTGGCCGATGCTTTTCATCATCAAAAAGTTTTGCGATCCCGTAAGGATGTATTGACCGGCGTCTCCCCGCTCATCCGAAACAACCTGGATCATCGAGAACAAATCCGGGGCGTATTGCGCCTCATCGATGATGAGTCCGCCCTTTCGGTTGCGGATAAAACTCACCGGATCCTCCAAGGCCGCGCGCCTCGTTTGGGGGTCCTCAAGCGTGACATAGGAATAGTCGGGAAAGGCATGCCTAACCAGCGTAGACTTACCGCTCTGCCTAGGCCCCGTCAACGACACAACAGGAAACCAACCCGCCATGCGAATGAGCAACTCATGCAAATCCCTGTTAATGTACTCGGCCATATCAACGCCCCTTATAACGCTGTTACCATAATCGTATAGTATCATTTGCCATAATCTTGCAGTAGTGTTTTCCATAATCTTGTAGTAGTGTTTTCCACAATCTTATAGTAGCCCAGTTCAAAAACTTTATTTATAGAGCCGAAATCTCAGACCCTAAATAACAATAGCCACCACAATGGGAACTGTCCCCATTGTGGTGGCTTGCAGGCGAGTTGACTTATTCGACTATCGCGCGCCGGCCGTGTCCGAGTCTAGAGCGTGGCAAGTCGCTTGGATTCGCGGACGGCGAGGGCGATGGAGATAAGGCCAGTGATGGCGTCAGCCGCCACCAAGGCAAACCAGACACCCTGAACGCCCATCATGTTGCCAAGCAGGTACATAAGCGGCACGGAGCAGATCACGTAGCGGAGCAGACCGGTGAACGTGGCGATACCCACCTTCTCAACCGCCTGGAAGTACATCGACATGGTCATGGCAAGATAGCCCAGGGCCACGGCCAGGATAACGATGCGCGTGGCGTTGGCGGCAACTTCGACGAGCGCCGGGTCGCTACCAGCAAAAAAGGCGCAGACCGGCGTTGCGGCCACCCATAGCACAGCAGACACCGCAGCAAGCGTCACGACCTGGTACTTAAGCGTGCAGGAGAGCGTTTCCTTGAGGCGCGCCCACGCCTTGGCGCCGGCGTTGAAGGCGGCAATGGGCTGCAGGCCGTACGAGAAGCACTGGGCGACCATCATGGTAATGTAGAGGATGTAGCCGTTGATCACGCCAAAAGCCGCGATGTAGAGCGAACCCATATCGCCGCCGAGCTGGCCAAGCAGCGAGTTGGCAACGGTGTTGAAGATGAACGTGGCAGCCTGCACCAAAAAGAACGGGAAACCGATCTTGATGATCTGACCGCAGATGCCCATGTCGAGTTTGAGATCGGCGGCGCTGATCTGGAGCTGCGACTTCTTACCGCCGATGAACCAGAAGACACCGATGGCCCAGATACCGATGGAAAGACCGTAGTACACGCCGGCTCCCATAACGCCGAGCTTGAGCACAAACGTGGAAAGCGCAAGCCAGCAGATAGCGACGATGGCAGACACGGTCATGAGGTTAGCCTGGATCTGAACCTTCTCGTCCACACGCATGACGGCGGTGACCATCTGACCAATGACCGTGAGCGGCAGCAGCACGGAGAAAGTGCGCACGCCGGCAACGGTATCGGCCATGATGTCGGGCGTGGCGCCGAAGAATGCGCAGATGGGCTCGGTAAACACAGCCATCACCACAGCAAGCAGCACACTCACAATCGTGGTAAGCCAAAAGCCCTGGCTAAACGCCTTGCTGGCGCCCTTAATGTCGCCGGCACCCAAAAGATTGCCCACCACGGCGGGCACGCCGGTGCCAAACAGGTTGCCAAAGGCCAGGTTAATGTACTCGACCGACATGATGATCGAGACGCAGGCCAGGCCGTGTGCACCCAGGCCCCAACCCATCACGAGGCCCTCAAGGACCACCATGATAATCTGGGCGAGCATACCCTGGCCGGTGATGATGGTGTACTTGCGCACCAGGCCGGGAATCGGCTGCGAGGCAAGCTCACGCTCCTCCTCAACAGCGGCGGTTGTTTCTTCTGCCATTGTTCTCCCCTTTCCATGAGAGATTGATGAATGGATGAATGGATGGGCGGCGCGCACGGGCTGCGGCACCGCCCGGCGATGCAGCAGCCCCGCTAGGCCTCGTAGACCACCTTGCCGGCAATCATCGTGAGAGACGCCGTGGCCTCGAGGACCTCAGCCGGTTCGCAGTCAAAGAGGTTGCGGTCGAGCACACAGATATCAGCCTGTTTGCCGCATGCGAGCGTACCGATGCGATCCTCGGCATGCATGGCGTAGGCGCTGCCGTAGGTGTAGGCGCGCAGGGCCTCGGCCATGGTGATGCGCTCCTGCGGGAACCACCCTTCTGGGTTGGAACCGTCCTCGAGCATGCGGAAGACTGCGCCGTACACCTCCTCCATGGGCTCCAAGCCCACAACGGGGAAGTCGCTGCCCAAGTGCACCACGGCACCGCTTGCAAGCAGGCTGTGCAGGGGCCACGAAAGCGCTGCACGCTCGGGGCCCACGGCATCGTCCTTGGCAAGGTCAGCCATATCGAGCAGCATGTGCCACGGTTGCATGCCGGGGCATATGCCAAGCTCCGCGTAGCGCGGCAGATCCTCGGGCTGAACCGTCTCGTTGTGCTCCATGGAGTGGCGGCAACCCCGCTTACCATGCAAGCGCTCGCCCTCCTCAATGCAATCAAGCACAAAACGCACCGAGCGATCGCCGATCGTATGGACGCGCGTGTCAACGCCCCATTCCTGCGCCCTGACAATCGCGGCACGGATGCGCTCTGGATCCTCCGCGGGCTCACCGCAGGTATCGGGCGCGTTGGAATAGGGTTCAAGCATCCAAGCGGTGTGGTCGGAGCACACGCCATCAAGAAACTGCTTAAAGCCGTGCCACTCGACCTGCGTACCAGGGAAGTTGTACTTGGCCTTGATTTGATCGAGCGTCATGCTCTCGTTCTCAAACAGATCGGTGTACAAAAAGACGCGCAGCGGCAATTCGTCCTTGGCATTAAGATCCGCAAGCACTGCATACGGGTTTTCCATGCTCACAAACGTAGGATTGACCATGCCGACAGTGGTGATGCCAAAGCTGTTAGCGCGCTTTGCCGTCTTGGTAAACGAAGCTTCCGCAACGTCCATCGCGGGGTCGTAGACCTCATCCATAAAGAAGGAGCCGGCATTGTTGGAAAACACGCCCGTCAGGTTGCCGTCGGCATCCTTAAGGATCTTGCCGCCTGCGGGATCGGGCGTCTGCGAAGTCACTCCCACCTTGTTGATGGCACAGGTATTGGCGCTAAAGGTATGCAGGTCAACCTGCTGCAGGAAGACCGGGCGGTCGGAGATGTATTCATCGATCATCGCAGCCGTGGGCATCTCGGGGATATCCCACTGGAACTGAATGATTTGGCAGCCCAGAATCCACTCATTATCGGGACGGGCGTTCGCAAACGCTACAACACGCTCCATCGCCATCTCAAAGCTGGTGCAATCGATAAGGTTGACGGCAAAATCGGGGTCGGTCATAAACGCACCCTGAGCAAAATGCGTGTGCGAGTCAATCAGGCCAGGCATAACGAGCTGATCGCCAAAGTCGCGCACCTCAGTATCGGGGCCGATAAACGGCGCCAAGTGGGCATCGTCACCGCAGGCAACGATTCTTTCGCCACGCACGGCAACGCCGCCCTTAAACGGCTCGAGCCCATCGCCGGTAAAGACAGCGTTGCTCTTGATAACTACATCAGCCTTGTCCATGTGAGCCTCCTCAGGCATCTTTGGTTGCAACGCGGACGCACCGCCCGCGTGGGCACTCGGTTGGGAGCGTAGCGCTCCCGCATCGGCGCGTGCCTACAAGCCGTGCTCGGACGTCTGTCCCACGTCCGCGGCTTCGCGCTACACCCATTGATACACAGGGGCAAATCCGTGCCAAGGCCAGGGACCGCAAACGGTCAGTTTAAGCAGGTTTACACGCTTTACCTGCAGGTTTATTGTCTGAGATTATTACCGCGTCATTACGCCCAACGGCGTGCCCGCCCACACGGCAAGACCCGCATGCAAGGAAGAATAGGACTAGGGACTAGGAACGCCAAAAGGCATCTATGAGGTCATCTCGGTTGGAGACACCGCTTTTAACGTAGATGCGATGCAAGTGCGCCTTGACAGTGCCAGGGCTGATGACCAACTCGCTGGCGATGTTTTGGGCGTCGTTGCCCTTCAGCACCAGCGTGAGCACCTCCTGCTCGCGCCGCGACAGCTTATGGGCATCGGCATAGATCACAACGCGTGATGCTAGATCGTCCCCAGAGCGTGCGCTCTCGGCCGCTACGTCCTCATCGGCACGCGGATGACGGGCATACACGCGCAGGATATGGCTAAACTGGCAAAAGAGTTGGACCGCGCATACCACGAGCAGCACGTTTTCGGAGATATTGCGCTCGGACAGATACCACAAAAAGAGGCTGATGACGGGGTTTTGAGAGTCGGGGCGGCAGAGCAAAATCATGTAGGTGTCCTCGGCGATTACGCAAAACGCAAGAACGAGTGCCACCTTCCAAAAGAGCTTTGAGCGGTCGAGGTCGAGTTTCTCAACACGCGTGGCCCTGTGCCGGTAATGCCAGGCGGCATAGGCAAGACATCCTACATTGCCCAGGTCACGCGTGAGCCAAAAGAGATACTGCTGCATCTCTCCGGCAGCACCGCTGCGAGGCACCAGCACCAATTGCAAGATTGAAAACGGCACGATAGCAAGTCCAAGCATGCGCGACGTAGGCCTTTTGCGCAAGCGCGCAAACATCCACAGTACCACGCAGGCATAGATGGCAATACCGAGCACGCAGCGCAGCAAGGGGTGCTGCAACGGCTCGCTAAAGGTAACAGCGTAGTCGTATTTGAGCCGATTGTACTCGTCAAAAAAAAATGACCGACATATCGAGCATGTAGAGCAAAAAGCCCGCCGCGGCCACCAGGCTGTCGCGACGGCGCGTCATGAGCCAAACCACCAATGCCACGGCACTGGTCACCAGAGCCACACCCATGATAATCGTGGTGTAGATATAGAACGCGAAACTCATGCCCGCCTCCCCTGTCTAGATGCCGTGAGGATGTTGACAGATTCTTTGCCGCAAGATTAGACTCACCGATTAAACGTACTGTATCGTTTAGATAAACAAGCTGTGTCTCACCGATGAAAGGAGATGCCATGGCGCCTATCGCACCGCTCAAAATACTCGTTGCCCCTGCCGCCAAGGCCATCGTCCACCTGTGCGACTCACTTACCTACAATGACGTCCCCTGTGTCGTCGAGGAACGTTCGGACAGCTGCCCCTATCTGGGCCACGTCCCCTTCTTTGCGCCTAAGCTCGTTTCCGATCCCGAGCACCGCGAACAGTAATCCAAGATGCACCAAGCGCTGCGCAACTCGCGGCGCTTACTGTTTTGGTGCAAAGTAACCTGACCCCCGTGCACCAACGCCGGGATTGTCGACGCTTCGGCCGCGGCGCGATATGAGGCGCGAAACCTCGCCCAATAACAGGCCAATCACTACGCCCGCGAGAATCGGCAACTTTGCCATCTCGGCAGGTGAGCTGTTGAGCGGCACAATCGTAGCAACAATCGAAAGCACGAGCTCCACCACGGGAATCGCAAGCGCCACCGCGAGCACCTTGCCCTCGAAAGGCGCACGGAACACACGCGAGCGATTATCGTGCTTGCGCAGACGCCAAAACGCTGGAAACATGGGGATATAGCTCATGAGCAGAAAGACGACGTTCATCGAGAAGAAGACCCAAAAGACGTCGGAACCCTCACCCAGTGGAATCTGGAGCAGTAGCACCAGGCTGGCGAAACAGCCGTTAATGAGCGCCGAGCCGTTGGGCATACCAGTCTTCTTGGACACCAGTGCAAAGGGACGCGGCATGTTGCCATGGCGCGCGGCATAGCTCGCTACGTTGTTGACGCCAAAGCTCCAGCAGATCATATTGGCGAACAGCGTCACCAAAAAGGCCACGCCCACGACCATCGTCAGCGGGTGGGTGCGCCCCACCATAGCGGCGACTGCGTCCACAATGCCCGAATCGAGCGATAGCTGCTCGGTGGGAACCGCGGCCCCAATGCCAATGCCACAGATGATGTAGATCGCTGCAATGGCCACGCCACCGGCAATAACCGCCTTGGGGATATCGCGCGACGGGTTCTTCATCGTGCTGGCAAAGGTCGCGACCACTTCGAAGCCCATAAAGTTGAACAGGATAATCGATAGGTACGTCAACGAATTGGTGTCGCCCAGATCTGGAATGAAGGTCTTAAACGACATGTCGTTGGCAAAGCCGTTATTGCAGGCAAACCAAATGCCGACGATTCCCACCACAGCGGTAATGAGCACCTTGATGACGGCGCCGCCGTCCATGACCCAATCTGCCTCGGCCACCGGCTGCATTGCCATGACCGTGACGCCCCACACAAAGGCAATCTCAATGGCAATTCGGATCCCGAGTGAAAACTCGATACCCCACACCGCATTAATGACACTGGGGGACATGCAGGCGATACTTGCCACCCACAGCGGAAAGTTAACCCAGTAGCACCAAGAGCAACGGGCGCCCCAACGGTCGCCCAGGCCCAAGCGAACCCAATCGTACAGGCCGCCCTCGGAGTCGAACGCCGTACCCAGCTCAGCCACCACCAGGCCATAGGGAAGCAAAAACGTAATGATAAGGAAGATCCACCAGAAGAACTGCACGTTGCCCATGGCAGATGCCGGAGCCGCCGCCTCGATGGTAAACACGACGCAGATAACCGAAAGGATAACCTCAATCAGGGAGAACTTTTTACCTGCCATGGCGCGCTCCCCCTGCAGCAAAAAGGATGGCATCTGTACCGAAGGCGCAGCCCAAGGTAGGGTTGCAGGCCGCGTCACCGGTACAGGTGCCATCCCAAAGAGAGGAGAGAATGCAGATGTTGGACCAACGCTCGCGGAACAGGCGCGTGTAGATGACGATACGCTGGTACATAGATACTCCGATCAAAACGGTCGCGCTCGCAACCGGAAACTATCAGCAATTGAATACGCGCCTGACCTGGGAAATTCAAGCGAACAATTGGCCTAACCCGCAATAAATCCCAGATCAGACGCGTACTCAATCAAAGAGGCGGGCACTCCGAAGTGGAGGCAACGGAGTGCCCAAAGAAAAACCCAGCCGACCAAGACATCAAGTGACCAGACCATCAATGCCCCGAGATGGTCACGGTGCGATTCACCGACTGTCCGATTGATCGGCTGGGTTTCTGAGGTGCGGCAGATTCCCGTGAAAGAGGAGCGCCGCGTACTTTGGTACGCAAGCGACGAATGAACGGGAAGGTGCCGTGCCTCAGGAAGCCAGACAATTACGCGGACGGCTCCTGCTGCGTAATGCAGTGGATATTGCCGCCGCCGAAGACGACCTGCTCGGACTGAACGCCGACGCACTTGTAGACGCCCTCGCCCCAGACCTCGTCATAGATCTTCTGGAGCGTGTCAACGGCCAGCTGGTCGTTCTCGTCGCCGTACTGCGGGACGATAACGCCGTGGTTGGTGACCAGGTAGTTCATGTAGGAGGCGATCAGCGGCTCGTCGGGAACGCGCGGCTCGGCGTTCTCGTCGGCGTCGATGGTGTCGCAGGAAGCCTGGTCCATGAACAGCGGGTTCACGGGCATGCAGAGCTTGTAGACCTTCATCTTGCGGCCCCTGGCGTCAACGGCGTTGGAGAGGGTCTCGTAGGCAGCGTGGCACTGCTCGTAGAACGGATACTCGGGATCGTCGGTCCAGATGCAGGCCATGACGCCCGGAGCGATGAACGTGGCAACGTCGTCGATATGACCGTTGGTCTCCTCGGGGTCGATGCCCTCCTTGACCCAGATGACCTTCTCGACGCCCAGGTAATCCTTGAGGTGCTCGTCCATATAGGCGCGAAGCTCCTCGCTCCAGGGCTCAAACTTCTTCTTGAACTTGGGCCAGATGGACTCGGGATCCTCTTCCTCCTCCAGAACCGCAGAGCAGGTGCGGCCCGGGGAAAGCAGGCACTGGTCGGTCACGACAAGGGTGCCCTCGCCGTCGACGGTGATGGAGCCGCCCTCGAGAATCATGTCATCGGGACGATAGCGACGGCAGCCGGAGAGCTCAGCCATCTTAAGGGCGATCTGCTCGTCCTTGTCCCACGGGAAATAGAGGCCATCGACGAGACCGCCGTAGGCGTTGAAGTGCCAGTGGTTGGCACGCTTCTCGCCCTTGCCGTTGATGACGTAGGTGGCGGCAGTGTCGCGGAACCAAGCGTCGTCGGTGGTCATCTCGATAACGGTGACGTTCTCGTCGTTCTCGAAGACGGCCTTGCAGTTGGCATAGTCAACCTGGTTGGCGCACATATAGACCGGGGTGAACTCGGAGATGGCGCGGGCGATGGCGGCATACTGCTTCTGAGCAGGCTTGGCGCCGTGGGCCCAGGTGTCGGTGCGGTGGGGCCAGCCCATCCACACGCGATCCTGCGGGGCGAACTCGGCGGGCATAAAGAAGCCGTCGGCCTTGGGGGTGGACTCGGACTCGGTGATCGTACGCATAAGATTTCCTCCAAATCGAACGATCGTTTGCCGCGGGCGGATTACCCGCAGCCTAAAACCAAGAGATGGTAGGCGCCCGTTCCCCGGCAAAGGTCGGGGCGCCCGGCGCCGGTTTTCACGAAATCGCACCGGCAAGCGACGACGTAACCCGGTGCGCGGAGACAAAACGCACGAAGGATACGAAAGAGAGAGGTTGGGGCGGGCGGTGGTTACCGGAGCTATCGCTCACACCCACCCCGGGGGAATGGTTAGAAGATGATGAGGGTTGGAGCCCCAGAACCGGGTGCTCTAGTTCTCCTCGGCCTCGGCGGCCTCCTCAGCGAGACGCTGAGCTGCCAGCTCGGGAGTGAGGCCCTTGTACTCGGTCTCGCGGCCCTTGGCGCTGACGACGCGGACAACCTCGCCGATGAGCAGAAGCACGATGAAGATAACGATCATCGGGAGCTTGTCGCCAATCTCGGCGGCGGAGAGCGGCACCAGCGTTGCAACGATGGCCAGGATCAGCTCGATGCAAGGGATGGCCAGCATGACCTTCATCATGGCGCCCTTAAACGGGAACGTGAAGATACGCTCGCGGTTGGGGTCGTTCTTGCGAAGGTTGAGGAACGCCGGGAACATCGGGATGTAGGTCAGCAGCAGGAAGACGACGGAGGTGCCGAAGAGCATCCAGAAGACACCGTTGGAGATGGCGTCGATGGGCACGAGCTGCAGGCACAGCACCAGGGAGGCAACGATGGCGTTGACCAGATTGGCGCCGTTGGGCATGTCGTCATCCGAGATCATCGAGGCGAAGACCTTGGGCATGTTGCCGTGCTCGGCAGCGTAGCGGGCGACGGAGTTGACGCCGAAGGACCAGGCGGCCATGTTGGCGAACAGGGTGATCAGGAAGGCGATGCAGATGACCTTGAAGATCATGGAGTCGCCCACCATGGTCTGGACTGCGACAATCATGCCATAGTCGGGGTCGATGGAATCGGCCGGCACAGCAGCGCCGATGCCAAAGCCAGCGAACAGGTAGATCACGGCGATGGACAGGCCACCGACGATGATAGCCTTGGGGATATCGCGAGCGGGATCGGCCATGTCGTCGGTCATGGTGCAGATGACCTCGAAGCCCATGAAGTTAAAGATGATGATCGACAGGTAGCCGAGAGCGTTGGTGTTGGTGAGCTCGGGCAGGAAGGTGGCAGCGGACATGTCGTTCGCAAAACCGTTCTCCATGGCATACCAAATGCCCAAAGCGCCAACGATAACGGCGACGGCGACCTTGATGATGGCGCCACCGTTAAGGACCCACTCGGAGTCGGCCGCCTTGGAGCGGCCCATGAGGTAGACGATCCACACAAAGGCAAGATCGATACCCATCTTGGCGATCAAGTTGAACTCGACGCCAAAGACCATGCCCAAAATGTCGGGGAACATGGTAGCCAGCGAGGCGATCCACAGCGGGTAGTTGACCCAGTAGTAGTACGAGATGCGGGCGCCCCATTTGTCGCCCAGGCCATCGCGTACCCAGTCGTAAATGCCGCCCTCGCCGTCATAGGTGGTACCGAGCTCGGCGACAACCATGCCGTAGGGAAGCAGGAAGGTCAGGATCAGGAAGATCCACCAGAAGAACTGCTGGTTGCCAATGGCGGCAGCAGGAGCGGCGGCCTCGCAAACGAAGACGACGCAGATGATGGTCGAAATGACCGTCAAGAAGGAAAGCTTTTTCTTTCCGTCGCTCATGATGAGCTCCTTCGCTCAGTCTTGGACAGATCCGAGGCCCTAAGGTATTAAGGCAATTGCTTGGGCCTCGGTGAGCGGGCGACAGGAGACGAGCATCCGCCGCCCGCAAACGTGCTTTTAGAAGCCTTGAGGCTTAGAGCTGCTCGAGAGCCTCGAGAGCGGCGTGGAGCTCAGCCTTGGCGGAGTACTCGACACCCTCGTCGTTGAGCGGGGTGCGCTTGCCCAGGGCGGCAAGGAGAGCACGGATGGAGTGCTTGCGGTTCTCGGCCTCGACCCAGCACAGGGAGCGCTCGGGATCGTCCATGACCTCGTCGACGACCTCCTCGTTGCGGGTGGCCGGCAGGCAGTGCATGAACTTGGAGTTGGGGCCGGCGAAGTTCATCATGTCCATGGTGACCTGATACTTGGGATAGAACACGTCCATGTAGTTCTCGCCCGAGACCTCCTCGTCGTACAGACCATACCACACGTCGGTGTAGATGAAGTCGGCGCCCTTGATGCACTCGATGTCGTCGGAGATGACGACCGAGCCGCCGGAGACCTTGCAGTTCTCCTCGGCGATGGCCATCATCTGCTTGCCGAACTCGGCGCGCTCCTCGACGGTGCCAACGTGCAGGCCGCCGTCGGGGATCTGGTGGCCCTTAGGTCCAAACTGGACGAACTTCATGCCGACCTTGGAGGCGATGAACATGAGGGAGACGCAGACTTGGGTGGCGTCGCCGATGAAGGCCAGGGTGCAGTCCTCGATATTCTTGCCCTCGGGGAGGTTCTCGAGCATGGTCATGAGGTCGCCCATCTCCTGCGTGGGGTGGTTGAACTCGGACATGCCGTTGATGACGGGCACAGCAGAGCCCTCGACGAGGCCGACGACGTCCTTGTGACGGTCAACGCGAGCCATCATGATGTCGAGCAGCGAGCCCATAACGCGAGCGGTGTCGCCCAGGGACTCGTGACCGCCGAGCTGGATGGTGCCAGGGCCATAGAACTGAGCATGGCCGCCGAGGTCGGTCATAGCGGTCTCGAAGGAAAGACGAGTGCGGGTGGAGACCTGCTGGAAGATCATGCCAAGGCTCTTGTTGCGGAGCAGGTGCGGATAATAACCGTCAACCTTGATGGCCTTCTTCATTGCCAGGCCAAGATCCTCGATAGCCAGGATCTGCTCTTTGGTGAAGTCGTTGGTGTCGATGAAATCCTTAGGCAGTGCCATGTCGATTTCCTTTCCGCCGGTCTTGCCGACTATTACTATGAGGCGCTCGAACATCACGCCTCGTGTTGACAAGACCATCATTCACCCGTATGCAATTTTTACCTAGTTTATTCGGGATTAAAGACCGTTCACGGAGTTACACTCCCTCTAAACCAATATAAACCTGCAGGTCAAGAGTTTACAGGGGGTTTACCATCTAGAACCGCGAACGGTATACGGCTATGCTGTATCTCGGCGCCTAATCCGCAATGAAACGAAGGGTTGAGACGTCTATATCCCACAAGGTATACAGAGCTCGGCCATAGAATAAATGAGATGGGACGGTGACAGATGAACACCCTGATGTTCTTCTATACCCTAGCGATACTCGTGATCTGTATTGTGACGGTGGTGCTTTCGCTTGCCGCCTATGTCTCGTCCCGTCGACGCTTCTTTATCTATGGCAGCGGCGTATTTATCTGCTATGCCATCGAGATGACCGAGATTTTCTTTTTTGAATACACGCTGCAAAACCAGAGTTTTCCAGCCAGCGACTATTACTCAATTACCATGCCTGTGTTGCGGACCTTTGTGGCGACCGCTTCGCAGGCTTTTATTTGGCTCATTGCCATGGATTTGCTCGACAAGCATTCAAAAAAGCAGTTTGTCATTCCCGTCGCAACGTTCTTGCTGAGCGAGCTGCTGATTATCGTCGCTGTCCCCTACGGCCCCATTCATCAATGGCTCTACTACACGATGCGTCAGGTATTCCTTGTTTTCGTGGGGCTATATATCTTTTGGACGGCACGCAAGAGCACACAAGTCGAGCTGAAGGCACGCGTTAACAACCAACGAAAGCACCTGATTATCGGCGCTATTCTGGTCGGTTGCATCGTTGCCGAGGATTTCTACAACATTCTGATTGTCCCCATGAGTCTGGCGCCCTCTTGGCTGCAACTATATCTGTCCGAGCGCAACTTTAGCGAAAACGTCTTTGCCTGCTACTTTGCGATTCTGCTGATCATCTACTCCTACCACGTGCTTTCAATCCGCATGCAGGAGGCGCCCGAGGAAAAGAACGTCAGCGATCTTGATCGACACATAGAAGAGCAGATGCCCTTCTATCGCAACGCCTACAAGCTCTCCAACCGTGAGACCGTAGTTATGCGTCTGGTCGTACTGGGCAAATCGAACCAAGAAATCGCTGACGAGCTATTCCTTGCCGTGGGAACCGTCAAGACCCACATCCACAACATCCTGGTCAAAACCGAACAGCAAAACCGCACGACACTCATCCTCCACTTTTGGAAGCGATAACCTGCCAAAAAGGGACAGGTTTATTTTGGCAGGTTTTATCTGGGCAAACGCCAAAAACCGCCGCGAGGGAGTTACTTTCCCTCGCGGCGGTTTTCTAGCAGTAAAACCAAGTGAGTAGGCTTTTGGCGGGATGCCGAGCACACCTCAAAACGCCACAGCCCTGACCTGCGATTTTATTGAGCACTTGCCGCGATGTGCGCGGCAGATTCAAAAAAGCCTACTCACTTGCATCTGAGATGCTCTAGATACGCAAAATACCGCCGCGAAGGGAGCTGGACTCCCTTCGCGGCGGTTATTCGCTCTGATTTTGCGACGGTTTTGCCCGCTTGTTACTCGCTGTAGCGGGTGGCGATGGCGGCTCGCACTATGCCGGTGCTCATGAGGTAAGTTACCAAGAAGTAGCCGCCGTAGGATGCCAAGAAGATCGCGCAGGTGAGGCCCACGGTGCCGCCGATGCTCATATTTCCGAAAATGCTCACCAGCTCGATAATCACCTTGAGCGCCACAAAGGAGTGCGCCAGGCCCACTGCCAGCGGGAACAGGAAGAATACCGCTTGCTGCGCCATCACCGAATGGCGAATCTGGCGGTCCTCACAGCCGATCTGTGCCAGCACACGATAGCTGCGGCTGCCGTCGGCCACATTGGAGAGCTGCTGGATCGACAGTATCGCCGCGCATGCAACGACCAATACAAAGCCGATGTAGATGGCTAGGTAGCTAATAAGACCGTTCATTTGCGCTGCCTGCGTGTACATCTCGGAGCGTGTGATGAAGGTTCCCCACGACCCCGGCTCCTTGCCGTCAACGAGCAGATTGTCGAGCACAGTGTATTTAATGCTCTCGTCTGCCTCGGTCGTATCCATCCCCTGTTTGTAGTTAACGAGCAGGCTACTGGAATACGGCTGCAGATTAAGTTGGGACAACAGCTCGTCGGCAACGACGACGGTACCCGGATTACTGCCCATCGCCGAGTTGGCGATGGCCGCCGTATCTTCGTCCGACTTATCGGTTGCGGGCTTGAGCGTATGCCCGCCCAAGGTAAGGGCATGGCCGCCAGCCATATACTTGGTGTACAGGTCGACCAGCTCGCCGCCCATATCACATGTGAGTAGATACTGGTCGTGACCGATGTGCACCGGCTCCTCGCCCATCATCTGACGCAGTTTGTTGTACTGGCTCGCCGGCGTCACAAACAGACCCATCGTATCGGCATTGCTACCCCCGAACGCCTTGGGAAGCTTTTCGCCCATGATCTTGCACATCTCACTTGGGGTCACCGAAGGATTCGAGCCGCCAAATGGGTAACTCAGATACGAATCGATCTGCACATGCTCACCGGCAACATCGGCGATATTGACCTTCTTGCCGGTCTCGTCGTTGTTGCCCGCCGACTTGCCCTTGCCGTGCCATGCAGGGTACAAATCGACCGTTGTATCGGCCAGCACCATGCGATCGGCCTCAGACGGATTGACATACTCCTTGTAGTAGTCGAGCGTATCGGGCGTGTAATAGACATACGTCTGAGACACATCAACAGGGTTATAGCGCTCCAGGTTTTCGTTCATCACGTTGGCAATCGACATACCGCACGTCACCGAGGTGATGGCCAAAAACAGGAGCATCGCGATGACGCCCATCGAAAAGCACACCGTGTTGACCTTGGCCGCAAGCTGGCGCACGGTAAACATGTTGAGGCCGCGCCAATACACGCCGCACAGGCTCTGCAGCAGCTTGATGAGCATGCCCGAGAGTCCCCAGAACAGGGCAAAGGTGCCAACTGTAACCATAGCGGTCGTAATACCAAACTGGTTCATGGCCTCTTGCAGCTTGCTGTCCGTCGCGGTTAGCGGGAACCCATCACGTAGCAGACGGTAATAGGCCACGCCCACAAGCACCACGCCCACGGCAAAGATGGCAATCGCGATCCAGGGGTTGCGTGTCTTGATGCTCTCGTTGCGACGCTCGGCACCCATAAGCTCGATGAGTTTGGTACGACGCACGGCGCGAAGGTTCAGCAGTAGCGTGAGCACAAACATTACGAGCATGCAGACAAGGGTCAGATTGAACGCATGCACCGAGAAAAAGAAGTGGAAATTGGCGATCTGTGTCTTAAAGAGCGAGGCCGTAAAGAACGTCATGAGCTGGGAGAGTCCCACACCCAGCACAATGCCGGCGACAAAGGCGCCGACCGAGACAATCACCGTCTCGAGCGCCATGATCGTGGCGACGCGCCCGCGCCCCATGCCGAGCACCTGGTACAGGCCAAACTCCTTCTTGCGGCGTTTCATGATGAAGTTATTGGCATACACCATCAAAAAGGCCATGACACCGGCCAAAAAGTACGTCAGGTCGCCGAGCATGCTGCCCATTACCTGCGCCAAGCCCTTTTCATCGATTCCGGCGATGTCGACCTGCATCGAGATGGTGTTAAAGGCATAGAAGACCGTGACACCCAGGGTGAGCGTCAAAAGGTAGACGAGGTAGTCGCGGCCGGCGCGGCGGACGTTGCCCCAAGCGAGTTTACAGAGCATCGGAGCCCTCACCGCCCATCATGGCAACGACCTCCATAATGCGGTCGAAGAACTCTCGGCGGTCGGTGTCGCCCCGGCGCAGCTCGGTGAAGATCTTGCCGTCGCGGATAAACAGCACGCGGCTCGTGTAGCTGGCAGCAAAGCTGTCATGCGTGACCATGAGCACGGTGGCGCGCAGGCGGCGATTGAGGGACTCCAGGCTCTCGAGCAGCAGGCGGGCGCTCTTGGAATCGAGGGCGCCGGTGGGCTCGTCGGCCATGATCATGGTGGGGTCGGTGACGAGCGCGCGAGCCGCGGCAACGCGCTGCTGCTGACCGCCGGACATCTGGTAGGGATACTTGTCGAGCACCTGACTGATGGACAGGCGCGCTGCCACATCTTGCACGCGGGTCGAGATCTCTGCCGAGTTTGTGCGGGCGATGGTGAGCGGCAGGGCGATGTTCTCGCGTGCCGTGAGCGTATCGAGCAGGTTGGAGTCCTGGAAGATAAAGCCGAGTTCCTCGCGGCGGAACTGCGAAAGCTTAGCCTGCTTCATGCGCGTAACGTCCTGCCCGTTGATACGGATGGTGCCGCTCGTGGCGCTATCGATGGTCGAGACGCAGTTGAGCAACGTCGACTTACCCGAGCCCGAAGCGCCCATGATGCCAACGAATTCGCCGCGGTTGACGGTAAAGCTGACGTCGTTGAGCGCACGGGTCACGTTGCCCAGCGCTCCGTATACCTTTTCGAGATGCGCGACTTCCAGTACCGGGGTCGCCATGTGCGTGGTTTGCATACCGAGTCCTTTCTTGCGATTAGTCTACGGCATCTATAGTCGCAAGAAGACGAGTCGGCTACCATCGATATGGCTTACGCTTGCCTTACCGTTGTGTAAGGTACGGGTAGCCACCCTGTTATGTGTTGATGTTGAGAGAGGGCTTCTGTTGAAGACTGTTCATGTTGCCGCTGGGATCATTCGCAAGGAAGGATCCGACGAGCTACTTGCCGTGCAGCGCGGCTACGGCGACATGCAGGGACTTTGGGAGTTTCCCGGTGGCAAGCTCATGCGCGGCGAGTCGCCCGAGGACGCTGTGCGACGCGAACTTATGGAAGAGTTGCAGGTCAAAGTCACCAACCTGTGTGATTTCTATACCGTTGAGTATGACTACCCCGATTTTCATCTCTCCATGGAGTGCTACTACTGCTCGCTGGCTAAAGAGTCTGGCGAGCCCCAGAAGCACGACCGCCAGCTCGATATCCGCTGGATTCCGCGCACCTCGCTTGCCACGGTGGAATGGATGCCCGCCGACAAGGGACTTATCGATGCGCTGATTGAGTTGAAGGAAGATCGGCTTGAGGCTAACGGCGCCAACGACACCGAGTCCACCACAGCCGACGAGCCCGTTACCAAGCCCAAGCGCAAAGCCAAGCGCCGCAGCAAAAAGCGCCCCAAGCCCGGCCTGCTGGACGGCATCGACACCTCGGACCTTTCCGCTGACGAGCGTGAGCTCGTGCGCCGTCGCGCCGCCATCAAAAAGTCCATGAAGGGCAACAAGCGTGCGAACACCAAGCCCGAGCTGCTCGTTCGCCAGCGCCTGCGCGCCGCAGGCCTTACGGGATACCGTCTGGAATGGAAGGCGCCCGGAAAACCCGACATCGCCTTCCCCGGGCGCAAGATCGCCATCTTCGTCAACGGCTGCTTTTGGCACCGCTGCCCCAAGTGCAACCCTAGCCAGCCCAAGCGCAACGTTGAGTTTTGGGAGGCAAAGTTCCGTCGCAACGTCGAGCGCGATCGCGCCGCGGTGGCAGCGCTCACTCAAATGGGCTGGACACCCATAACCATCTGGGAATGCGAACTCAAAAAAGACCGCATCGACGCCACCATGGAAAAGGTCATCGAGCAGGTGCGCGCCGCAGAGCCGCAGCGCTAACAGCAAACATTCACACGCTCCGCACGTCCGCGCCACAATCCTTAGAAAGCCCTTAAGCTCAAAACCTTTCAAAAGTGTTATTCGATACCTCTGACCTGCAGTTTCATCGTAACACCAAACCAGGTTAAGCCTTTCTTTAGCGCTTCTTTGCAGAAGCCGCGGCATAATACTGCCAACGCACGGGACCTAGCAGCACACCCCGTGCGCAACCTTTTGGTGGATATCGAGGAGGCCGCATAAGCATGCATTCTTCCAACGACGCAGCACAGCAGCCATCCCTAAATCATGCAAACCTTTTCTCCTTCCCCCCGACACAGAGAAACGGCCTCCTCGACTCCCCCACCACAAAAGCCAAACGCTCAACCGACCAGAGCCACAACTTGCGAGCATCGTTCGAAAAGCTCCAAGCATCCCTAAACAAGTCATTCCCCAACCAAGCCCGGGCATACTAACCCCTCATCAACAAAGCGCCCCTCGCGCACCACAATTCCGCCCTAACGCCACAAGGGCGACGACCTCGAGTAGGTCAACCTGGGAGGGACCAGGGCTTAGTTCCCCAATCTTTCCGCAGGGGGCAAAAAGCCTCGCCGCACGAAGTGCGCAGCGAGGCTTTTTGCATGCCCGAGGACGATTGGGGAACTAAGCCCTCGTCCCTCCCCGGGATATGTAGCGAGTCGGAGTACCCTTGCTGTTACTCTGCTTTGCCCACAGAGTTGAGGTTGGTCATGCGGATCTTAACCAGCTCGGTGATCTCACGCATACCCTCCTTGGCCGGCTTCTTGGGATCGAAGCAGGCAGGGTTCTCGGCCATGTAGGCCATGAAGCCCTTGGTGTAGGCCTGACGCAGCTCGGTGGCGTAGTTAACCTTGCAGATGCCGTTCTTCACAGCCTCGGCAACCTGCTCATCGGGCACACCGGAGGTGCCGTGCAGAACCAGCGGCACGTCGACGGCGTCGCGGATGGCCTTGACCACGGACTGCTCGATGTGCGGATCGCTCGTGTACACGCCGTGGCTGGTGCCAACGCCAATTGCGAGGGAGGTGCAGCCGGTACGCTCGACGAACTCCTTGGCCTCGGCAGGATCGGTGTAGGGGCTCTCGCCCTCAACCGCGGGACCGTCGTCCTCCTTGCCGCCAACCTTACCGAGCTCGGCCTCAACGGGCACGCCCATGGCGCGGCCAGCGTCGGCGACGGACTTGGTCAGGGCGATGTTGTCCTCGAAGGACTCGTGCGAACCGTCGATCATGACAGAGGTGTAGCCCGTGCGGAAAGCCTGCATGCAGCGGTCATAGCCATCGCCGTGATCGAGGTGCAGGGCGACGGGCACGGAAGCGCGCTCGGCGGCAGCCTTGACCATGCCGTAGAAGTAGTCCAGACCAGCGGTCTTGATGGTGCCCGGGGTGGTCTGCATGATGACGGGGGACTTGGTCTCCTCGGCAGCGGCCAGAACGGCCATAACAAACTCGAGGTTCTCGACGTTGAAAGCGCCAACAGCGTAGTGGCCGGCCTGAGCGTCCTTGAGCATCTTTTCGGTGGTAACAAGTGCCATGAGCGTTTGCTCCTCTCCCTCGCCCGCATCTGGACATCGGGCGTAGTTGTTCACAAGGCGTTTTACCTTGCGTTTTGCTGCGCTCATTGTATGAAATTCAGCAGCTTTGCACGTGCGAGATATTGAGCCCATGCAGGTCAATACCGTCGTTTTTGAAAAGCAAACGGAAGAAATTTGAGCCGAGTGAACATGTTCGATATTGAATTTTGGGCGTTCAGCGTCTTTCTTTTATAGAAAAGATAAGTAATCGAAAGGTGTTTTCTTACCCAAAAAGAAAATGAACGAAAATAGAGTCAACACAATTCCTGCAAATTTAGCCGAGAATGGAGCAAACATGGCCCAAGCCACCAACCGTGCCTTTGCCGACGAACGCCGCGCCGCCATCATGGAAATGCTCGAGCACAACGCCTCGGTGCAGGTAGCAGAGATCGCCCAGACCTTTGGCGTGTCCTCCGTCACCGCCCGCGCCGACCTGGACGCGCTCGCCGAAGCAGGCAAGCTGCGCCGCACGCACGGCGGTGCCGTATCACTCCACAAACGTCTGACCGTCTCCACGCAGGATCGCCGCATCAATGTCAACGTCGCCGCCAAGCAGGCCATCGCGCAAAGCGCCATCGAGCTCGTCAATGACGGCGACACGCTGCTCGTCGACTCGGGCACCACGGCGCTCGAGTTCGTCCGGCTCCTCGATCAGCGCGACGGTATCACCGTCATCACGGCCGACATTACCATTGCCGATTACATCGACGAGAGCATGCCCTCAGTCGATGTCGTCATGCTGGGCGGGGCGCTGCGCAAAGGCCATCGTTATTTGTACGGACCGCTCACTATGCAGGCGCTCCAAATGGTCCATGCCGATCTGGCCGTCATGTGCCCCGGCGCCTTTGTCCCCAGCTGCGGCTTTACGACCGACTTTCCCCAGATGGCCGAGACCAAAACGGCTATGATCACCGCGGCCCATCAAAGCGTCGCCCTCATGGACGCCAGCAAGGTTAACGGACGCGGCATGTACCGCTTTGCCGAGCTTGCCGATGTCGACTCCATCGTGATGGACCGTGACCCCGACCATGCCGTCGCCACCTCGATCGCCGAGGCCACTGACAGCTCACGTCCAGCCCTCGTCATCGCCGGCGCTTAAACAAAAACCACCACAAAGGTGCCTGTCCCCTTTGTGGTGGTTGTGATGGTTGAGCGTCAAAAGTGAACGTGTCGCTACTTGGACAGCTCGTCGGCGAGGGCCTCGATCTGAGCGCGCGAGGCTTCGTTGAGCGAGCCCAGCACAGTCACCTTGTTCTGCGTCAGGGTGATGTCCTTCATACCCTCGAGCTCCTTGGTCATAACCTTGGCGGCAGCGGGCGCCCAGGAACCGGCCTCGACAAGCGCCACGGTACGGTTCTGATAGGCGTGCTCGGCAAGCGTGTGGATAAAGGTGCTCATGAACGGGAAGATCTCGCCCTGATAGGTGATGGAGGCGAGCACCAGACGGTCATAGCGGAACGCATCCTCAACGGCCTCGGCCATATCATCGCGAGCCAGGTCAAAGACGGAGACCTTCTGGCCGCGGGCCTCGAGAGCAGATGCGAGCTCCTCGACGGCAGCTTTCAGGTGCCCATACACACTCGCATAGGCGATCGTGATACCCTCGTCCTCGGGCTGATAGCTCGACCAGGTGTTATAGGTGTCGAGGTAGTAGCCCAGGTTCTCAGTCAGCACGGGGCCGTGGAGCGGGCAGATAATCTGGATGTCCAGGTCGGCGGCCTTTTTGAGCACGGCCTGCACGAATTTGCCGAACTTACCGACGATGCCAAAGTAGTAGCGGCGAGCCTCACAAGCCCAACCCTCGGGATCCTCGATGTCGTTGGCGCCAAACTTGCCAAAGCCGTCGGCACTAAAGAGCACATTGTCGGTGGACTCGTAGGAGAAAATCACCTCGGGCCAGTGAACGTTGGGGGCGCCGATAAAGGTCAGGCTGTGGCCGCCCAGGTCGAGCACATCGCCCTCTTTGACGACCATCTTGCGCTCGGGGTAATCGGTACCAAAGTAGTTGACCATCATGCGGAAGGCGCCCATGCTGGCCACAATCTGTGCCTGGGGATAGCGCTCCATAAAGGCGGCGATGCCGGCGGAGTGATCGGGCTCCATATGATGGACAACCAGGTAATCGGGCGTACGGCCATCGAGCACGGCCTCGAGGTTGCCGAGCCACTCGTCAACAAAACCGCCGTCGACTGAATCGGCGACAGCGATCTTTTCGCCCAAGATAACGTAGCTGTTGTATGCCATACCGCTCTCGGACACGTCGTACTGGCCCTCGAACAGGTCAATGTCGTGATCGTCGACACCGATGTAGCGGATATCCTTGGTGATCTCCATCAGGCAAAGCCTCCTAGATAGACAAAAGAACCCGTCTATCATAACACTCGTCTTCATAGCCACGGCTATCCGTCAGCATCCTTACCGATTGTAATTGAGGCGGAATATACTGCCGTTGACCTGCACAAACTATGCGCGCAGTATCGCCGTGCTATGTCGAATAATGAGCTGGCCGGGAATACGAATGGCAACGGTTTTGCCCGCCGTACCCGCCTCGGGAACCGCATGCTCAAACACCTCGCGTCCACGCTGATGCAAATCGAATCGAACGGTCGTGAGCTCGTTGTGTGCCACAAAATCATCGAGCGAATCGTCGACGCCCACCACGCTCACGTCCTCGGGCACGCGCAGACCGCTATCGCGCAGCGCTGCAATCGCGCCATTTGCCATCTGGTCGTTTGCCGCGTAAATCGCCGTCATGGTGCGATCGTGCTCGGCCAGGTACCTGCCGGCCTCGTAGCCGCTGTTGGCAGACCAGTCGCCCTCGAGCGGCTCTGCCGGCTCGATGTGTTTACGCTCGAGTGCATCCTGCCAACCGGCGCGACGAAATTGCTCGTCGACCGAGAATGACGGGCCGCCAATATAGCGAATCTGCTCGTGCCCTAGCTCAAACAGGTGATCCATAAGCAATAGCGAGCAGCCGTAATGGTCGGAATCGACCGTGGTCACCCGCGGGTGCGCGTACATGGTAACGATGACCGTGCCAATGCCCGGCAGTGGATCAAACGTCTCAAAATCGGGCGCCATGCGACTCATACCGATGATGATGCCGTCCACCGGCAATGCGGCCATACGACGCGTGGCCTCGGCAAGCGAAAACTCCTCGGTCTTGGACATCTCGACCAGCGTGATGGCGCAATTATACTCGCGAGCAGCGCTGGCGATGCCGTCGATCATTGAGAGGTTGCCGAACTTGGTGACATCGTTGACGCACAGGCCGACCGAATGATAACGGCCGTCGCGCAGCGAGCGACCGGCATAACTCGGACGAAAGCCGAGCTTTTGCATAGCGGCCTGTACGCGCTGGCGCGTCTGCTCGTTAACGTTAGGCAAGCCGTTGGCGACGCGCGAAACCGTCTGCTGCGAAACGCCGGCAGCGCGGGCGACGTCGGCCATGGAGACCGGACGCGAACTGGTATCGTTGGACGGGCGCCTTGCCACAGGATCACCTTCACCCTTGCGAGATCTGAATAGCGTGAATGCCGGCCCGGGCAGAAATACATCCCGCGCCGAGGCCCGCTATCGTCGGACGCATGTTAACGTACTCTACTTTTTCTATCTGCATCTCTTCTGCTTTATAAGTCCATACGGCAGTACCGTTCACGGCTGAATTTCTACCGATTACCAGATTCTCAAAAAGTGACAAGCGATGTGTTATGAGTACGTTAACATAGCCCGTAACGTGCGGTATCGTGAACACTTGGTTCATGCCGCTTTAAGTTGTTAACGTACTCATAACGACGCAAAACCCACCCGGGCGCGCCAAGGAAAGGACTCCCATGACCACCCCCGACGAAAAGACATTCGCCACGCTCACCAAGCTGTTCGAGGAGGAGTTTGGCCCCATCGGCGACCGCCAGGTGCTCTACGTGCACGCGCCCGGCCGCTCCGAGATCAGCGGCAACCACACTGACCACGAGGGTGGCCACGTTATCGCCGGCTCGCTCGATGTCGCCGTCGACGGCATCGCCGTGGCAACCGATTCCAACAAGGTTCGCGTAGCCGACGAGGGCTATCCCACGTTTGAAATCGCGCTCGACACGCTAGACGTTCAGGAGTCCGAGAAGGGCACGTCCGCGAGCCTCGTCCGCGGCATGGCCCACGAAATCGCTGCTCTGGGCGTTGAGCCCCAGGGCTTCGACTTTGCCTTCACCTGCTCCGTCCCCTCGGGCGGCGGTCTTTCGAGCTCCGCTGCTGTCGAGGCGGCATACGGTCGCGCCATGGAGACGCTCTGGGACGCACCCGCCATCGAGCCCGTCGCGCTCGCCCAGATGAGCCAGCGCACCGAGAACAACTATTACGGCAAGCCCTGCGGTCTGATGGACCAGGCCGCTGTGTGCCTGGGCGGCCTTGCCTACATGGACTTTGAGGACCAGGCTCAGCCTAAAACCCAGAAGCTCGAGCTCAACTTTGAGGATCACGGTTATGCGCTCGTGCTCGTTAAGGTCGGTGCCGACCACGTGGCCGCCACCGACGACTACGCCGCCGTTCCGCGCGAGATGCAGGACGTCGCTGCCGAGTTTGGCAAGGCACGCCTGTGCGAGGTAAACGTGGCGGACTTTGACGCCAAGCTCCCCGAGCTGCGCGCCAAGCTGGGCGACCGCGCCTGCCTGCGCGCCGTTCACTACTGGTACGAAAACGGCCTGGTCGATAAGCGCTGGGCTGCCCTGAACGCCGGCGACATCGATCAGTTCCTGGTCCTGACGCGCGAGTCCGGCGCCAGCTCTGCCATGTACCTACAGAATGTCGTTGCCAAGCTGGGCTCCGAGCAACCCTCCATGTATGCCCTGGCGCTGGCCGAGCACGTGCTCGACGGCCGCGGCGCCGTCCGTATCCACGGCGGCGGCTTTGGTGGCACCATCCAGGCCTTTGTGCCACTCGATCTGGTCGACACCTTTATCACCAAGATGAACAGCTGGCTGGGCGAGGGCTCTGCCCGCCACTACGCAATTTCTGACAAGGGGGCTTACGCGGCATGGCTGTAATGACTGACGTGCGCGAGGCCGCGCAGAACCTGATCGAGTACGCTATCCACCGATCGATGATCGGCCAGGACGATCGCATCTGGGCGTATAACACCATTCTCGAGTGCATCGGTGCTACGGGCCCGGCGCTCGACATGGCCTGGGCGCTCCAGGTCGAAAAACTCTCGCTCTTGCACCCCGACACCCTGCCCAACTTTGACCTTGAAGGCACACTTGCCGCGCTTGCCGAGGCGGCTGTTGCCAACGGCGCCGCCGAGGACACGGCATCGGGCCGCGACCGCATCGCCATGCGCATCATGGGTGTGCTGATGCCGAGGCCTTCGGTTGTAAACGAGGAATTCAACGGCCGCATTGGTGTCAACGAGCCCCGCGCCGCAACCGACTGGTTCTACGGTCTATGCTGCGACGCCGGCTACGTGCGCCGTGCCGCCATCGCGCGCAACATCAAATGGAGCACCCCCACCAACTGGGGCGACCTCGAGATTACCATCAACCTGTCAAAGCCCGAAAAGGACCCGCGCGATATTGCCGCGGCCGGCGCCGCCAAAAACACGGGCGAGAAGTATCCCGCCTGCCAGCTCTGCATCGAAAACGAAGGCTATCCCGGACGCTCCGCCGCAGCCGACGGCGGTGCCCATCCCGCCCGTCAGAACCTGCGAGTTATCCCTATCCAGCTCGACGGCGAGCGCTGGGGCTTCCAATACAGCCCGTACGCGTACTTTAACGAGCACTGCATTGCCATGAGCTCCGAGCATCGTCCGATGCACGTCGACCGCAAGGGGCTGACCTGCCTGCTCGACTTTGTCGACCTGTTCCCGCACTACTTTATTGGCTCCAACGCCGACCTGCCCATCGTGGGCGGCTCGATTCTGTCGCACGACCACTTCCAGGGCGGCGCGCACGAGTTCCCCATGATGCACGCCGCCGAGGTCTCGCAGTTTAGCATGCCCGGCTTTGACCAGGTCAGCGGTACCGTGTTGCAGTGGCCGCTTTCGGTGCTGCGACTGCGCTCGCACGACCGCGCCCAGCTGCTCGACGCCACCGAGAAGATTATCCTCGCCTGGCGCGAGTGGACCGATGAGTCGGTGGGCGTCATCGCACACACGGCCGACGGCGTGGCCCACAACACCGTGACGCCCGTCATTCGCCGCGTGGACTCCCGCGGCAACGCCGGCGGCGAAATCTACGAGGCCTATCTTGCGCTTCGCTGCAACATCACGACCGACGAGCATCCGCTGGGTGTGTTCCACCCGCATGCCGAGTATCACCATATTAAAAAGGAGAACATCGGCCTGATCGAGGTCATGGGCCTGGCTATTCTTCCGCCGCGCCTGGTTCCCGAGCTTGGCGCTGTCCGCGAGCACCTGCTGGCAGCCAAGGCCGATGCCAGCTACGACCTTGCCGGCGCGCTCGAGGGCGACGACCTTTGTCGCAGCCACGCCGCATGGGCCGAGGATGTCTTTGCCCGCCGCGCCGACGAGCTTACGGCGGACAACGCCATCGACATCCTGCACGAGGAGGTGGGCGTGGTGTTTGGCCACGTGCTCGACAACGCCGGAGTCTTTAAGTGGGACGAGGCAGGACGCGCCGCCCAGCAGCGCTTTATCGACTCGCTGTAGAGCACGGGCCCGAACGTTCAACAGCAGCCTGCACGACATAGCCACCTACACGACAACGGCGCCCGCCGGCAACATCGCCGACGGGCGCCGTTTTATTGGCTAGTCGTTGGGGACGTTCTTAAACGACTAGTCAAACAAGAACGTCCCCAACGACTACTTGCGACCAGGGCAACGTCGATGTTTTGGCAACGACAGCGAAAACGCCCCTAAGCGAGCAAGGTGACGTGAAAGAGGAGGGCATTGACCTTCTGGTCATGCCCGACGATTGAACGTCAGATTGCCGCTTAGGGGCGTTTGTAGCGTCGAGCCGTTTCGGCGTTTGGTAAAACGCCGTAACCCTAGAGTTCAGTCACGACAACACTGTTGTAGATCTCGTCCCAGCGATCCATGACCAGGTGGCCGGTCTTGGGATCCATGGCGTTGAGCTTGCCGCAGGTATTGGCGGTCTTGAGCACCGTGACGTCGTCGGCGCCGGCAGCAATGGCATGCGCAAAGCCGGCGATGGTCGAGTCACCGGAACCCGTCGCGTTCACGGCCGCAATCGCGGGCGTCTTGGCGCGGAACGCGCGACCCTCATGGAAGCCCACCGAACCGGCAGCGCCCATCGAAACGACAACCCAGGGAATACCGGCAAAGCGGCCATCGGCGGCAAGCGCCTCGCGCAGGGCATCGACATCATCGGTCGTAAAGGACGTACCCAGCAGGCCGTTAATCTCGGTCAGATTGGGCTTTACGAGCTCAGGCTTAGCGTCGGACTCCAGCGCGGCCTCCAGCGATGCACCCGAGGTGTCGAGCAGCACCTTGGCGCCCGCCTCCTCGGCGATCTTGACGAGCTCGGCATAGTAGCCGGCATCGACGCCACGCGGCAGCGAGCCCGAAAGCGTCACAACGTCCGCCTTCGCTGCAAGCTTGGCGAACTTGGCCGTAAAGGCCTCGAGCTCGGCCAGGGCGATCTGCGGGCCGCTCTCCAGCAGCTCGGTCTGATTGCCCTCGTGCAGGATATTCAGGCAGATGCGCGTCTCACCGGCGATAGGCACAAAGTCGTTCTTGACGCCATCGGCATCCATGAGCTCGGCCATATAGGCACCCATGTGGCCGCCAAGCAGACCGGTTGCAAGTACGTCGTCGCCTAGCTGCAGCAACACGCGGCTCACGTTGAGACCCTTACCGCCAGCGGTCTTTTCGGGCGTCACGCGGTTAACATCGTCGATGACCAGCTTGTCGAGCTGATAGCGCGTATCAATCGACGGGTTCATGGTAACGGTCAGAATCATATTGAACTCCTGTTTAGAAAACCGGCCCGCGCCCCATTACAGAAACGCGAGCCGTCAATTAAAAAGCTGCAGAATACCAGGTACCGCCAAAACGAAGCACACAAGCCAAGCAAGCAAACGTGTTATCGGAGCAGTTCGCTTGCCAGAAGACCTCGCAGTTCACTTCAACGTCAGCGAGAAGCCAGCTGGTGAGGCAAGGTGCCGTGAAGCGAGGCGGCATTGACCTTCTGGTCATGCCGCCGAAGCTGAACGGCAGATTGCCCGCCAGATGGCTTCGCAGCGTCGACCCGTTACGCGGTTTGGTAAAACCGCGTAACCTCCTTAGTCGTGGTACTCGCCGCGGTCCCACTTCTCGAGGAACTCGTCAAAGAAGTGCGGGTCAGCCTGAGCCTCGGCGTCGGCCTTATTGCAGGCATCGATCTTGGCGATCAGGGCATCGTGCTCGGGGGTCTTCTCGTAGGGCTCCTCCAGGAAGGCAAGCATGATATCGGCCATCAGGAACTCGCCGGTGATCTTGCCACCAAAGCCCACGATGTTGGCGTTGAGCTCGCGACGGGCATACAGGGCAGAGGTCATGTCGCGGACCAGGGCGCAGCGGGCGCCGGGAACCTTGTTGACGGCGTTGGTGATGCCGATGCCGGTGCCGCACAGGGCCACGCCAAAGTCGGCCTTGCCGCTGGCAACAGCCTCGCCCACGGCCTTGCCATAGATGGGATAGTGCGTACGGGTGTGGCTGTAGGTGCCGCAGTCGAGCACCTTGTAGCCAGCCTGCTCCAGGCGGTCGGCCAGATAGATCTTCTCGTCCGTAACGATATGGTCGCAACCGATTGCGATGGTCTTCTTCATCAGAACGTCCTTTCGTCTGAATTCACAAGTTGAGGTAGAAGTTCGAGTTCTCGGTGGCTCTCGTTAGGCCATCTTGTTGAGCATGTCGACACGGATCTGGTGACGGCCGCCGGCGTACTGTGCACGCAGGAACTCGCGGGCGATCTTCTTGGCGACCTCGGTGCCCACAACGCCCGGGCCCATGGTGACCATGCGCGAGCCGTTGTGCTCGCGGGTCATGTAGGCGGAACGCTCGTCGGAAATGTTGGCGACGACCATGCCCTTGATCTTGACGGCGGCCATATAGGAGCCGACGCCGTACTTATCGAATGCAAAGCCCTGGGAATCCTTGTGCTCCAGCAGGTCCTTGGCAACGGCGGTCGCGGAATCGACAAAGTCCGCGGCAGGGGTCTCGGAATAGTCGACGACCTCGTGACCGTCGGCGATGAGCATCTCCTTGATGGACTCCTTCATCGACATACCGTCGGCATCGGAAGCGATAACAACCCTCATGACATCCTCCTTGAGAGATACGCAGGTGCGTAGTTCCTGTTTGGAAGTGTTGAATCGCGTTCAGATCCGGGCATCTGAATGTGCGGTTCTTCACTGTTCGTGTTTATTTGAACACATTCGAACATCAACTGCAACAACTATTTGTTTATCTTTGTTCTTTTTTGAACAAATACCGTTTACGGATGATTGCTGACCGTTTGGATTCAGGGAATGCCCGGCTTGTCACGTATTCAACAAACAAGAAGGGCGGCCGAGAACGCATCTCGGCCGCCCTTCTTTCGGTTGGTTTTCCAAAGATCGCTTTGCCGCCTACTCAGACTGCCCACCCTTTTTGGCGTGCTTGGAAGGAGCGCTCAGAAAGCGGCCCGTCAAATAGTTCGCCGGGCCGGAAATATCGATCCCCAGCAGTACGTGTCCCAGCCACAGAAACGCCACGAGCACCAGTAGAGGAATCACGCACGAGGTCACGATCATCACGATGACGCCTTCAATCAGATCGGTCACCTGCCGCACGATCTCATCGGTCATCTGCTTGGCGCCGCTGGTCACCGACGTAACAAGGCTCGAGGCCCCATCAGTCAACTGCTCGAGCACGTTTTTGGACTCCGTGGTCTCGGATTTTTTCTTGTTCGATTTTGAGCTGGTCTCGGCTGACTTGTCTGTGGTGTCGGCCGCGTCCGCAGCGTCCGCAGCCTTTTGCTCAGCTTGCTCAATACTTACGCGATACGTTTCATCGACCTTCTGCGACACCCATACGCTCGCGGGCACGAGCGCCATGCCGATCACGGCAACCACCAGCACGCGCGTCGCCACACGGCGCAGGACAGTGCTCGTGCTCCAGCGCCCGTGAATGCCGAGCGACACCGCAAAGAGCACCAACGCAAACGGGATTAAGATGCCCAGGCCGACCGACCACAAAATGGTTAGCAGGTATTTCTCTAGGTAGAGCACGGCAAGCACGATACCAAGGTTGCCTGAAAGCTGCGCGAGCTGCTCGGCAACCGGCGTTCCCGTATCACCCGGCAGCGCGGTAATGCCCGCAGACAGCGCCACGCACGAGGTCGTGAGCGCCAGTACGTTACCCTTCTTTTGGTCGATGACCTCGATGGTGGAGTCCCAAGTTTTGGTATCGGCGAAATGCGGACGAGCCACAAAGCCCGACAGCAGCGCCAGGACCACAAGCGCAACGATAAAGCCAATCTGCAGCTTTTTGTTTGCGCACACGACATCGGACAGGCTGGGCTGCAGCTCGGTTACCGTCGTGTGCTCGGTTATCTGGACAGGACGCCCATGAGCCATCTCGTGCGCGTCTCTTTTTTGTATTGACCCGTTATCCGGCATTTGGATACCTCCTCAGTCCGGCGTTTAATGCGAAAGGAAGTATACCCACCGAGCAAAAATCGAACGGGAGGACGAACGGAGCGCACCAAGACTGTCCCCAATGACTAGTCGTTTAAGAACGTCCCCAATGACTAGAATAGGGATTGTTTTGCGCCCGTCGGCCCCTATTCAGTCCCTATTTCACCGCAACTTGGAGGAGGACAGAAAAAGCCCTGCCGCGGGTAGCGGCAGAGCTTTTGGAAGGGGACTTGGTTGTGAGGGCTCGTTAGGCGAGCTTGGCCTCGAGCTCGGCAATGCGCTTGTAGGCATCGATGGTAAAGCGGGCCTGCTTCTCCAGGATCATGGTGGTCATGAGAGTGTCCTGAGCATGGGCCATGATGAAGGTCATCTCCATCTCGCCACCGCCGGCCTCCTGCGAAAGCAGCTTGGTCTGCGTGTCGTGGGCGCCGATAAGTGCATCGCTGGCATCCTTGTGCAGCTGTTCGGCCTTCTCAAAGTCACCCTCGCGAGCAGCATCGAGCGCTGCAAGCAGATCGGTCTGGGCGTCACCTGCGTATGCGACAATCTCGAATCCAACCATCGAGATTTCTTCTTTGGTTGCCATATTGCGTTCCTTTCACATATGAACCAATGGAGAGCATCGCGTCCGGGCATACGCGCTGCGTTCTGTATGGCAGAAACATTAACATTCAAACAAAAAAGAACAGCGCAAAACGTAATTTCAAGCTATGAACGGTCACTTTTCGCCCGTGAACGGTTTTTAAACCAATTTGAACAATATCGAACACAATTAGCGGCAACCCAAACAGACCCGCGCCCTAGCGTACATCGCGCACCGTATCGCCCTCGACGAGCACGCCCGGAAACAGCATGTGCTCCACACCGGGTGCAACGCCCTCGGCGCCAGCAATCTTGTCGACCGCCCACATGCCGACGCGCCTGTTATCAAAGCGCACCGTGGTCAGGCGACAATCGGGCACAATATCGCCCAGGCTGTCGTCAACACCCGCCACGCTCACGTCCTCGGGCACGCGCTTTCCGCGCGACTCGAGTCCGCGAATGCAGCCGTAGGCCATGGCGTCGTTGGAGGCATAGATGGCAGTACAGGTCGGATCATCCGCCAGGGCTTGACCTGCGGCATATCCGCTCTGCGCCGTCCAATCGCCACGGATAAGTCGCGGTGGCTCAATGCCATGCGCACGCAATGTCTCGCGCCAGCCTTCCTCGCGCCGCATGCCCGAAAGCGAGCGCTCGGGGCACGAGATAAAGTGCACGGTTTTGTGCCCCCGCCCCAGCAAGTACTCGACCACCTGGCGCGAGCAATCGAACTGGTCGTTATCGACCGTTGAACAGAGCGGGTGCTCCAACATCGTAACGAGCACCGTCTGCATGCCGGGCAGCGGTTCAAAGGTGCCAAAGTCCGCCGGCATGCGGTTCATGATCACGACCATGCCGTCTACCGGCAGCGCGCTCATGCGTGACGATGCGCTCTCGAGGGTATACGGATGCGCGTCTACTTTAGTGAGGGTGATGGCATAGCCATGTTTGTCGGCCGCAGCGGCAAAGCCCTCCATACGGTCGAGGTTGCCAGTACCGGTAATGTTGAACATGGCGACGCCGACGGTCTTAAACTTGCCGCGGCGCAGCGATCGACCGGCAAAATTGGGGCGATACCCCAGCTCGCGCATGGCGGCACGCACGCGTTCCTTGGTCTCGGGGCGCACGCTGGGCGAATCGTGCACGGTGCGCGAGACCGTCTGCTCCGAGACGCCCGCGAGGCGCGCTACGTCTTTGACGGATACCGATTTTTTAACAGCGGCCATAGGTCGATCTTTCTATGTCAACGATGCCATTGGTGGCACCTTGCGCAGTCATTTTTAACGCCTTCAAGTATATCCAACGCCTCCCCCACCATACGCTCACCACCCAAAACCTACCGTTCACCGACATTTCTGCTTCCCCGAACGGCTTTTGTCGCCCAAATGTTAACGTTGCCATTGTGCAAACACAGAGCCACCGGGCGGCTCAAACGTTTACGCGCAAGGAATCGACGGTTCGCAGGCACAGGAACCACCGGTTCGCGTCTTTTTTGTGTCCTAAAATGGCAACGTCAACATTTTGGCAAGCAAACGTCAAAAGCTACCATCGTTGCTAACCCACCGACTCTTAGGAGCTTTGCATGGAGCAACTCATCGCCACCATCGAAAAGGGCCAGCCCTTTTTCAACGCGATCGCCCGCAACAAGTACCTCAAGGCGATCCGCGACGGTTTTATCTCCGTCATCCCCATCATCATCTTCTCGTCCATCTTCTGCTTGGTAGCCTCGGTCCCCAACATCTGGGGTTTCTACTGGCCCGATGACATCAACAACGCCCTGTGGAAGTGCTACAACTACTCCATGGGCATCCTGGCCATCGCCTGCGCCGCCACCACGGCCAAGCACTTCGCCGACGCCCAGAACCGCGATCTGCCCAAGAACAACCAGATCAACTTTATCTCGTGCATGTGCGCGGCCATCATCGGCTTCCTGCTCCTTTCGAGCGACACGATCGCCACGGACGCCGCCAGCGGCTTCAACACCACCTACCTTGGTTCCAAGGGCCTGCTGACTGCCTTCATCGCTGCGTTTGTGACCGGCATCATCTACAAGTTCTTTATCAAGCGCAACATCACCGTCAAGATGCCCGAGCAGGTTCCGCCTAACATCTCGCAGACCTTTAAGGACATCATCCCCTTCTCCGTCTGCATCACCGTCTTTTGGGTCTTTGACATCGTCTTCCGCGCTGCTTTTGGCTTCTGCTTTGCCCAAGGCGTCATCCAGGTGTTCCAGCCCCTGTTCACCGCTGCCGACGGCTATATTGGCCTCGCTGTGATTTACGGCGCCATGAGCCTCTTCTGGTTCGTGGGCGTCCACGGCCCCTCGATCGTCGAGCCCGCCATCGCCGCCGCCCTCGTTGCCAACATGACCGACAACCTGGCTGCGTTCCAGGCCGGCCAGCACGCTTCCGCTGTCCTGACCCAGGGTGCCCAGTACTTCGTCGTCTGCATGGGCGGCACCGGCGCCACGCTTGTCCTGGTCTTTATGTTCTGCTTCCTGGCCAAGTCCCAGGAGATGCGCGCCGTCGGTAAGGCCGCCATCGTTCCCGTCTGTTTCGCTGTCAACGAGCCGCTGCTGTTCGCCGCGCCCATCGTGCTCAACCCCGTCTTCTTTGTCCCGTTTGTCTTTGCCCCGATCGCCAACATCTGGATCCTCAAGATCTTTATCGACTTCTTGGGCATGAACGGCTTTATGTATACCCTGCCCTGGACCGTCCCCGGCCCCATCGGCACCATCATGGGCCTGGGCTTCCAGCCGCTCGCCTTTGTGATGCTCGCCCTTATCCTGGTCGTCGACTTTGCCCTGTACTACCCGTTCTTCCGTGCCTATGACGCCCAGAAGTGCACCGAGGAGGCCGAGATCTCCCAGGAGGAGCTCGCCGCCAAGAACGCCGAGAAGGCCGCCAAGCTCAACGACGCCTTCCAGGGCAAGGCTGACGCCAAGAGCGTTGCCGCCGGCGCCGCTGCCGAGGCCGTGAAGGCCGACGCTCCCGCCGCTGTCGCCACCGAGGCTACGTCCACCAGCGACCTCAACGGCAAGCGCGTGCTCGTGCTCTGCCAGGGCGGCGGTACCTCGGGCCTGCTCGCCAACGCGCTGGCCAAGGCTGCCAGGGAGCGCGGTATTAACCTCGAGACCGCTGCCGAGGCCTATGGCAACCACGTTGACATGCTCCCCGACTTTGACCTGGTCGTCCTGGCCCCGCAGGCCGCAAGCTACCTGGCCGACCTTCAGAAGGACTGCGAGCGCGTGGGCAACAAGTGCGTCGCCTGCCGTGGCAAGCAGTACATCGAGCTCTCCCAGAACGGTGACAAGTCTCTCGCCTTCGTAAGCGAGCAACTCTCGAAGTAAGTAACGCTCAGGGCCAGCCGACCATCCAAGACCGGCTGGCCCTTCGATTTAGACGATTGGATCATCATGTCCGTTAACCCTGCTAGCGTCACCAACCCGCCCGCACAGTTTCCCGAGGACTTTGTCTTTGGCGGCGCCACCGCTGCCTACCAGGTAGAGGGCGAGACCCGCACTCACGGTAAGGGCAAGGTTGCCTGGGACGACTTCCTGGAGGCCCAGGGGCGCTTTTCCCCCGATCCCGCTTCGGACTTCTACAACCAGTACCCCGTCGACCTGGAACTGTGCGAGGAGTTTGGCATCAACGGCATCCGCCTCTCCATCGCCTGGAGCCGCATCTTCCCCAACGGCACCGGCGAGATCAACCCCGAGGGTGTCCAGTTCTACCACGATCTTTTCGCCGAATGCCATAAGCACCATGTTGAGCCGTTCGTCACGCTGCACCACTTTGACACGCCGCTGACTCTCTTTGAGAAGGGTGACTTCCTCAACCGCGAGACCATCGACGCTTTTGTGGACTTTGCCACCTTCTGCTTTAAGGAGTACGCCGACCAGGTGACCTACTGGTTCACCTTTAACGAGATCTGGGCCGACGCCTCCAACACCTACATCGAGGGCACCTTCCCCGGCGGCGTCAAGGCGCATCTTGCCGAGGCCTTCCAGTGCGAACACAACATGATGCTCGCCCACGCCAAGGCCGTGCTGGCCTTCCACAACGGCGGTTTTAAGGGCAAGATCGGCGTCATTCAGTCGCTGGAGTTTAAGTATCCGCTCAACGAGAACGACCCCGCCGACATCAAAGCCGCCAACAACGAGCACGTGCTGCAGAACCAGTTTCTGCTCGACGCCACCTTCCGCGGCGACTATGCCCCCGACACCCTCGAGTGCGCCAACCGCCTGGCGGCCATCTCGGGCGGCACCATCGAGATCCTGGACGAGGATCTCGAGATCATGCGCGAGGCCGCGCTCTACAACGACTACCTGGGCGTTAACAACTACCAGTGCCGCTTCTTGAAGGCTTACGACGGCGAGAACGACCTGCACCACAACGGTACGGGTGAGAAGGGCACTGGCCGCTGGCGCGTTAAGGGCATTGGCGAGCATGTGAACAAACCTGGCATCCCCACCACCGACTGGGACTGGATCATCTATCCCGAGGGCCTGTTCGATCTGCTCGTCTACATTAAGCAGCGCTACCCCAACTACAAGCAAATCTTCATCACCGAGAACGGCATGGGCTACAAGGACCCCTACAAGGACGGTTTTGTGGACGACCAGCCGCGCATCGACTACATCGAGCAGCACCTGCGCTGGTTGCTCAAGGCCATGGAGGTGGGCGTCAACGTGGGTGGCTACTTCCTGTGGAGCCTGCAGGATCAGTTCTCCTGGACCAATGGTTACAACAAGCGTTACGGCTTCTTCTACGTTGACTTTGAAACCCAGAAGCGCACGCCCAAGGCAAGCGCCTACTGGTACAAGCGCGTAGCGCAGACCCGTCGTCTGGACTAGTGGCTTGCGACTAGCGGGATTGCCCTGCTCACACAACCTGTCCCCATTTCTCAGCCGGGGGCGGTACGTCACACGGCGCGCCGCCCCCGGTCTTTTTGGGCGGTTCGGGGTCCGTTTGTCTCGATCTGTAACATCTAGCCGAGTTTTTTGGTCCTAGCTGTTACAGATTGAGACGAACAGAACGCCCGAGCAGAAATATCTCAATCTGTAACATCTAGCTGGTTATTTCACCCTTAACTGTTACAGATCGAGACAAATGGAATAGGCGGGGCCGAATTGTCTAAATCCGTAACACTAAAACCGGTTTTGGACGTCTGGTTGTTACAGATTGAGATGAACGAGCCGAGCACGTCTACGCCCGCAGGTCCTTTACGCTGGAACGCTCGACCAACACGCCCGAGACGAGCGTACGGCTTCTGGAGCTCGGGGCTTCTAGGCCCGCAACGACCTCGTTGAGCGCACGGACGCCCAGCTCGCGGTGGCGAAACTTCACCGACGTCAGAATCGAATTAGGTATCGTCTTGTAAAGCTCGTCATCAAAGCCAATCACGGACACATCATCGGGCACACTCAGACCCTTGTCACGTAGAGCCATCATCACGCCGTTTGCCATGCAGTCGTTAGCAGCGAGGACCGCCGTGCAATCGGGCTTTTCGGCAAGCACAAGGCCCGCGGCATAGCCACTATCCGCATTCCAATCGCCTTGCAGAGGCTCGGGCGGCTCAATGCCACGCGCCTCGAGTGCCGCACGCCAACCTTTCATACGACACTGGCTCGACAGCGCCTCTTTCTTACCAGAGACGAAGTACACGTTCTTGTGCCCGCGATTTAAGAAGTACTCGCACGCCATGCGCGCACCACCCTCTTGATCGTCACTAACGGTAGAGCAGGTAGGATGCTCCATCGGCGTGATAATCACCGTCTTGAGGTCTTTCGGTGCCTCAAAGGTATCAAAGTCATCGACCATCTGACGCAGGTTGAAGATCATGCCATCAACAGGCAGCTGCGACATCCTACGCGCCGCATCGGCAAGGGTCATCTTCTCCCCTGCCCGCTTTTTGATCATCGTGAGCGCAAAGCCGCGTTCTTCGGCGGCATCGGCGATACCGTCAATCATGTCCACGGCACCGCCCGACAAGTGAAACAGCACGACGCCGATGCACCCGTAACGGCCTAACTTGAGCGAACGCGCGGCAAAGTTGGTTCGAAACCCGAGCGCCTCCATGGCCGAATGAACCTTATCGCGTGTCGACTCTCGCACGCTATCGGGCTCGTTGATCACACGCGACACCGTCTTGAGAGAAACACCCGCGGCAATCGCCACATCGTTCATCGAGACATTTTTCTTGTCCATCGTTGCCACTGCTTCTCCACTCGGTTCTCTATCACTTGTTTTTTGCGTTCTAGCATACACTACCTGCTTGACTGATAAATCAACCGTTTATCGGACAATATCGACCACTCACCCGTAAATCCTTGTTGCTCTTCCAAAAATGTCTTACGTTGTCATTAACGAAATGACAACGTTGTCATTTCGCAATGCCTTCCTTAAGCAGGAAGGTTTCCGGGCAGTCCTGACCATCCATCGACGACCAGTTCCATCCACATGCATCGCGCATCAAGTAGCAAAGGAGCTCTATGGACGCCATCGTAAAGATGCTCGAGAAGCATTAACCGTTCTTTGAGAAGATCTCAAGGAACATCTACCTCCAGGCCATTAAGGACGGATTCCTTGGGTGCATGCCCATCGTCCTTACCTCTTCGATCTTCCTGCTGATTGCCACCCTTCCTGGCGTAGTCGGCATCACGCTGCCCCAGCCGCTCATCGACTGGTGCAACAAGCTGTACAACTTCACCATGGGCGTCATGGGCATCATGGTTGCCGGCACCACCGCCAAAAACTTCACGGCTTCCATGAACCGTCGCATGCCCGCCGGCAAGGTGCTCAACGACGGCTCCACCATGGTGGCCGCCCAGTGCAGCATGCTTTTGCTCGCCGTTACGCAGTTCACCACCAAGTTCAACGGCTCCGAGCTTTCGGTCTTCGACTGCACCAGCATGGGCACGCGCGGTCTGTTCTCGGCCTATATCGCCGCGTTCATCACCGTGTGGGTCTACAAATTCTGCGTCTCGCGCGATCTGACCATTAAGCTGCCCAAGGAGGTCCCGGGCGCCATCGCTCAGAACTTCCGCGACATTATCCCCTTTGGCGGCGCCGTCATCATCTGCGGCATCATCGATGTCGTCGTGCGCAACCTCATGGGCGTTCCGTTCTCCGAGCTGCTTATCAAACTGCTCTCCCCGCTCTTTACCGCTGCAGAAACCTATCCTGGCCTTATCCTTATCCAGGCAGCCACCGCGTTCTTCTGGTTCATCGGCGTCCACGGCCCCTCGATCGTCCAGCCGGGCATCGACCCCATCCGTCTTGCCAATCAGGCCGAGAACCTGCAGGTTCTGCTGGCCGGTGGCCACCCCGCCCACTCCCTCACCTTTAACATGTCGCTCGTGGGTGAGTTCGGCGGCACCGGCGCCACGTTCATCGTGCCGCTTCTGCTGATTCTCTTTATGAAGTCCAAGCAGCTCAAAGCCGTCGGTAAGGCCTCGATTGTTCCTGTTGCCTTCGCCGTCAACGAACCGCTGCTCTTTGGCGCGCCGATGATCCTTAACCCCTACATGCTCATCCCCTTTGTTGCCGCCGGCTGCGTCAACGTAAGCGTTGCCAAGTTCTTTATCGACAACGTGGGCATGAACGGCTTCTCCTTCGTGGTGCCTTGGGCTACCCCTGCCCCCATCGGCATCTTCATCACCACGAACTTCCAGCTTATCGCCCTGGTGTTTGTCGCAATCATCATCTTGCTGGACGCCATCATCTACCTGCCGTTCTTGAAGGCATACGATAAGCTGCTCTGCGACCAGGAGGCCGAGCGCGCCGCCGAGCTGGGTCTCGAGTCCGATGGTGCTGCCACCATCGCCGCCAGCACCTCTGCGCCCGCTGTCGAGCAGGCCACCGCTGCCGTCGAGCCGACCGCCGCTGCCGCCGACAGCAAGCCTGTCGCCGATCAACCCGAGCCCGCTGCCGATGCATCCGCTAAGAAGGATGTCGACGGTCTGAAGGTCCTCGTCCTGTGCGCCGGTGCCGGCACCTCCGCCATGCTTGCCAACGCTATCAAGGAAGGTGCTGCGCAGACCGGAGAGAACATCGCTTCCTCCGCAGGCGCCTATGGCCAGCACACTGCCATCATGGATCAGTACGACGTCATCGTGCTCGCCCCGCAGGTTCGTAGCTACTACAACGACATGAAGGCCGATACCGATCGCCTGGGCATTAAGCTGCTCGCCCCGCGCGGTAAGGAATATATCGACCTTACCCGCGACCCCGCTGGCGCCATTAAGTGGCTCCGCGAGAACCTCGACTAGGTTCCTCCCTCTGTTGGTGCCCGGATCCCCAGTTCGGGCACCTCTCCCTATCCGTATCCCACAGAAAGGATGTCTCATGACCAACCCCATGCAGTTCCCCGACGGCTTTGTCTTTGGCGGCGCCACCGCTGCTTACCAGGTTGAGGGCGAGACCCGTACGCACGGCAAGGGCAAAGTGCCCTGGGACGATTTCCTGGCAGCCCAGGGTCGCTTCTCCCCCGATCCCGCAAGCGACTTCTACAACAAATACCCGGTCGATATCGACCTGTGCCAGCGCTTCGGCATCAACGGTATCCGTGTCTCCATCGCTTGGAGCCGTATCTTCCCCAGTGGCACCGGCGAGATTAACCCCGAGGGTGTCGCTTTCTATCACGAGCTTTTCGCCACCTGCAACAAAGCTGGCGTTATCCCCTATGTCACGCTCGATCACTTCGATACGCCCGAGGCCTTTTACCAGAACGGCGGCGAGGGTTTCCTAACGCGCACGACGATTGACGCCTTTGTCGAGTACGCCAAGTTCTGCTTTGCCGAGTTCACCGAGGTCAAGCACTGGTTCACGTTTAACGAGATTCCCGCAACCGCCGAGGGCAGCTTTATCGTCGGCAACTGGCCGCACGGCGAGAAGTACCGCCTGGACAAGGCCTTCCAGCTCATGCACAACATGATGGTGGCCCACGCCAAGGCTGTCGTCGCTTTCCATGAGGGCGGCTTTGAGGGCGAGATCGGCATTGTCCAGAACCTGGAGCCCAAGTATCCCCTCGATCCCAACAGCGCTGCCGACTGCGAGGCCGCCCGCATGGCCGACGTCATCAACAACCGCTGGGTGCTCGACGCCACTTTCCGCGGCCACTATGCAGCCGACACCATGGAGGCTGCGACCAAGCTGGCCCATATCGCCGGCGGCGAGCTCGACGTCCGCGACGAGGACGTCGCCGCGCTGACCGCCGCGCTCCCCTACAACGATTGCCTGGGCGTCAACACCTACAAGTGCCAGTTCCTGCGTGCCGCCGAGGGCGAAAACGACATCAACCACAATGGCACCGGCGACAAGGGCTCCTCGCGCTGGTTCCTCAAGGGCGTGGGCGAGTCATGCGTGCGCGAAGGCATACCCACCACCGATTGGGACTGGATCATCTATCCCGAGGGCCTCTACGACCTGCTGCTCCGCATTAAGAACGATTACCCCAACTACAAGAAGATCTACATCACCGAGAACGGCATGGGCTATAAGGACGACTTCGAGGACGGCTTTATCGACGACGCCCCTCGCATCGACTACATGCGTCAGCATCTCGCATGGATCCTCAAGGCAATCGACGGTGGCGTGAACGTCGACGGCTACTTTGTGTGGTCGCTGCAGGACCAGTTCTCCTGGACCAACGGCTACAACAAGCGCTACGGCCTGTTCTACATCGACTTTGAGACCCAGAAGCGCTATCCCAAGGCGAGCGCGTACTGGTACAAGAACGTCGCGGAGACCGGCCTGCTCATGGCCTAACTTCAGCCGCATACCCCTTGTCGGCCGCATGCGAATCCCCCACGGGATCGTATGCGGCCTTTTTGTTTTTGATGGGCCCGAGCGGATCATTCGTCTCGATCTGTAACATCTAGTCGAGTATTTCGGCCCTAGCTGTTACAGATTTAGACGAACGGGTGGCCCGGGCCGAACAATCTCGATCTGTAACATGTAGACCACTTTTGACCGTCTAGATGTTACAGATCAAGACAATAAGATAGTCAAATCCAACCTTTCCAAGCAGTTATGAAGCATGGTTTCTAGTTTTCGGTATCACGAACATACTTTCGGTATCATTTAATGGTATTATGATATCGAAAGTGTGTTCGCGATACCGAAAGGAGCCGCATGCGCCAGTTCGATTACACCACAGTCCCAGCGGAACTCGAAGCAACTCCAATCACCAACCTCCTCCTCTCGATACGCGAGCATAAAGGCCGACAGCTTGCTCTGAGTCAAGTCAAACCCGAACTTCTATCGTCCCTTATGGAGGAAGCTAAGATCCAAAGCACCCAATCCTCCAACGGACTTGAAGGAATTGTTACCACCCAAAAAAGACTCAAAGCGATCATGGCGTATTCCGCCAAGCCAAGCTCCCGCGCAGAGGAAGAAATCGCTGGATACCGAGATGTGCTGTCGCTTATTCACGAGCAACACGATTCCATTCCCGTAACGCCATCGGTCATTCTGCAGTTGCATCGTGACCTCATGGTACACACAGCAATCTCGTATGGGGGCCATTGGAAAGATAGCGATAACGAAATCATCTCCATCGACGATCAAGGCAATCGATTTGTGCGCTTTAGGCCGCCTTCGGCCCTAGCAACCCCCGGACTTATCGAAGAAGCCTGTCGGTCCCTCAACGACGCCTTATCTCGTCAAGTTTGCGACCCCCTCCTTATATCATTCCGCTTCATCTTCGATTTTGTCAGCATTCATCCCTTCAACGATGGCAATGGCAGGATGAGCCGGCTCCTTACAACGCTGCTACTCGAAAAGACTGGATACGACGTTGCGCGTTACATCAGCATCGAACGACTTATTGAAGACAACAAGGCGCTCTACTACAACGCCCTCGCTGCAAGCTCCGCTGGATGGAATGAAAATCAAAACACCGAAGCACCCTTTATCCGTTTCATGCTCGGAACAACCCTGGCCGCCTACCGACAGCTCGAGCAGCGTACCTTAATTGAATCAAGCACTCGTCCCATGTCGAAGCAAGCGCGCATCGCCGTTCTATTTCAACAGAGACCCGGTGTCATTAAGAAATCCGACATCCGATCCAACTGCCCCGATATCAGCGAGGTTACCGTTAAACGAACCCTCGGTCAGCTTGTTAGTTGCAGCGCAATCGAAAAAACAGGAGCGGGTCGTTCGACGGGCTACATACTCAAAGACGTCCATGCTCTAGAACTATTCTTGCAATCCACATTACCCGATAGCGAGGCCGCAATAACAAAAGAGGCTCCAAAGGATAAGCTCCTTGAACGTGTAAACCACGCCGAGGATGAAAGCAGAGAGGGGCTCTATGAAGACTACGATTCATTCTCAAGGGACATAAAGACGAAATACGGAGTCTAGTCATATCCCAGAATAGCCTCATCCTTGTTGCCCAAAGTCATTTGCGCGTCATTTTAAAGCGGTACCCCTGCGCCGGCAGGGGGGGGCAGAAGTATCGCCTGCCGATCTTGCTGGAGTCGGCGATCAGATAGCGCGAGTCCGCTTTGCTAAAAGCGAGCTGCTGGATACGGCCCTCGTCCATGTTGGACGTGGACACGTCGCCGTCCAGAATGCCGTTGGCACCGATAAACGCCGTGTCAATCCCTAGTGCGCGCAGGGTATCCTCGGCCGTGGGCCCCACAAAGGCGGCGGTGCGGCGGCGGTACATGCCGCCCACCAGGCACAGGTCGCAGTCTTCGCGCGCCTCGAGCAGGCTAAAGGCCGAAAGCGAATTGGTCACATAGATGGAAGGCAGTTTGTCGGTGACTCGGAGAGCGCCAATGCGATCTCACGACGGTTGCGCTCATTGTCTCAATTAGATACTCAACGAAATACGGCCCCGCAGCTCAATAAGCTGCGGGGCCGTACCATACACCGACGAATCAACGACGAAGTGCATCCACTATTTGGCCAGCTCCTGAACGATCCAGTCAATTGCACCTTCGGGATCGTTGGTAAGGTCGATATACTCCTTGCCCCTTGTGGTGAGCAGTTTAATTCCAAGGCGATCGGTATCGGCCTTCATAGCGTCATAGTACATGCGTGCCTGGGGCGCCAGAACAATCACGTTGTACTGATCCATCGTCTCATAGTGGCTTCCGTACGCACCGGACTGAGAAACCAGATCGATACCCTTAGCAGCGGCACCTTCGCGAAGAGCATTTGCCAAGAGAGTCGAAGTGCCGGCACCCTGGCAAAGCACAAGCACGCGGATCTGCTCCGCCTTGTCCTTTACCGCCTCGAGAGCTTTTGCGACATTTTCCTGTGCGGCAATAGCATCTGCATCCGAGGTTCCTGCAGTCTCCTTTGCAGACTCTTCCAAACAAAGCTGATGGTCATACGCCTTGCAGAACGGATAGTAAATCACAAAGTCAACGACCAACAGCACTGCCATCAATACGAGAGAACGCAGATCGAGACCCGTGGTGAGGAACGCACCAATTGGGCCGGGAAGCGCCCACGGCATGGTATACATGGGGGCGTTCATTCCAATGACGTCAATGAAAAATTTACCGATAATGGCGTTGACCATAGGAGCCACTAGGAAGGGCACGAACATATAGGGATTGAGAACAATCGGCATACCGAAGATAACGGGCTCGTTAACTCCAAAAATCACCGGGATAATCGATGCCTTGCCCATGGCTTTAAGCTGCTTGGAGCGCATAAACATGATCAGGATAATAGGAACGATGAACGTGCAGCCAGAACCGCCCAGACCGCCGATGAAGCTTGTAAAGTCCTGCGTGAGAGCAATTGACGGGTGTCCACCTGCTTGGAAAACCTCAAGATTGGTAACGGTATTGCCGTAGAGCGCAGCATTGATCGGACTCATGACAACCGAAGCACCGTGGATACCCATAAATTGGAAAAGCGCGACCGCGCCTTCGATAAGCGCCATGCCAGGATAGGTGTCGACCGCGGAGAACAGCGGCGAGATGAGAGCGGATACCAAATTGGCGAACGGCACAGCAAGCAGCTTGCGGCTCGCAAGATCGATAAAAGCGCACGCAAGGATCGAAAACCCAAATGCAAAGATATCGCGAAAACTCTGCGCAATAGAGCCAGGGACCTCTTTGGGAAGCTTGATCGTCACATTATGGCTAATGCACACCTTATAGATATTAACGGTCAAGAATGCGGCTACGAACGCAGCGAGAAAACCCTTGGTTCCCATATAGCCGGTTTCAAAAACAGATGTATCTGCTCCGCCAATCGAGACAACATCGTTCGTCACCGATAGCAAGAGCATGCCGCACATGGCACAAACCATGCACGAGGTGGGGTTGAGAGATTTACCCGAAGGCATGCGACGGTTCATCGACATGGCAAGTGAGCTCGCCGTGGTGCCGGCCACCATAATGCCAAGAAGTCCCATGGTATATGCATAGATTTTATTGAAGAAATCCAGCACCTCAGACGGAAGCGTGATGCCTACATAGGCAGGGAGCGTCGAAAGAAGAAGGAACAGGCTCGAGAACAGCACAATTGGCATATTCGAGAGAAAGCCATCCTTAATCGCCACCAGATAAATGTTCCTCGAGATTTTGTCGAAGAGGGGCTGGTGTTTTTCAAGGAATTTGACGATAGCGTCCATAACACATCCTTTTATGATTCCCGGGCACACAACGATTTATCCGGACTCAACCGTCGTCGTCCCCGTTTGTATCCACTTATGTAAGTGAATACGTTCTTGTGCGAAATGTAATATCATTTGCGCGATCTGTCATAACCATTTCTTTTTCCGCTTTGTCGATATATCAAGAATTAAAATACTTATTCGGTGAACGGTAGTTGATTAATTTAAGGTTTTCCCAGCTAGGGCCTATTTTTTCCGAGCAGTACAATAAGTTTGCAACCGTTCACCGATTGGATATAACATATTGAATATATTGTTGTAACAATATTAGAGACAATGTCACAAGCCTGTCGTTCTAGTCAAAGGAAGTAACAATGCCCAAACGATTACTGAACATGTCCGCATCCGATTTTGCCGCCACGTCACCCATGGATCTAAAACAGGCAATTCTGGCTTCCGAGGGACGTACCATCATGGCGGAAAACGTACCCTCTTCCCAATTTCTCGGCGGCGTTACTAATGCAGAAATCGAACGTGCCGCAGGTGCCGACCTGCTTCTGTTTAACGCGCTCGATGTGTTCGATCCAGTTATTGCCGGTATTCCAGATGATCTCAATGAAAACCCGGTCACTTGGGTGAAGCGAGCATGCGGAAGGCCCATTGGCGTCAATCTGGAGCCAGTTGATAACGAGGCAGAGATGTCTGAATCCCGAACGGAAATCCCCATGGGTCGTCGCGTCTCTCCCAAGACCTTAGAAAAGGCTAACGAGCTCGGATTTGATTTTATCTGCCTGACGGGCAACCCTGGAACCGGCGTCTCCAACGATGCAATCGCCCATTCGATTAAACTCTCCAAAGAGCATTTCAATGGCCTGGTCATAGCCGGAAAAATGCATGGAGCGGGCGTTGCAGAACCTGTCATGACGCTCGAAATTGCGCGCAAGTTTGTTGACCTCGGCGTCGATATCCTTCTCGTGCCAGCCCCCTACACCGTCCCTTGCTTCCAAGAAGCAGACCTGCGCGCCATCGTAGACTTTGTACGATCCCACAACGTAGGCAAGTCAATTGAAGAGAAGGTTCTCGTCATGGCGGCGAACGGGACGAGTCAAGACTCCTGCGACAGCGAGACCATTAAGAAAATAGGCCTTGCAGCAAAAGCAGCCGGCGCTGACCTCCAACATATCGGGGACTCCATGAACGGTATTTGCCTGCCCCAGAATATCTTCACGCTCGGACAAGCCCTTCGTGGATACAGGCATCAGATCGTCATGCTGAGCCGCTCTGTGATACGTTAAGGTTACCTTGCCCACGTTACATCCCGACTGAGGCAACCATCAGGTATAACCAACATGCAAACTGAGGCTCTAATGCTCGATACACACGAAAAACGGCCACTCTATTTACAGCTCACCGACGCGCTGCTCAAGCAGATCGTCGATGAATATCAAGCAGACGATAAACTTCCAACAGAAATGGAACTCTGCGACGAATACGCCGTAAGCAGAACAACCGTCCGACTTGCCATGAGTGAGCTGGAGCGTCGTGGAAGTATCTATCGAATCCAAGGTAAGGGATCGTTTGTTGCACCGAAACGCGTTAGCGAGCTCAATTCACTTTTAGACTTTGACTTTACAAGCCATTGCGATGGCGTTGATCCGGATGCCATCACCAAACATTTCGGCGGCCTCACATCAGGTCGTCCAATTTCCGTAATGATGCTCCAACAATTTGGATGTCAAAGTCGCGATGAAATTCAGCGTCTTGAATTGACCTACGAACTTGAAGGCAGCTTCATAGGCGCTGATACGTTCTTCATTTCAAAGTCACGCGTTCCGAATAACCAGTTAGATTTTCAGGCATTTAGCAGAATCATGGACGACTTGTCCAAGTCTATCCAATCTGTTAGGGAAAGCTATAGAGCACGTCAGCTTAGCGATTCCGAAGCCAGTAATTATGGTGTTGCAAAACTTCCGGTCATCGAACTGACTCATTATGCTTACGACTCCGGAGGCAAACTAATCTCAATTGTCTGCCGCACCGTCTTAACTGGGCGAATCCCTTATCAAAACTTTATTTTCAAGTCCTAATGTTCTTTTCTTTTGTCTCGATCTGTAACACGTAGCCGAGTTTTTAAGTCCTAACCGTTACAGATCGAGACAAACAAGGTAGGCCCCGCCGAATTGTCTCAATCTGTAACATCTGGTTGGTGGTTTCACCCCTACCTGTTACAGGTTGAGACGATTTGATAGTGGAGTCCTTATTTGCGCGTCATATCGCGTAGCGCTGACACGCTGGTTTCCACAATGACAGGAGGTAAAAGTCCTCCCGCATCACCCGTTGGCAATCCCGTAGCGATAACTAGCAAATAACCTGCGTGTGTTCCTCGATGGCGGCACGATCCTCGGCGGCGATGCCCGGCTCGCACACCACGGCGTCCAAATTGTCCAGACGACAGAAGGTGTAGAAGTCGCGCTTGCCGATCTTGCTGGAGTCGGCGATCAGATAGCGCGAGTCGGCCTTGCTAAAGGCGAGCTGCTGGATACGACCCTCATCCAT
>DBEYUK010000035.1:0-13524 GCA_048181625.1 Collinsella sp. | reverse complement strand
ACTATCTTCACAGAGGACAGAGGTTTACAATCCGAAAACCGTCATCCCTCACGCGGCGTTGCTGGGTCAGGGTTTCCCCCATTGCCCAATATCCCTCACTGCTGCCTCCCGTAGGAGTCTGGGCCGTGTCTCAGTCCCAATCTGGCCGGTCGGTCTCTCAACCCGGCTACCCGTTGTCGGCACGGTGGGCCGTCACCCCGCCGTCTACCTGATGGGCCGCGGAGCCATCCCCTCCCGTCGGGGCTTTAGCCGGGGTGCCATGCGGCACCCCGGGGTATCCGGTATTACCCGTCCTTTCGGGCGGCTATCCCGGGGGAGGGGGCAGGTTCTCCACGTGTTACTCAGCCGTTCGCCACTCGCTTCCCTCCGGAGAGGGGTGCCGTTCGACTTGCATGTGTTAGGCGCGCCGCCAGCGTTCATCCTGAGCCAGGATCGAACTCTCCGTCCAAAAATATATGGGCTTCGAGCCCGTCCGGTCCTCACAACTATTAGCTGATCGGTTCCGTTCGATTCATATGGTTTTAGTATAGGAAAAGGAATTTCTCGGGGCCGCCTCTCGGCGGCCTTGCGAAAAACAAATCCAAGTTAGACCATTTCAAATGGTTCGATGTCTGCCCGGATGCGACACTTGAAGTGTCCATCCTCGCAGTATCCGGTTCTCAAGGTGCACGCCTGCGCTGGTTCCCGGTTCCACCGGGCCGCGCGGCAAGGAGATATATTGCCAGACCGCGAAGCTCTGTGGGACGTCAATTCCACTCTTCACAAGTCCTACACAACATATTGCTTTCTATAGGTAATAGAAAGACTGGTGCGGATCTTCCGCACGTATCAGATGATGACCCTTTGGTTCAGGAATATATAGAGATCGGTCACCTGTAAGTGTTTATCTACCCGCGCTTTTAGCAATGTAAACCGCGCTTCAGATAAAAAGAGGGAGCGCCGCGCACAACGCGACACTCCCCTAGCGATTCAAGAGAATCTATTAGGCCTCGAGAGCCTTCTTGGCGATGGTAGCCAGCTCGTTGAAGGACTCGATGTCCTCGTAAGCCATCTGAGCCAGGACCTTGCGGTCGAGCTCGATGCCGGCAACCTTCAGGCCGTGCATGAACTGAGAGTAAGAGATGTCGTTCAGGCGAGCAGCAGCGTTGATACGAGTGATCCAAAGAGAACGGATCTCGCGCTTCTTGTTGCGGCGATCACGATACTGATACTGCAGGGAGTGCTGGACCTGCTCTTTAGCATGCTTGTAAGTACGCGAAGCGGCACCGTAGTAACCCTTCGCACGGTGCATAACGGTACGGCGCTTCTTCTTGGCGGCAACAGCGCGCTTAATACGTGCCATGTTCTATCAACTCCTAGACGGTAAAACGAAAAACGGGAACGCGAACTTAGGCGAGACGCGACTTGATGACCTTGCGGTCGGCAGCGGCAATCTCGGTCTCCTGACGGAAGCCACGCTTACGCTTGGTGGACTTCTTGCTCAGGATGTGGCTCTTGAAAGCCTTGGCGCGCATAAGCTTGCCGGTACCAGTCTTGCGGAAACGCTTCTTGGTGCCGCTGTGGGACTTCATCTTAGGCATGAAATACTCCTTAATCGGTTACAGAACACTAGTTACTTAGTATCGCTTGCCGCTTTATCCTCATCGAAGGCGCCCTTAATCGGGGCGAGCAGCATAAGCATGTTACGGCCTTCCATCTTAGGCTTGGACTCGACCGTAGCGTAAGGCTTGAGATCCTCGGCGAGACGCTCGAGAACGTTAAGGCCCTGCTCCGGGTGAGCCATCTCACGGCCGCGGAACATGATGGTGATCTTAACGCGTGCGCCCTTCTTGAGGAAACGCAGAACGTGGCCCTTCTTGGTCTCGTAGTCGCCAACGTCGATCTTGGGTCGGAACTTCATTTCCTTGACCTCGACCTTGGACTGGTTCTTACGAGCAGCCTTGGCCTTCATGGCCTGCTGGTACTTGAACTTACCGTAGTCCATGACCTTGCAGACCGGCGGCTCCGCGTTGGGAGCGATCTCGACCAGGTCGAGACCCTGATCGTCGGCGACGCGCTGGGCATCGCGGATGGCGAACAGGCCGAGCTGAGAGCCATCGACGCCAATCAAACGGCACGAAGATGCAGTAATCTCGTCGTTGATGCGGGTGTCATCAGACTTAGCTATTTTCCCTACCTCCATTCATAAAAAAATAACCCGGCGCTTCTCAGCAACCAGGTCGTACACATAGACTTCCTCGATTTGAGGAAGGGAATCTAAGTTGTATGACCAGTCAGCTGCTCATTGGCGCCAAAAGGTGGGAACCCTCGGGTTCCTCTTTAGGGCATTGCGGGAACAACGCCTTGCGAATAATAACACGTACAGCGCGTTATCACATTACGTACACGAAAAAGGGGCCTTGACCCCCTTGAACGCTCGCTTGCATGTATGGTGCCCGAGGCGAGACTCGAAGGGCCTTCGCTTCGCGAAGCCCCGGGCTTCGGGCGCGTGGCGCCCTCGCCACGCTCCGCTACAGACAGGCCACAGGCCTGTTTGCTTAACGCTTCGCGCGCTCACGCGAGTTCGGCACGAAAAAGGGGGCCGCAACCCCCTTGAACGCTCACTTGCATGTATGGTGCCCGAGGCGAGACTCGAACTCGCACGTTGTTGCCAACGGTGGATTTTGAGTCCACTGCGTCTGCCAATTCCGCCACTCGGGCACGTAATGCGTGAGTTAGTTTATCACAGCTTTCTACCGATTAGTCCGAAAATGGAACTTCGAGCATTTCGATGAGTTCGACCGTGCGTAGCATCTCGCGCTGACGGCATCCGCGACCGTCGACCGAAGCCTCACCCATCTGGTTATCGTAAGGGTCCTCGCGCATGCCGTCGAAAGAGGGCTCAAACTCTGCCTGGAATCGATTGTTGGCCACCATACGCCATGGGTCGAGATTGCCAAAGTAGTGACGGCGGCGCCACTCCTCCCCCATCCTGCGAGCAGAAGATCCAAATGACACGTCGGCGTTGAGCCAACCGGTCTGCGGCGTATAGAACTCTGCCCAGTCGTGCGACCCCACCGAATCGGGCGCAACGTACAGGCCGCTCTGCCAACGGGCAGGCACGCCCGCGATACGGCACATGGTGATAAACGTGAGCGCCATAACGCCGCAATCGCCGCGGAGCGAATGCGCGCAGTCATCGGCAATAGATTCCAAAAGCAAGTACGGCGGCTGATAGCGATAGTCGATATACTGCGTCAGGTAATCATAGATAGCACGGGCGCAATCGAGCGGATCCTCGAGTCCGCCAACAACGCTGGCCGTCAGCTGCTGCAGATACGGCGTAAATGCAATGTGCGGACGGTCCTCGGAAATATCCTCGGGCAGAGGCGCGTCCATACGCGGATGAACCGGAAGTATGCCACCGTAGACATCACAATAAGCAGCATCGATGTGATAACGATAAGTCACCGAGAATGAGCGCTCGCTCGAAGAAGACCACGAGACGGTACGAGCCGAAGCATTCGCGGGAGCAACAGCACCCTCCGGCGTCATGTCGAGAATCTCGACCCGAAACTGCTGACGGCAGGCAGCCGCGACGGGAAGCCAAGCGCAAACGGTCTCCCCCTCCAGAGCGCCGGGGACAGACACGGACGCTTTAAGCGTAATGACGCGAGCCAATCCATTTTGCGACTCCATCTCCTTGAGCATCTCGTTGCGCAGTGCAATTCCGTCCGTAGGATCGGGCCGCATGCCGGGAACCTCTTTGGGATATACGCGAAGCGAATCGAGGAAGTTGTCGAGAACGAACAGCTCGCCATCGATAAAGCGCCAGTCAATACGCTTACGGTCAATCAGATCGTCAAACTGCTCCTCGGTAAACCCAGGCCACTCCTCGCGAATCATCGCAATAGCTCGATCGCGCGACACCGAAAAATGAAGCGGCGTCTCAAGCATGCGATACCGCTCGGCACGAACGCAGGCAGCAAGCGAGGGATCGGGATCTTGGGCAAGTAGGCGGTCGCAAGCCTCAATAGCCTGCGAAAGATACCCCGCGTCCTTTAAACGCAGAATCTCGGGTGGCAAGCCAACATCTAGAAAACGGAAGTCATCATTGCAAACATCAACAGAGCAACCAACAGGACCCTCGTCAATAACCTTCCCATCCGAAGGCAGCACCTTAACAACAGCCATACTAAAACTCCAAGTCACTAGAACGCTTGAAGTCCATTGTAGCGAGATAAAAAAGAAAGCCCCAATAAAGGAACTCTCAACACCGATAAACGGTACCTATAAAAAATGAATTCAGCCCAGTAACCCTGTAGCGAGTTAACGAAGGAGGCCCCGTTTCCCCGGAGCTGATTCCGTCGCGCGACTTCTGGCAAAGCCAGTAGCCATCTTAATTCAGACTCGTAACCCTGCGACGTTAAACGAAGGAAGCCCCGTCCCCCGGAACTGTTTCCTTGGCGCGACTTCTGGCGAAGCCAGGTGAGCGCAAAGGAAACAGTGTAGGGGGACGGGGCTTCCGACGGGAAGTTTAGCGACGCTTACGCCTTGTTGACGGAGCCAAACTCCTCCATGAGCTCCTTGGTGCGGGCAACGATGTTGTCGCGACCAGGCTTGAGGAGCTTGCGGGGGTCGAAGCCCTTGCCCTGCTGATCCTTGCCAGCCTCGATGTACTCGCGAACGCCCTTGGCGAAGACGAGCTGCAGGTCGGTGTTGACGTTGATCTTGGAGATACCCAGGGAGATGGCCTTCTTGATCTGATCCTCGGGGATGCCGGTGCCACCGTGCAGAACGAGGGGCAGGTCGCCGGTCTCGGCCTTGATCTCGCCCAGACGCTCGAAGGAAAGGCCAGCCCAGTCGGCGGGATACACGCCGTGGATGTTGCCGATACCGCAGGCGAGGAAGTCGACGCCCAGGTCAGCAATCTGCTTGCACTCAGCGGGGTCAGCGAGCTCGCCGTTGGAGGTCACGCCGTCCTCGGTGCCGCCGATGCCGCCGACCTCGGCCTCGATGGACATGCCCTTGGAGTGGGCAAGCTCAACGAGCTCCTTGGTGCGGTCGAGGTTAAGCTGGAAGGTCTCCTCGTGAGAGCCGTCATACATGATGGACGTGAAGCCGGCCTCGATGCACTTGAAGCAGTCCTCGTAAGAACCGTGATCGAGGTGAAGGGCGACGGGAACGGTAACGCCCGTGGCCTCGACGGCAGCCTTGACCATGTCGGCGCAGACCTTGAAACCGCCCATCCACTTAGCGGCACCAGCGGTGCACTGAAGGATCAGCGGAGACTTGGCCTCCTCGGCGGCCTGGAGAATAGCCAGGGTCCACTCGAGGTTGTTGGTGTTGAAGGCACCGAGAGCGTACTTGCCGGCCTCGGCCTTCTTGAGCATGTCTGCTGCGTTGACGAGCATAAAAGAAACCTCCTGTAAGGTTGCTCCGATAACGCCTGAGATTTTACCACGACATACCCGAGCATAAACGTTCGTTTGTTCACGAATACCATCCGATTGGACAAATTTTGACCGTTTGCCCCACAGAATCGACCCACTGGGGAAAATAGCTTGACGATTGAGCGGTCTTCGTGGTTCGAAAGACGGCTTCGAGCCTACATCTGCATAAACGGATTCTGCATAAGTTCGCGCGCCATCGTGGTCGAATCGCCATGGCCCGTCAAGCAAACGGTATCGGGCGGAAGCGTCTTGGCAAGTTTGGAGAGCGAGCGCATAATCGCCGCCTCGTCACCGCCGGAAAGATCGGTACGACCGTGGCTGCCCGGGAAAAGCGTGTCGCCCACAAAGGCGATGTTCCCCTGCTCGGTCGCGGCGAACAGGACGATGCCGCCCGGCGTATGCCCCGGCGTCTCGATCACCTGCAGGCAGATATCGCCCAATTCAATCGTATCGCCCTCGGCAAGCAGCCGCGTCGGCTCGCCCGGATCGGGCGTCTCAATACCCCACATGGCGCGCTGCTCCTCGATATTTGCGCGAGGCACCGTCACGTCCTTAGCGCACAACTCATATAGTGCGCTGTCGCCAACGACAGCTCGAACCCCGGCGACCCCGCCAACATGGTCGGCATGACCGTGCGTGCAGACAGAGCCGAGTACGCGAACCTCGGGATGCGCGGTGCGGATTTGCTCCACAAGACGCTCGCCCTCCCACGCCGGATCGACGATTAAGCACTCGTCATTCGAAATCACGACGTAACTGTTGGTCTGAATCGGGCCGTTGACGAGTGCCTCAATCGAAGCTGCACCTCGGGGTGTCAGGTCCAAAGTCATATCGCCCATGCGCATACCCTCCTTCTAAAATACGTTCGAGGCACCAAACGATGCCTCGAACGTAACCAATATCTATGATGCTGAGAGGCTCTCGCACCTACACACGGCGCTTGAGCTGAGCTCCGCCTTCGCCGGGCATAAGACGGCGAGCGTCGTAGACCGAATCGACACTGCTGATGGAAGCCAGCAGCGGATCCAGACCGCTCGCGTCCGAGATCTCGACCATAAAGCGCAGGGTTGCAATACCCTCGCGGTTGGTCGACGTGGCGGCAGAAAGGATATTGCCGCCCGCATCGCCAATGGCAATGGTGACATCCTTGAGCAGGCCCATGCGGTCCAGGCACTCGACCACGATCTCGACCTGGAAGAGGGTGTCGGCAGCGCCGTCCCACTCCACATCGATCATGCGCTCGGGATGTTCCATAAGACCCTTGACGTTGGGGCAGTTGGCGCGATGCACCGAAACGCCACGACCGCGCGTGATGAAGCCGACGATGTCGTCGCCCGTCACGGGGTTGCAGCAATGAGCCAGACGGACCAGCAGGCCGCTGTTGCTCTCGCCCTTGACGATAATGCCGTTACTAGCGCTCTTGCCGCGCTTTTGCGGCTTGCGGTTGGAGCCGCGAGCAGGCTGCTTCACGACCTCGGCGATAGCCTCGGCCTTGGTGAGCTGTTCCTCGGGCTTGGGGTCCAAGATTTGCTCGACCTTATTGCCCACAGCGCGCGGGGCAACCTTGCCGGCGCCGACGGCGGCAAACAGGTCCTCGAGCTGCTTGAAGTTAAACTGCTCCGCCACGGCGTTGAGTGCACGCGTCGAACGCGGCGTAGAAATGCCATAGCCACGCTTACGCAGGTCCTTGGCCAGCATATCGCGACCGGCGGCAGCGTCGTCGTCCTTGGTCGCAGCGGCAAAATAGCGGCGGATCTTTGACTTGGCGGAAGGTGTCTTAACGATCTTGAGCCAATCGCGCGACGGCTTGGAACTCTTGTTAGTCAGGATCTCGACACGGTCACCCGTCTTAATCTCGTGCGTGAGCGGAGCCACCGCACCGTTGATTTTGGCGCCGACGCAGTGGTTTCCCACCTCGGTGTGAACGGCATAGGCAAAGTCGAGCGGCGTGGAGCCGGCACGAAGCGCCATGACCTCGCCTTTGGGCGTGAAGACAAAGATCTCCTGATCGAACAGATCGACCTTCAGCGAGTGCAGGTATTCCTTGGCATCGGTGATCTCGTCGGAAGCCGCCCAATCGAGCGAATGCTTGAGCCAGTTGATCTGGTCGTCCAAACGTTGAGCGTCATTGGTCTTGGAAGCAGACGATCCGCCCGACTTCTTATATAGCCAGTGGGCGGCAATGCCGTACTCGGCCTGCTCATGCATCTCGTAGGTTCGAATCTGAATCTCGAGCGGACGAGCCGTAGGGCCGATGACCGTCGTGTGGAGCGACTGGTAGTTATTGACCTTGGGCATGGCGATATAGTCTTTAAAGCGACCGGGCATGGGGTGCCACAGCGTATGCACCGCGCCGAGCGTGGAGTAGCAATCGCGCACCGAATGCGTGATGACGCGCAGTGCCACCAGGTCGTAGATCTCGGAGAATTCCTTGCCCTTGCGCTTCATCTTTTGGTAGATGGACCAATAGTGCTTGGAGCGACCGTTGATCTGGAAGTCCTCCAGACCAATGCGGTTGAGCTCATCGGTAAGCGTCTTGATGGTCTCGGCAAGGTAGCGCTCGCGGACCTCGCGCGACTCAGCCACCATGCGCGCGATGCGCTGGTAGGCATCGGGCTCCAGGTAGAAGAAGGACAGGTCCTCGAGCTCCCACTTAATAGAGCTCATGCCCAGGCGGTCGGCCAAGGGCGCGTACACGTCCATGGTCTCGCGAGCCTTAAACAGGCGACGATCCTCGCGCAGGGCTGCCAGCGTTCGCATGTTGTGCAGACGGTCGGCAAGTTTAACGATGATGACGCGAATGTCCTTGGACATGGCGAGGAACATCTTGCGCAGCGTGAGCGCCTGCTTCTCGTCCATGCTGTCGACTTCGATGTTGGTGAGCTTGGTCACGCCATCGACGAGCTCGGCCACCGTATCGCCAAACAGGCCGGAAACATCGGTAAGCGAGGTCTCGGTGTCCTCGACGGTATCGTGCAGCAGCGCGGCACACACCACATCGCAGTCCATCTTGAGATCGGCCAAAATGATGGCAACCTCGACGGGATGGTTAATGTACATCTCGCCCGAGCGGCGCTTTTGGTTACAGTGCTTCTCGGCGGCAAAGCAGTAGGCTTGCTCCACCTTGGAGAAGTCGTCCTCATTCATATATTTGAGGCACAAGCGCTCCAGCTTGTCGTAGCTGTCCGCCATAATCTCGGGCGGCAGCTCATCGGCATGCTTATAGTGCTCCATCTCCGAGAACGGCTGGAGGGTAGAATCATGGGCGGTACGGGCTGCGGCATCCATCGAGGTCCCCTTCCCCTAGGCCCGCGGTACGATCGGGCGGTTAACTTTGGCTAGCATATCAGAAGCGCACGAATCGAGCGCCCAACTCCGGAAAGCCGAGAACTCCATGCGCGAGCGCAAGCCCTCCAAATAGCGAATTGACCTGCTCAATTGCACGCGGCCGGGGTTTTCGGCCATCGCGATGCGACGAGTGTCGTTAAACCCCGAAACGTGACAAAAACCAAGCTCTTCGAAGATTCCCAGGCCGCTTTCCACCGAACGCTCGTCGACCGGCGTGCGAGCATCGATGGCAAGGCACATCTGCGCGATGTCGATATCGCTCGCGCTAAAGAAATCGTCCCCGGTCTTGCCGCGGTTGGAGCGCCACATGGTCTGCAGCGCGCGATAGAGCGTGACGAGCTCGTCGCGCTCGGGCGCATAGCAGTCGAGTAGGCGCTCGTTAATACGGGCGTCGCGCGACGAATAGAGCAGATGGATCACGGCGGGCTGGCCATCGCGGCCGGCACGTCCGCTCATCTGGTTAAACTCAATGCCGCCAAACGGCATGTGGTACAGCACGACATGGCGGATATCGGGTAGGTTGACACCCTCGCCAAAGGCGGATGTCGAGACGATGCAGCTGAGGCTGCCGTCTCGAAACGCCTCCTCTACGCGATGGCGGTCGGTGCGCGTAAGGCCAGCGTTATAGAACGCGATACGGGTCGCACAGTCGGGAACGCGTTTGCGTAGTGTCTTGGCGAGCGCCACGGACTGGTCGCGCGAATTGACGTAAATGACGGTCTTCTCCCCCGTCGCCACGATCGACACCAAACGGTTCTCGCGACTTGCAAGATCACGGTCGTCCTCGAGCTGCAGGTTCTCGCGCACCGTCTCGTCGACCACCGTGTGAGTGATCGGAAGCATGCGGGCAAGCTCGGCCACGACCGGAGCCGTCGCGGTGGCCGTCGCGGCCATAACGACCGGGTCGCCCAGGGCTTTGAGGATATCGGGCATGTCGAGATAGGCGCTGCGGTCGCCGCCCTTGGCAAGGCCAGCGTGGTGCGCCTCATCGATAACGACAAAACCGATGCGCCCCGAACGCGCAAAGCGGTCGCGGTGAATGGACAGGAACTCGGGCGTCGTGAGCACGATGCCGGTACGGCCCGAAGCCAAGCCGGCAAACACGTCATCGCGCGCCGCCTCCACGGTCTCGCCGGTCAGCACGCCAACGCCAATGCCAAGCGATGCCATCGTCGACGAGAGGTGATAGGCCTGGTCGGCAACAAGCGCACGCAGCGGATAGACAAAGATGCTCGCACGTCCGCGAAGCACCGCCTCACGCGCGGCATGTACATGGAAGATGAGCGACTTGCCGCGCCCCGTTCCCATAACGGCCAGAACACTTTGGTGATCGGCCAGGGCATCGAGCGCCTCGACCTGCGCGCGGTGCGGCTGGTTCGAGCCGATAAAGCTATGGATAAGCGAGCGAGTGAGCTCGGTATAGGAAAGCTGGGCGAGCGTCTCGCGCTTGCGCGACTCCAGGCGCAGGCCAGAATCCGCCGGCTGCACGCCACGACGAAGCTCGCATGCCGGATCGTCGACGCCGGGCAGCGTGGTATCGCGGACCAGAACATCCTTGATCATGAGCTTGGGCTTCACACGCCCCTGCCAATGCTCGGCAACGGCCTCAAACACCAAGTCGACAGCGCTATCGCAGTTGATGAGCTTATCGATTTGCGGCACGCGGAACATAATGGCCGGCACGCTCGCGGCGCCATCGGTCGCCACAAAGCGCATGTGCTCGCCGGTCTTACCCACCACGGCGCGATCGCACATCGTCACGCCCTCGGCAGCCAGCAGCGGCACCTTATTACCCTGGCCAAACGGCTCAAGGCGGGAAATCTGCTCTATAGTCTCGATATTCAGCTCGGAAAGGTCGACCGTGGCGGCAACCTCGTCGATGTCTTCAAAGTCCTCAGCGGGAATCTCCGATAGCACGGCGGAAAGGCGACGACGGAATTCATCGAGCTTGGATGCCTCGATGGTCACACCCACCGCACCGGCATGTCCGCCGCGACGAATCATCAGGTCGGAACAGCGCTCGATGGCGTCAAACAGGTTAACTTTGCCCACCGAGCGACCAGAGCCGCGCGCGATACCGTCCTCGATCGAGAACAGCAGCGCCGGCACGTGGTAGCGGTTGGTCAGACGGCTTGCCACGATGCCCTTGACGCCCTCGTGCCAGCCTTCGCCGCCCACGACGATCGCGCGTCCGCCGTCATAGGTCTCCTCGACCTTTGCCATGGCATCGCGCGTGAGCTCCGCCTCGATCTCACGGCGCTGGCGGTTGATTTCCTCGAGCTCAGCCGCCAGTGCGCTTGCTTCGATGGGATCGCGGGCAAGCAGCAGGTCGAGCGCCAGCTTGGGATCAGCCATGCGACCGGCAGCGTTTAAGCGGGGAATGAGCGAGAATGACAGGCCATCCGCCGTAATGCTCGAAAGGTCCGCCTTGGCGAGCGCGGCAAGCGCGATATAGCCCGGGCGAGCGGTTACGCGCATCTGCTGGATGCCCTCGGCAACCAGCGCGCGGTTCTCGGGCGTGAGCGGCATCATGTCGGACACGGTGCCCAGCGCCGCGACCTCGATTAGCGAACGCCAATACGACGGCTTGCCCAGACGCTCGCCCAGGACTTGCACCAACTTGAGTGCCACGCCGGCACCGGCAAGCTCACGCGAAGGACCATCGTCATCGAGCTTAGGGTCGGTCAGGGGTACGCCCTGCGGCACCTGATCGGAGGGCTCGTGATGGTCCGTGACCACCAAATCGATCCCCAGGCTCTTCAGATAGGAAACCTCTTCCTTGGCGGCAATGCCGTTATCGACGGTCACGATCAGCTGGGGGCGAGCGAGCTCGTTAACGCGGTCGAGCGCCGCGCGCGAAAGACCGTAGCCCTCATCAAAGCGATGCGGAATAAACGGCGTGACATCGGCGCCAAACGTGCGCAGCGCCTCGGTCAACAGGCAGGTCGACGTAATACCGTCAACGTCAAAATCGCCAAAGACTGCAATGTGCTCGTGGTTGCGAATAGCACGCTCGACGCGGTCGGCAACGACCGACATGCCCGGGATAATGAGTGGGTCGGCCCAGTCGCGATCGAGCGAAGGCGTCAAAAACAATTGGCCCTCTTTGATTGAGCCAATGCCGTGCGCGACCATAATGCGCGCCACCAGCCCGGGAATGCCCAGACCAGCCGAAAGCTCCTTTTCGAGCTCGGGGTTTTGCTGAGCGACCGCCCAGCGATGCGTCGTCTTAAGCGATGACATAGGCACCCACCCCCGATAGGGGCAGGTCGCCGCGATACCTCTCACGGTTCATAGCGATGAGTCCTCTGTGTATGCCCGCTTCGGCAGGCAGATCTGTTGAACGGATTTATTATACCGTGCGGCGCGGACGCAAATCGCCGCAGCATGCCGCGGTTTCGGTAAACGATGCCGGTAATACCCTCGAAATAATCGATCGTTTCTGACGCACGGACACATGTGAGCGTCTAGCATATCCAGTCAAAACGGATTCACGAGCAAAGGGAGTCACAAGAGCATATGAAGCAATGGGTTGGACTGGGCAAGTTTCTCGCGGGGCACATGCAGATCATCGTTCCGATTTGCGTGGCGCTCGGCGTACTCTTTCCCCAGCAGATCGGCGTGCTCAAGCCCATTGTTCCCGCCCTCTTCGCCTTTATGACGTTTCAGGGTGCGCTCAGCAACACCTTTCACCAGGTAGCCGAGGTGTTCCACCGTCCGCTGCACCTGATTCTGGCGTTGTTGGTCTCGGCGGCGCTTATCCCCATCGCAGCCTATGCCATGGGATCGTTGTTCTTTGGTTCCAACCCCAACCTTGTCTGCGGCATCGTGCTCGAATACAGTGTGCCCGTGGCAGTCACCGCTTTTATGTGGATCAGCATGTTCGGCGGCAACGGCCCGCTCGCGCTCACCATCATCCTGACGTCCTCGGTCATCTCCCCGGTGACGATTCCGCTTACGCTCAAACTCCTGCTAGGCGCCACCGTCTCGATCGACGTGCCGAGTATGATGCAGAACATGGCCTTTATGATCGCCATCCCCGCCGTTCTCGGCATCGTGATCAACGAGCTCACGCGCGGATGGGGACACGAGAAGCTCTCCCCCGCGCTCTCGCCCGCCTGCAAGTTCATGATGATGGGCGTTATCGCCTCCAACTCCACCGCCATGAGCGAGTACATGCTGCACATGAACGCGGTGCGCTTGGAAGTAGCCCTCTTTATTTTGGTCTTCGCCATCAGCGGCTTTGTCGTCGGCATTCTGGTCGCCCGCGCGCTGCATCTGCCATATAGCGAAACGACCACCATGTGCTTTACCTGCGGCATGCGCAATATCTCTTCGGGCGCCGTCATCGCCACGCAATACTTTCCGGGCGAAGTCGTGTTTCCCGTCATGTGCGGAACGCTGTTTCAGCAGGTGCTCGCCTCGTTTATCGGGCACCTCTTTGAGCGTCTGACCGGCGAGGAGCGCGCCGCCCAGCGCAAGCGGGTCGAGGCCGGCCGCGACGCCATGGGGCGCTAGACTGTCCGCATTACGCGGGTGTTAGTCTTGCTATACGAGCGTTTCCAGATGCGCACGCAGGCGCTCAGCATCGACATCGAGCGTAGTCTCAGCATTGACCTGGGCCAAACGATAGCCGACAAAGTAGGGCGAAACCACCCAACGCGGCAGCGCCTTGGCAATGGTCCGACCGCCCAGGTGATAGAAGAACAGGTTGTACGACTCTGCGCGACCACCGTGGTGCTCG
>DBEYUK010000034.1:0-5288 GCA_048181625.1 Collinsella sp. | reverse complement strand
CCCCTCTCCGCTGGCATGCTGCTCGTAACGCTCGGCGTCGTCTATGGCGACATCGGCACGAGCCCCATGTACACCATGAAATCAATCGTCGCCAACAACGGCGGCATCGGTACCGTCAGCGAGGACATGATCCTGGGCGCGCTTTCGCTCGTCATCTGGACCATGACGCTCGTGACCACGGTCAAGTACGTGGTAATCGCCATGAAGGCCGACAACCACAACGAAGGCGGCATCTTCGCCCTGTTTAGCCTGGTACGCAAGGTGGCACCGTGGCTGATTCTCCCCGCCATGATCGGCGGTGCGGCGCTGCTCGCCGACGGCATCCTCACCCCCGCCGTCACGGTTACCACGGCCATCGAGGGTCTGCGCACCATCGAGTGGGGCCACGCGCTGTTGGGTGACGGGCAAACTAACGTCATCATTATTACCATCATCATTATCTGTGGCCTGTTTGCCATGCAGCGCGCTGGCACCTCGTCAATCGGCAAGCTGTTCGGTCCGCTCATGACGCTGTGGTTCCTGTTCCTGGCAGGCGCCGGTCTATTCAACATGCTCGGCAACCTGTCCATCTTGCGCGCGCTCAACCCCATCCGCGGCGTCATGTTCCTGTTCTCGCCCATCAACCACTCGGGCATCATGGTGCTCGGCTTCGTCTTCCTGTCGACGACCGGCGCCGAGGCGCTCTATTCAGACATGGGCCACGTGGGCAAGGCCAACATCTACGCATCCTGGCCGTTTGTTAAAGCGGCGCTTATCCTTAACTACCTGGGTCAGGGCGCTTGGCTGCTCGCCAACAATTCCAACCCCCAGATGCTCGCGATGGACATCGTCAACCCGTTCTATATGATGCTTCCCGAGCCCCTGCGCCCCTTTGCCATCGTGCTTTCGGCCGTGGCGGCCATCATCGCCTCGCAGGCGCTCATCACCGGCTCGTTCTCGCTGGTATCCGAGGCAACGCGCCTCAACCTTATGCCGCACCTGCGCATCCACTACCCCAGCGACACCAAGGGTCAGCTCTATATTCCGCTCGTCAACAACATCATGTGGGTCGGCTGCATCTTCATCGTGCTGCTGTTCCAAAACTCCGAACGCATGGAGAGCGCCTATGGTCTCGCCATTACCGTGACCATGCTCATGACCACGACGCTTTTGACGAGCTACATCGCCGGCATCCTCAAGCACAGGCTGGGTGCCTGCGTCTTCGCCCTGCTCTTCGGTGCCATTGAGCTGTGCTTCTTCGCTTCGTGCCTCACCATGTTCTTTGACGGCGGCTACGTCATGATCTTCCTGGCCGCACTGCTGTTTGGCCTTATGTATGTGTGGCGCCGCGGTACTGCCATCGAACGCACGCAGACGATTCTGCTGCCCGTCTCCAAGTACATCGACCAGCTCAACCGCCTGCGCAATGACGAGACCTATCCCGTGCTCGCTGACAATCTGGTATTTCTCACCAACAGCCCCGACCCGCTCACGCTCGACCGCGACGTGCTCTATTCCATCCTGGACAAGCACCCCAAGCGCGCCAAGGCATATTGGTTCATTAACGTGCATGTCACCGATGAGCCCTATACGCACGAGTATTCCGTTGAGACCTTTGGCACAGACTTCCTGTTCCGCGTGCGCCTGGACCTGGGCTTTAAGGTCAACCAGCGCGTTAATGCCTACCTGCGCCAGATCGTCGGCGACTTGATGGCATCGGGTGAGCTGCCGCCGCAGCATCACACCTACTCCATCTACGAGACGCGCGGCAACGTGGGCGACTTCCGCTTTTGCATGCTGCGCAAGATGCTTTCCCCCGAAACGGACATCAACCGCAACGACCACCGCGTGATGGCCATCAAGTACGCCGTCCGCCGCGCATGCGGAAGCCCGGCACGTTGGTATGGTCTCGAGAACTCGGCCATCATCATTGAGTACGTACCGCTCTTTGCCCGCATGCGTCCGGCAGTCAAGCTCGTACGCACCCAGGTGCCGCTCGAGATCCTGATCGAAGAGGCCGAGGAAATGGAAGTCGACATCTTCTCGGACGACCTGGTCAACGGCAACGAAGCCGGTAAAGACATGAACGTCGATCCCACCGAGTTGCTCGAGAGCGTCGCCGATACGCCCGAGCAACAGCAACTCGACGGACTCGAAAGCACCCAGCTCAACGACGCCAACTTCTAACACGCCACCAGCCATTGACGACAACGGTCCCGCATCTCACGGGAGATGCGGGACCGCTTTGCATTGCAGTAAAGCTATCGGCTACGAACGACGCGGCTCGGGAACCACGAGCCTATCGGGGCTCGCGCCCTCGGCATCCATCAGGCTCACGTAGCGAATCGACGGATCCCCATACATCGCGTAGTAATAATTACCCGTGCGCGCGCTAAAGCATCCGGTGTAGATAGTCTTCTCGAACTTGCCATCGCCCATCCTGGACGCCCCCTCGATCATCACCACGCCCTCGAGCGAGCGGAACATGCGAACGACGTTTTCGGTCTCGCTCTCCTTTTGCGGGTAATTGGCATTGAGGTACGCCGCCTTTACAAAACGGCTCGGCGAATAGCAATCGCCCGGAATGCCGCGCATGCCGGCACCGGCTCCATAGGGCTTGAGCTCGGCGCCGCGCCATGTCGCCGTCTGCGGAAAATCGCTTGTGGCGGTGATATAGGTGCGCAGGTTTTCCATGTGCCACGGGAAGGTCGGCTGGTTGGCAAGGGTGTCGACCGGATCGTCGTATACATGCAGGCCGTCAGCCATCATCTCGACCACGATGCTGCGCTGGCTGTCGCCGATAATCCAATGGAGCAGCGACACGCCCAGCCCCTCTCCGGCAGATTTGGCGACAATCACCGTGTCGCGCAGCGCGGCCTCGACCTCATCGACCGTCGAGAACGTCGCTGCCACCCACAGGGGGAACTCATAGGCCGCGATATTGGTCTTGCTGTCGACAGGGTCCTCGGCATACTCGGCATAACCCGGGAAATTGAGACCCGCCACGGCGAGGCCCGCATCGTTGCCGCAATCGAAGAACATAGGGTAGTTCCTGTAATCGATGCACATACCGATCACCGCGTGCGCCGCTGTCGCGTCGTCGATAAACGAATACGGAATGTGAAACCCGCGCGGCATCACGCGAACCTGTTGGCCGTAGTCAAAGCTCCAGTCGAGATTGCGGCCCAGATACATGTGGCCAGAATTATCGGTAAATCGAATACTCGTACACATAGCGCCTCCTAGCTTTACGTTCTTGCTAATTTCATTGTCTCCAAACAAAAAGGCGCTAAACACAAAAGCCCGGACATGACAACAATGTCACGCCCGGACTATTCAAGCAGGATAAACTCAACCAAGTTAACCCCGCAGGTCGTCTAAGGGGTCAAAGTGCCGCAGATTGCCACGAAAGAGGAGCGAAGCGTACTTAAGGTACGCGAGCGACGATTGAGCGGCAAGGTGCGGTGCTTTGGTCCCCTTAGACCAACTTTCCAAGACAGTGGTCGATCATATGCTGGATCATCTGTGCCTCAAAGCCCGCGTAGTCGCGGCGGCACTCCTTCATCTTGCCGTCGACGATCTGATCAAAGGCGACCTTGCACTTGATATAGCGCGTGGACTTGGTGACCTCCTCGTGCGTCAGGCAGCTCTCCTCCATCTTGCTGGCGCCCAGGCCAAACACCAGACGGGGGTTGTAGAGTACGTGAGGCTCGCCGGCATCGTCCAGGTAGACGCAAACCTTCTTGGTAACGCCAATCTGGTTAGCGGCAAGGCAGCCGGCATCGTCGAGCGACTTGATGGTATCGATCAGGTCCTGAGCAACAGACTCGTCCTCGACGGTCGCAACCTCGCAACGCTGGGACAGGATAGCCTCGTCGTGGCAAAGCTCTTTAATCATACGTTCCTCCATAGGGGTCGTTGTAACCGCTTAAGTATACGGTACCCACACATTTTCATGCGAAAAATACCGTCCGTCTGCTACAAAGCGCCGAACATCAACATGCGAGGAACAACAGCGTCGTAAAGGGGCTATAGTAGTTGAGTTCGTGTCAATCGGCCTAAACTCGGGGCCGAACAAGGAAAGGGTATGCATGGACGAACTTTTTCACGTCAGTGAGCGCAAGTCCACAATCGGGACCGAACTCCGCGCTGGACTGACAACATTCCTGGCGATGGCCTACATCATCGCCGTCAACCCCGCGGTGCTCTCGGGCGCTGGCATCGATGCGGGAGCGCTCGCCTGCGCCACCTGCCTGGGCGCCGGCATCATGACCATCTGCATGGGCATCTTCGCCAACCGCCCGCTCGCCTGCGCGTCGGGCTTAGGCGTCAACGCGATGATCGCCGGAATCACCACCACCGTCTGCGGCGGTGACTGGCACGTGGCCATGAGCGTCATCTTCCTCGAGGGTATCGTCATCTTGCTGCTCGTGCTTTGTGGCCTGCGCGAGGCCATCATGGACGCCATCCCGGTTGTCCTGCGTCACGCCATCTCGGTGGGTCTGGGCCTGTTCATCGCCATGATTGGCCTGTGCGATGCCGGCATTATCACCGCTGGCGCCGGTACACTCGTCGGTCTGGGCGACATCACCTCCCCCACCTTCATCGTCGGCATCATCTCCATCCTGGTGACGGTCGCCCTCGCCTGCCGCAACGTCCCCGGCTCGCTGCTCATCGGCATCGTCGTCGCCGTCATCGCCGGTATCCCCCTAGGTGTGACCCAGGCTCCGACCGGTATCATCGCCCCGCTCGACTTCTCGAGCATCGGTGGCCCCATCGCCGACGCCGGCGGCGTGCCCGCCATCGTCAAGGTCCTTACCGACCCCGCGCTCCTCGTCATCTCGTTCTCGCTGCTCATGAGTGACTTCTTCGACACCATGGGCACCGCGATGGCCGTGGCCAAGCAGGGCGAGTTCCTCACCGACGACGGCAACGTCGAGAATATCAAGGAGATTCTGATCGTCGACTCCGCCGCCGCTGCTGTGGGCGGTTTCATGGGCGTCTCCTCCATCACCACCTTCGTCGAGTCCACCTCTGGCGCCGCCGACGGTGGCCGCACGGGCCTCACCTCCGTCACCACCGGCGTGCTGTTCATTCTCGCCGCGTTCTTCTCCCCCATCGTCACCATCGTTTCCAGCGCCGCCACCTGCGGTGCTCTGGTCTACGTCGGCTACCTCATGATGAGCGAGGCCTCCGAGATCGACTGGTCCGACGTGTCGCAGGGTTTCCCGGCGTTCATGATTGTCGCCGGCGTGCCCTTCACCTACTCCATCTCTGCCGGCATTGGCCTGGGCTTTATCGCCTACGTG
>DBEYUK010000033.1:0-20877 GCA_048181625.1 Collinsella sp. | reverse complement strand
CTCGACCGCACCGTGCCCATCGAGAAGCGCGACGAGCGCCTGCGCGACATTATCTCGTGGCTGGGCTTTGTGGTGCGCTCGGTGGACTCGAGCCTGGTGGATGAGTGGGAGAACGCCGGCAACCCGGCAGCCCTCGATGCTGCGCCGCCGCAGGGCATCGACGAGGTCGTGGCGGACCGTCGCGGCTGCACGCTATTGGTGCGCAACGCGCTCTTCCGCCGCGTGACCCTTGCCGCCCGCGAGCACGTTCGCGACCTGGGCGAGCTCGACGACGACTGGGGCATGAGCGAGATCCGCTGGCAAAAAGCACTCGACGCTTACCACGAGCAGCACGAGGAAATCCTCACCGACGGAGATGCCCGCAGCGCCGCGATGTTTTCCATTGACGAGTCCGACGAGAAGACCGCGCACGTATGGCACGTGCACCAGATCTTTGCCGACGAGGATGGCGACCACGATTTTGGCATCATGGGCGATGTCGATCTGGACGCCACGCAAGACGGCGGCGAGGTCATCTTCAAAAACTACCGCGTCGGCTTTATCGAGGACCTGCTCGAGGACTAGCCGAACATACTGGAACGAAACGAAGCGGGGCCTCTGGCAATATCGCCAGCGGCCCCGCTTTTGCGCTATACGCTATGCCCTACTCGGCACCCTCGACCTCATACGAATCCGCCTCGGCTGGCTCATCGTTTGTCTCTGTCGCAGCCCCGCGCGCCTCGTCAAACGCGGCCTTCATGGTCTTGTTGCCCCACGTGAGCTTGCGAATGGTAAGATCGTCCGCCTTCTTGTTGGCTAGGCGCAGATTGTTCTCGGAGGACAGCAACGCCTCCTTGGTTTTCTGCAGGTGGCTAATCGTCTTGTCGATCTCATCAATCGCCGTTTGGAACTTTCGGCTCGCGATCTCGTAGTTGCGACCGAAATCATTCTTGAACTTTTCCATCTTGGCTTCGAAGTTCGTGACGTCGATATTCTGCTGTTTGTACTCCGCCAGCTCCTGCTTATAGCGCAGCGAACCCATGGCGGCGTTGCGAAGAAGCGTGATCATGGGAATAAAGAACTGTGGGCGAATCACGTACATCTTCTCGTAGCGATAGCTCACGTCCACGATGCCGGCGTTGTAAAGCTCGCTCTCGGGTTCGAGCAACGTGCAGAGCACCGCGTACTCACAGCCTTTCTGGCGACGATCGTGATCGAGTTTCTTAAAGAAGTCCTCGTTTTTATGTTTGGTCGCGGTCTCGTCGTTCTCGTTTTTCATCTCGAACATAATCGAAATGACCTCGTTACCGCTTGCGTCGCACTCGCGGAAGATAAAGTCGCCCTTGGTGCCCTCGGACGCATCGTTATCCTTCTCGAAGTACGCGTTAGGAAACGCCGTCATGCGCAGACGGTTAAACTCGGTCTCGCAGTGCTGCTCGAGCGACTCGCCCACCATCTTGGTGGACAGGCGGACCTTCATGTCCTTAAGGCGCTCAATCTCTTCGTCCTTGTAGCGAATCAGGTCATCGCTCGCGCGCTTGGCCTGCGCAAGCTCGAGCTCGTGTGCCGCCTTGACCTGTTCCTCGCGAGAATCGCGCACCGCCAGCTCGCTCGTCAGTTTGGCACGCGCCTCATCGCGCTCTCGCTCCGCCGCGGCGACCGCCTCTGACAGGTTCATTTTTGCCATCAGTTCCTGCTCGCGCAGCTGGGCACGCAGACCCTCGGCCTCTTGCTCGGACTGAGCCTTTGCGGCGGAAAACTTCTCTTGCACCTTCGCGCGATAGTCAGCAAGCGCGCGCTCGGCCTCGCTGCGAGCGGCATCGAGCTCACGCTGCGACTCTGCCGCGGCAGCGGCAAGCGCCATCTCCTGGGCCTTGTCCGCCGCGGCAAGCCTGGCCTGCAGCTCGGCAATCTGAGCGTCGCGTGCAGCTAAATCGTTTTGAGCAGCGTTGCGCGCCGCCGACTCGGCAAGCTTTGCTTCGTCATCTTTGCGCCCAAGCTGCGCACGCAGGCTATCAATCTCACGCTGGAGTTCGGCATTCTCTTTTTGAGCATTGGCTCGTGCCTCAACCGCCGCGCGCTGGCTTGCACTCTCGCGCTCTGCGGCAGCGCCCTCGAGCTTAGCGCGCAGCTCGGCAAGCTCAGCATCGCGCTTGGCAACCTCTTGCGCCAGTTTCTGATCCGCAGTGTTCTTCTGCTCGACAAGCTGGGCATTGCGCTGAGACTTTGCCTGTTGCAAGGCAGCCGTCGAACGCGAGCGCTCAAGCTCCAGCGCCTGCTCACCCTCACGCTGGACTGCCTTCACACGCTCATCCAGGTCGCGCGAGAACTCGGCATCGCGCACCTGCTTGACGATATCCGCATAGCCGGATGCATCGACCTTAAAAACTTCGCCGCAATGCGGGCACTTGATCTCGTTCATAGCAGCTCCTCGATGGACGCAAATATCAACCGCCTACACTCTACCGCGCCGCGCGGACAAAAAAGGCGCCGCCGCCATAATGGCAACGGCGCCAGAACCACCACAAAGGTGCCTGTCCCCTTTGTGGTGGCTCTGGCGCCCTATAACCCAAAGAAGCTAAGAATCTGATCGCGGCTTACGGGCTTGTACTCGTTGGCATCGAGACCGACATCGTAGCGAAAGATAGGGCGCTCGCGATCGCGGTTGCGTGCGTTGGCGCGGTCACCCCTGCTGTGGATATGCCCATGCAGCATAATGGCGCCACGTGCCTTGCCGTTCCAGCTGAGCATGGGGTAGTGGCTCATAACCAGACGATGGCCCTTGGCATAGCCGGGAGCAATCTCCAGGTAATCGCGCACGTCTTCCCAAATCTGCGGTACGTCGGAATCTTCCCAGTCGCCGTCATGGTTACCGCGGATGAGCGTCACGTTCTGGCATTCGATACGCTCGCGCAGGCGCACCGCCTCCGCCAGGGGCAAACGATAGGTAAAGTCACCCAGAATATAGAGGCGGTCGTCCGCAGCCACGCACTCATTGATGGCATCGATGACCTTGCGGTTCATCTCCTCGACCGAATCAAACGGCCGATCCATGTCGTGCAAGATATTCGTATCGCCCAGGTGCAGGTCGGCGGTAAACCACATCATCGTCTGTGTCCTCATTTCGCAACGCGTCTAACACGTGCCTAGTATACAGACGCTCTGGCGCTTCGGTTAGCCAAAGAGCCCGCCGAACAAACCTCGGCGGCGTTTGTCTTGCTTTTTCGAAGCGTAGCCCTGCGCTTTCTTGTCTTGCCGCTTCTCACGGTCCTGCTCTAGCTCATCGTCATCGAGTAGCGTATCCCACTCAAACGGATCGTCTGTCAGATCGAACAGGTCATCGTCATCAAACATGGCAGTCTCCCATACCGATTAGCGAGCATCCACCACATAGAGCCCAACGCGCACCTGATGCCACGGGCTGCGCTCGGGGGCAACCTGTTGCACGCGGGCCTCAAATACGTCCTCGTGGCCGTAATACATCATCAAGGACAGTGGGCCGACCTCGTTTCCCGGAACATAGCCAAGCTTGGTGTTGCCGTAATAAATCGCAACCGCCTCAGGGTCATGGGGATTATCGCGCTCGGCACACAGCGTCAGCTTATCGCCCGCTTTAAGATCGCCCAAGACCAAGGCGCCATCGGCATACTGAAATCCTGCAATGTGAAATGACAGAAGAACACGCGAAGGCTCGTACATAGCAGCTCCTCTAACGGCCGGATAAACCGGTGTGTAACCTTATTGAGAAGTCTACGGTCCCGTGCGGACACAAATACATCCTGCCTGCGTCCTTCAATCGTTTGCCTCAACGCTTGCGCGACAGAACGCTTGCAGATAAGATAGGAACACGGATGGCACCCGTTGCCGCGGGTCTTGCCAACTCCGATACACGTTTTCATCGTGAGAAGTGGCCGTCTTCGCTTACGCGGGGGCGGCTATTTCATTCGGCCGATAAACAGACCGAGTTCGATAGCCGCAATCAACAACGCCAATAACGAAATAACATCGCTTACGTTCATACCAAATCCCTTCTAAAGGGAGTTGGCCCATCCGTGCTCCATAACAGTAGTCTAACGCAAAATGCAGGTAATAGGAACACTTGTTCGTATTACCTGCGCCCTTTTCTAATGCACAAACATGCGCACGAACTTGTGCTTCCAGCTTGCGTAGGGCGCATACCGAAACGGCACGTCCAGCCACGTTGCCTTGTTCACGATACTCTTCTTGTGGCCAAACGTATCGAAGCTCTCGCGTCCATGGTACTGCCCCATACCGCTCGCGCCCATGCCGCCAAAGCCCATATGGCTCGTAGCCAAGTGCATGATGGTGTCGTTGACGCAGCCGCCGCCAAAGGGCACGTAGCGCACAAAGCGTTGCTGAACTGCGCGATCCTGACTAAAGATATACAGGGCCAGCGGCGTCGGACGATCCGTAATAAACGCTTCGGCCTCGTCTAGGCTCTCAAACGTCAGCACCGGCAAGATGGGACCGAAGATCTCCTCCTGCATCACGGCGTCATCGGGGGTCACGCCGTCTAGGATCGTCGGCTCAATCTTGAGCGACGACTCGCGCGCCGTGCCTCCCAGCACGACCTTATCGGGATCGATCAGCCCGCGCACGCGCGCAAAATGCTTAGCATTGACGATATGCCCGTAATCCTCGTTATCGAGCGGATGCTCGCCAAACATACGGCGGACCTCTTCCTTGATGAGGCCCAGCAGCTCGTCGTGCACGCGCGTATCGACCAGCAGGTAGTCGGGCGCCACGCAGGTCTGCCCTACGTTGAGCCATTTGCCAAAGGCGATACGCCGTGCCGCGACCTTCAAGTTTGCCGTCGCATCCACGATGCAGGGGCTCTTGCCGCCCAGCTCAAGCGTCACGGGCGTGAGGTTTTTACTCGCGCGCTCCATGACGAGCTTGCCGACCGGAACGCTACCGGTAAAGAAGATCTTGTCCCAGCACTCATCGAGCAACGCTTCGTTCTCGGCGCGCCCGCCCTCGACAACCGTCACCAGGCGCGGATCAAATGCCTCTTCACAGATTTGCTTGAGCACCGCGCTCGATGCCGGAGCATAGGCACTCGGCTTGATGACCACGGTATTGCCCGCGGCAAGGGCGCCGGCGAGCGGCTCGAGTGTTAGCAAAAACGGGTAGTTCCACGGAGCCATGATGAGCGTGACGCCATAGGGCACGGCTTGCGTTTTGCACGCGCTCACGGCGTTGGCAAGGTCACACGGACGCAGGCGCGGACGACTCCATCGAGCCACGTGAGCGATCTGATGACGAATCTCGGAAAGCGACGTGCCGATCTCGCACATATATGCCTCGTCATGCGACTTTCCCAAATCGGTCTTGAGTGCATGGGCAATATCGGCCTCGTGCGCCCGTACCGCATCGCGTAAACTCACGAGCGCGCGACGTCGGGCATCAACATCAAACGTAGCGTGCGTTTTAAAGTAAGTGCGCTGATCGCCGACGATGCGCGCAATTTCCTCGGTGTTCATGGCACCCTCCTAGTTCTCGTCCTCAAACATACCACCCGCGACGACCTCGTACATACGCTCGAGCTCCAAGCGGTCCATCAAAAGCGGAACGGGGTACAGCGAATTGGCCTCGGCATCGGCATGCGCCGCCATCTCGGGAATGTCGGAGCGGCGAATGCCCGAGACATATTTGGGGATTCCCAGGATCTCGTTCATGCGGTCGACCCAATCGATAAAGGCCTCGGCCGCAAGACTATCCTGCGCGGTAGCCGGCGCAATGCCCGCCATGCGAGCAAGATCGGCAAGCTTGGGGGCGGCGGCGTCACCATAAGCGCGAAGCATGTGCGGCAGGATGATCGCGTTGGCCAAACCGTGCGGAATTCCGTATCGGCCGCCCAGACTGTGCGCGATGGCATGAACGTATCCAACATAGGAGCGCGTAAAGGCAACTCCCGCCTTATACGCCGCCGAAAGCATATTGCGACGAGCGCGCATGTCGTCACCATGCTCATAGGCCTCGAGCAAATTGTCGTGGATAAGCTGCACCGCCTGTCGCGCCATCTTGCGCGTATAGGGCGTGGTGCTTCGCCCGATAAAGGCCTCAACGGCATGCGTCAGGGCGTCCATGCCCGTCTGCCCCGTAATGGAAGCGGGCAAGCCGCACGTAAACTCGGGGTCGTGGACTGCAAAACGCGGGATGAGCACAAAGTCGTTAATGGGGTATTTGTAGTGCGTCCCGTCATCGGTAATTACCGCCGCAAGCGTGACTTCGCTTCCCGTACCGGCGGTAGTGGGAACGGCGATGAGCAGCGGCAGGCGACGATGAATCCGCAGCAGGCCGCGCATCTTGTTGATGGGCTTGTTTGGCTGCGCAATGCGTGCGCCCACGCCCTTGGCACAGTCCATGGCCGAGCCACCGCCAAAGCCGATAATGGCCTGGCAGGCGCTCTCTCGATACAGGGACGCCGCTTCTTCCACGTTTGAAACCGTGGGGTTTGCACGCGTTTCGGCATAGACCGTAACGCCAATCCCCCTGCATGCGAGCGCCGTCTCGAGCGGTGCCGTGAGCCCCAGACGGGCAATGCCGGGATCCGTCACGATAAGGACCTTCTGGATCGAGCGCTTTTGAAGCACCGCGGGCACATCCTCGGCATGCTCTAAAATGCGCGGCTCGGTATAGGGCAGGATCGGCAATGCAATGCGAAAAACCGTCTGATATGTTCGGCACCAGGCACGACGGGCTAGATGCATAAAGGAAACTCCTTCATTTGTTGATAGGTCAACATTTGCTCGCCCGATTGTACTCAGCGGCGGTCAAAGACGGCCTGCCAATCGTTAATCAATCAACATCTTCATATCTCAAAATTGTTTTATTAAAAATCATTCCTAATAGGCTTCACATTTGGTTGCATTTATGGATAATAGAACTCGTCAAGACGCACGTCCGGAGAGGGCCCTTACGGGACCGGACGAGCGCGCAATCGCCATCGATCGAAAGGATCGAATCATGAAGTTTGTTTGCCCCGTTTGCGGTTATGTGGAAGAGTTCGACGGCGACCAGCTGCCCGAGGATTTTAAGTGCCCCCAGTGCGGCGTTCCCGGTTCTCGTTTCCTGAAGCAGGAGGAGGGCCAGCTCGAGTGGGCCGCCGAGCACGTCGTGGGCGTCGCCAAGATGGAGGGTGTCTCTGAGGACATCGTTGCCGACCTGCGCGCCAACTTTGAGGGCGAGTGCTCCGAGGTCGGTATGTACCTGGCCATGGCTCGCGTCGCTCATCGCGAGGGCTATCCCGAGATCGGCCTGTACTGGGAAAAGGCTGCCCACGAGGAGGCCGAGCATGCCGCCAAGTTCGCCGAGCTCCTGGGCGAGGTCGTGACCGACTCCACCAAGAAGAACCTCGAGATGCGCGTTGAGGCCGAGAACGGCGCCACCGCCGGCAAGACCGATCTTGCTAAGCGCGCCAAGGCCGCTGGCCTCGATGCCATCCACGACACCGTGCACGAGATGGCTCGTGACGAGGCCCGCCACGGCAAAGCTTTTGCCGGCCTGCTTAAGCGCTACTTTGGCTAAGCCAACCGCCTGAGACATAACCTCTAGCTCGATGAGGCCCGGACCGTATTGGTCCGGGCCTTTTTCGTGCCTCACGAACTTGTTAACGCCCTGAAATAGGACCGTCTTCGGCATCGGCTTCTCGTCAAAAACTAAGTGAGTAGACTTTTTGGAACTTGCCGAGCAGACCATCCATATCACTTTATAAAGCCGCAGGTAAATGCCTTGTTGCAAAACGACCTAGTCGCCAAAGTGCCAAAAGTCTACTCACTTAGATTCGCAGCCGTCCACGATCGAGCCATTTTGTGTCTAACGGGCATCTTTCCGTCGATTACTCCCAATTTTGTCCAGTCAATGAATAGTTCAGACCGGAGTAATATCTCAGCCCTTTGCTCATCCGAGCTTTTATCACGATATTCAGCATCGAGCATCCTGCATATGGCCTTAACGATCGCGCGAAATCTATCCTCATCCGATATCTGTCTGTGTGTCAGGAGAAGTACATCGTAGCCCATGGCCTGAAGGGCCGTCATGCGGTCAGCGTCACGCAAGCCATCCCCTGCGCGTCCGTGCGAAGCCTTTCCCTGACATTCAATGGCCACCTGTCGCCTACCGTCCGGTGAAGAAAGAAGTAGGTCGATATATACACGGGACTTTCCCACAATCGCTCGAGCACTTGTGTTTAGCATCACTTCAACATTAAGCTCTATGCCGCAAAAACCTTCGCCTCCCAGGGCTCGCGGCAGTCCAAGCAACAAATACGCCTCGACCTCAAAAGGCGACGCGGCACCCAATGGAACGAGTTGCGATACCGCCATAAATCTATTGCCGCAACGCATCCCGCAAACATCTGAACAAAAACGGTCAAGGTCTCCGCCCAAAACCAAAGCGTCTCGACGCCATAAATTTGAGGCGGTGCCGTCCTCGGACGGGCAGCGCACCCAACCGAACGTTGTCGAAATCGCGCCCGAATCAATTGCACGCGAAAGCTCCGCCTCAAGTGCCGCTGGCAGGGCACACACCGCAAACAAGCCGCACATCTCTGCCAACACAAAAAGAAGCTGGAGATCCGTCAGATGTCGAGACATGATAAATGCCGTCAGTAGAGGAGACGTAATCAAAAACCCATGCTCCGTTTCCAGCACGGATTCCCTGGGAAGCTCACCAAGAAACAGCCGCTGCCTAATGCTGGCCGGACAAGTCCGTTTGTTTCTCGTCCGAACCAATGTATACAACGGAAAACCGAGCGCGACCGCAGCCGTCGGGTTGCGGGCGAGATCATATCGCTGCCGGTCTTCTTCCGGTCGTGGAAGCGGCGGACACAAAGCGCGGACTTGAGGAGGCAAACGCCAGTACCTAAAAGCCGATATGTCACAAAGTAGATCCTTCATAGGCACAGGAGAACACGAATTTCAACCCAGTCAGTCACGCATTGGCGCGAACGCACCAAAAATGGCGCCGAACGGACTGCCAAGTTTTCAACAGCCCTCCCCAACTGGCCAAAAGCTTGTCGAGAGCTGGACGAAGCCCTGTTGAAAACCCCATTTTTTCTCATGCAGAAGCTTTACGCGGCAAGTGAGTAGACTTTTTTGAACATTCCGAGCAGGCCGGTCTTCCTGCTTTTCAAAACCGCAGGTAGATAGCTTGTTACAAAACTGCCTGGTCGCCAAAGTGCTAAAAGTCTACTCACTTAGATTGCAGAGTGCCCCCCATTAGCTGCAATTCCAAGGTAGTTAGTATTTTTGGACTCAGATCGTCATACTGGACAAGAATATGAGTTGAGTTTTCAGGGGCAGATGCGCCATCGGCACACCAAAAACAGTCACCGATATCGATAAAAGGGATGCTCGAGCGCGTGAGGGCCCGTGCAAAAGCGCTTCCGCCCGTTCCACGCTCCGCAACCACGGTGCAGTAAAGGCCCGCGTCCGCATGCTCGATCGAGACCTCCCCTGCCGGAAATGCCTTCCGTACAAGCGACGTCAGGCCATCACGCGCCTCACGAGCACGAACGCGCACGCGGTTCACATGTCGCTCGTAATCACCCGATTCCAGCAAACGAGCCAAAGCGACCTGGTCAACAGAACTCACCGACGAGGCGTAAAAACCAAGGTTGCGCCTAAACCGCTCCATTAACTCATCGGGCAACACCATGTACGCCAAACGCAACGCCGATGAAAGGCTCTTCGAAAACGTGTTGGTGTAGATAACCGACTGGGCGGCATCGATCGACGCGAGCGCGGGAATCGGCTTCCCGGCAAGGCGAAACTCACAATCAAAGTCATCTTCGATGAGATACCGACCTGGTCGCTCGGCGGCCCAGCTCAGAAGCGCATAGCGCCGCGCAATGCTCGTCACAAGGCCGGTCGGATACTGATGGGACGGCATCAGATGAAGTACATCGGTCCCGGTTTTCTGCAGAGCGCTCAAGCCCACGCCCTCATCATCCAACGGGATATGTCGAACTTTGCAGCCCATAGCCTGATAGATACGCGTCAGACGCAAATAGCCCGGATCCTCAACCGCATACACCTTGTCCGCGCCAAGCAACTGAACCAACATGGTATCGAGCAGCTGGGCGCCCGCACCGATAACGATGTTGTTGGGGTCGACATTCATACCCCTTGTCCCGTGCAGATGGTGAGCAATTGCGCGTCGCAGCCGAGCAGTGCCCTGCGCCGGTGCGGGCGAAAAGATTTCGCGCTCGTCTTCGGATGCCAGCGTCGCCCGTAGCGCGCTTTGCCAAAGCCGCGCCGCCTCCAAAGCAGAAGGAGAAAGCGCATCGAATCGCTCGACCTGTCCGTTGACATCATGCACGCTGGGGCCCACAGAGACGGCATCTCGGTCGATGCCCTCCGCAGCCGAAGCCAAAACCGGTGCATCCGGAAGCTCGCAAGCGTAGTAGCCACGACGTGGTATTGAGCAAATATAGCCCTCAGCGAGTAACTGGCTATATGCATTCTCGATGGTAATAACACTGATTCCCAGATGACTGGCAAAGGCGCGCTTAGACGGCAAATGCTCCCCCGCCACAATGCGTCCAGCTACGATATCATCTCGAATTTGCTGGTAAACATACTCATAGAGCGATGCTTCGCCGCGTTTTTCCAAATTGTAGTCAAGCATGAGCCTATCACCTGACCTTATTAAGTCATTCAATCTGGTATTAGTCTGACCTTGTAATTATCTCGAAAACTGAGTATTTTGTCATACCCAGCTCCCCGATAGGATGTTCCGTCAAGCAATGCACATGCCAACCAAGGGAGCAACCATGGCAGAACAGAACAGCAAGGCCGACCGCGTCAAACTCAATCGCGAGCTCGCGCAGATGCTCAAGGGCGGCGTCATCATGGACGTTACCACGCCCGAGCAGGCACGCATCGCCGAGGAGGCAGGCGCCTGCGCCGTCATGGCCCTCGAGCGCATCCCGGCCGACATCCGTGCCGCAGGCGGCGTCTCGCGCATGAGCGACCCCAAGATGATCAAGGGCATCCAGGAGGCCGTCTCCATCCCCGTCATGGCCAAGTGCCGCATCGGTCACATCGTCGAGGCGCAGGTCCTGCAGGCCATCGAGATCGACTACATCGATGAGTCCGAGGTTCTCTCCCCTGCCGATGACGTCTATCACATCGACAAGACCCAGTTTGACGTGCCGTTTGTCTGCGGCGCCCGTGATCTGGGCGAGGCGCTGCGCCGTGTTGCCGAAGGCGCCACGATGATTCGCACCAAGGGCGAGCCGGGCACGGGCGACGTCGTTCAGGCCGTGCGCCACATGCGCAAGATCCAAAAGCAGATCCGCGACGTTGTTGCCCTGCGCGACGACGAGCTCTTTGAGGCAGCCAAGCAACTGCAGGTTCCGGTCGAACTGGTCCGCGAGGTCCATGCCACGAGCAAGCTTCCCGTTGTGAACTTTGCCGGCGGCGGCGTAGCGACCCCTGCCGACGCCGCGCTGATGATGCAACTGGGCGCCGAGGGCGTCTTTGTCGGCTCGGGCATCTTTAAGAGCGGCGACCCCGCCAAGCGCGCCGCCGCCATCGTCAAGGCCGTGGCAAACTTCACCGATGCCAAGCTCATCGCCGAGCTTTCGGAGGACCTGGGCGAGGCCATGGTGGGCATCAACGCCGACGAGATCGAAATCATCATGGAGGAGCGCGGACGCTAGTCCGGCAGAAAGGATCGCACATGAGCGATTATGCAGACCAAACGGTCGCCGTGCTGGCGGTCCAAGGCGCATTTGCCGAGCACGAGGCAAGACTATCCGAGCTGGGCGCGCGCTGTATTGAGCTGAGGCAGGCGGCTGATTTGAAGCAGGACTTTGACCGTCTGGTACTTCCCGGCGGCGAGTCTACCGTTCAAGGGAAGCTGCTTGATGAGTTGGGCATGCTCGAGGAGCTTCGCACCCGCATTGTTGAAGGCATGCCCGTCCTGGGCACCTGCGCCGGCCTGATTCTGCTGGCTCACGACCTTGCCGCCCATGACGATAAGGGCACGCCGCGCCTGGCAACCATGGATGTGCTCGTTGAGCGCAATGCCTACGGCAGGCAGCTCGGCAGTTTTCGAACCAAGGGGCAGGTAGCTGGCATCGACGGTGAAGTGCCGCTGACGTTTATCCGCGCGCCCCGCATCGTCGAGGTCCACGGCGACGCAAAGGCCTTAGCGAAAGTCGACGGCCGTATCGTCGCCGCGCGCCAGGGCAACCAGCTCGGCGTAACCTTCCACCCCGAACTCGACGAAGACACCCGCCTCCACGAACTGTTCCTACAAATGTAGGCATCGAAATCAACAAACGAAACGAGAGTGGATGATCTCCCACCTTGAGCATGAATATGGGCTCATACCGGGAGATTATCCACTCTCATGCTACGTAGTCGTTGGGGCCGTTCTTAAATTACCAGGCAAACAAGAACGTCCCCAACGACTATCTTTTAGCAGGTCTGGATCATGGCAATGTCGATGTTTTGGCACCGACAGCGAGCGCCCACCAGAGCGAACAAATTGGCATGAAAAGAGGACGGCATAGACCTTCTGGTCATGCCGTCCTCTTTGAATGACAAGTCGTCGCTCTGGTGGGCGCGCAGCGTCGAGCCGTTACGCGGTTTGGTAAAACCGCGTAACCCAACTAGAAGCGGTTGCCGCGGAAGCCGCCGCCGTTGCGGCCGCCACGATCGCCACCGCGACCGCCGCGGTCGTTACCACGGTTGCCGCCAAAGCCGCCACGGTTGCCACCGCGATCGCCATAGCCACCACGGTTGCCGCCAAAGCCGCCGCGACCGCCACGGTCGCCGCCACGGTCACCAAAGCCGCCACGGCCGCCACGATCGCCACCGCGACCGCCGCGGTCGCCACCACGGCCACCACGATCGCCAAAGCCGCCGCGACCACCACGGTCGCCGCCACGACCACCACGGTCGTCACGGCCGCCGCGAGGACCGCGATCCTCGTCCAGGCCCATGGCGACGAGCGGAGCGATAACCTTATCGAGAGCGGCCATCAGCTCGGTGGCCTCCTCGTAAGAAAGCTCGGGCAGGAGCTTCTCCTTCTTGTTGGCAAGCTCGACCAGGCCCTCAGCGGCATCCTCGGCAGCGAAGACGACGATCTTGCGCATATCGCCCTCGGCGTCGTCGATGCGGCCGACCAGATCGGCAGCCTCGGCCTCGGCCATCAGGCCATCGAGCTCACGGAGGCGCATGCCCAGCAGGTCGGACATTTCCTTCTGCTCCATCTTGGGCTTGAGGTCAAGAAGCTTGATGGCGCGCTCGATGTTCGCCATGCGCTCGGCCTTGGCCTCCTCCTCCTTAGAAATAGCAAAGCGACGGCTACGCAGCAGGCGGGCGGCCTTCTGCATCTTGTCCATCAGCTCTTCGTCATCGTAATCAACGGCGGCCTCGGCAACCTCGGCCTCCTCCTCGGCGGAAACCTCGTCAGCAGCCTCAACCTCGGCAGCTTCGGTCTCCACGGTCTCGACTGCCTCGACCTCGGCAGTCATGGTCTCGTTCTCGGTCTCGTTCATGATCTCTTCGTTCTCGGACATGAGACTCCTTCTTGGCCCTCTCGGGCATCATCGCCCCATTCGCGGGGCCCGTCGCGCACTCTTTGCGCTTTAAACATTCATGCCTCTCGGCAAAACGTCCATTAGTTTATGGTGTCGCCATCTAATCTAGCTGCAGAATCTATGTGCACACATTAATGCGACATGTGTGACTCGCGACGAGCGTACACCAGCGACGCCACAAACCCGACCACGGCAATCACGGCTGCCACGCGCACGGCAGTTGCAAATCCAATCGCCTGGGCAACGTCGGTCGCAGCGCCAGCCGCGCCGGCAGTCGCTGCAGAACTCGAGAGCAGGCCGATAAACAGGGACGGGCCAAACGATGCGGCAATCATGTTCCACGTGTTAAGCAATGCCGTTCCGTGAGGATGTTCAGCGGCAGGCAGCGTCTCCAATCCGGCCGTTTGCGAGGGGCTCAGCACCAAACCGACTCCGGCATACACCACAACGGTCAGCGCCACAACGACGCCGATGTTCATGCTTGCCGCCGTCATCGAGATTGCAATCTGTCCCACGGCAATCAGGGCAAAGCCGACCGGCAGCAGCGGCCATGCGCCACGGGCGTCCATCACGCGTCCGCCCACAATCGAGGTCACGGCGTTGCAGGCAATCGCCGGCAAAATGAGCAAGCCCGCAATAAGTGCGGTCATGCCGTATGCGCCCTCAAAATAGAGCGGCAACAAAACGCTCATCGAGAACGTCGTCATCATCGACACCACCACAAGCAGGCACGCAGGCCAAAAACGAACGCTCGCCATGGGACGCACGTTAAGCACCGGATGCTCGAGCTTGAGCTGACGGGCCGCAAACAGGCCGAGCAGCACAATGGCGGCGAAAAGCGCCACGATGCCGGCAATCAGATTGGTCGAGAACTCGCCTACGGAATACACAAATGCCGTAATGCCGGCGGCGAGCAAAACAACCGACAGAATATCAAGCGTGGTGTTCGAGCGCTCTCCGACATTCTGAACAAGCTTAACGCCCGCCGCAGCGACCACAATGCCGCCCACCAGCGGCACTACGAACACCGCCCTCCAGCCAAATAACGTGCACATAAGACCGCTAATCACGGGTCCAAACGCCGGTCCTAGCGTAATGCAGGCGCCGCCCAGGCTCAGATACAAACCGAGCTTCTCGCGCGGGGCGCAAGACAGCACCACGTTCATCATGAGCGGGAACAAGATGCCCGATCCCGCAGCCTGCAAAATACGACTTGGCAGCAAAACGCTAAACGACGGAGCGACCAGGCACAGGACTTCGCCGGCGACCATGCATCCGCATGCGAAAAACAGCAGCTTGCGCGTCGAGAAACGGCCGGACAGGAAGGCCATGATGGCCGTAAAGATCGACGTCACGATCATGTAGCCCGAGACGAGCCACTGTGCCGTGGTGGCACTCACCGAAAAGGCTGCCATAATGTCGTGCAACGCCACGTTAATGATGTTCTCGTTAAACGCGGCAACAAAGGCTGCAATATACATTACGACGAGAATCGCCGCAGAGGCCGATGGCGTTACTTGAACTTGTTGCTGAGATTTGCTCCCCATGCATTTCCTTCCTCTTGGAACGACAGTCGCATCGCCCCAGAGGAACGGTCCAAGGCGAAAAATGAGCCCTAGACTTACGCCAGACGCCGTACACGACGAATCTGGCAACATGGTCCAACATCGAAAGATTGTAACGCGGACGCACAGCTTTCCTTCCGCGCTATTATTAAAAGTCCACGAAAGCATAAGACATGAGGAGCCCGCCATGATTAAGCCCATCATGAAATCCGAGTTCTTTTTGCGTCTGCCTTCCGAAGACGCGGGACCCGACGATGCCGCGACCGGGCAGGACCTCCTGGATACACTCCACGAGCATGAGCGCGAGTGCGTGGGCCTCGCCGCCAACATGATCGGCGTGCGCAAACGCATCATCTGCGTAAAGGACGGCAACAGGACACTCCTGATGTACAACCCTCAAATTCTTGAGCAGGTCAATGCCTATCAGACGAGCGAAGGATGCCTCTCGCTGACCGGTGAGCGTCCCTGTACCCGCTATCGCCGCATTAAGGTTGAGTATTTGGACGAGAACTTCGTTCACCGCATCAAAAACTTCTCGGGCTACACCGCCGAGATCATCCAGCACGAAATCGACCACTGCAATGGCGTCGTGGTTTAGGCCACCTGCCAAAATGAGGGTACCGGAGGCCTCCCTATGGATATCAGCCGCTTTGGCGAATTCGCCATCTTAGCGCAGTCACGCACGTTTCTTGATGCGGCGGAACTGCTTTTCATGTCGCAATCAACCCTCTCCAAGCACATCATGGCAATGGAGCACGAACTCGGCTGCAAGCTCATCGATCGAAGCCAGCGCCACGTAACACTCACCGCGCAAGGTGAAGCGCTCCTCCCCTATGCGCAAAAAATTGCGACGCTTCAGCACCGCTATCTTGCCGCCATTCAAATAGGCGCAGGTGAGCCGCTCGAGCACCTCACCGTAGGTTCTATCCCCATTATGGCCCCCTATGGGATCACGGACGCCGTCATCGATTTTCAGCAGGCGAACCCCTCATATTCTGTCGAGCTCATCGAAGGCGAGGGCGACACACTCAAGCGCATGCTCCTGCACGAGGACATTGACCTGGCCTTCATCCGTGACAGTGGCGCCATCGAGCCGGAGTTCAAAAAGATTCCCTTTACGACTGACCGGCTCGTGGCCGTCCTTCCGCTCGACCATCCGCTCGCCGAACGTGACACCGTCGAGATAGACGACCTTATCGACGAGAATTTCCTCATGCTTCCCCAAGGCTCGTTCGTAAGCGAGCTCGTCCTTTCCCTTTGTCGCGAAGCTGGATTTGGCCCACGCGTTACGTTCACCGGCAAACGAGCCGAGAACATCATCTCTCTTGTCGCACGCGGCGCCGGCGTCTCATTCCTCATGCGCAAGCCGGCGGAATCGCTTGCCAGCGGAAAGGTAGCCCTGGTGCCGCTTGAGCCCGCGACGACCTCCGAGGTCAGGCTCTACCTCAAGCGGAACGCCGCGCACTCGCAGGCGGTCGTCTCGTTCATCGGCTTCCTCCCCTACCGTCAGCTCCTGCAGGGCGACCGTGCGTCTTCCACCGCGGCACGACCGTCATAATCCCCGCTGCTCCACAACCGCAGACTTGTGTCCGCAAACACGCTGACAACGGCACAAAACACAAATATGCCTCGGGCGGCACGTCGCCGTCCGAGGCATATTTAGTTAAAGTGCGCAGACAGACTAGTCCACCGAGATGTTGAGCGCCTTGCCGCCCTCGTCCTTCCTGGTACCGATCGCCATAGCGGCGACAAGAGCCAGAACGAAAGCGACCACACCGGAGATGACAAGGCCGATAAAGCCCGTGTCGATGCCGGCAGGGTTAATAAAGCTCGGGAAATCGAGTGGGCCGGAGGCACCGAAGGCATAGAGTTTGGCACCCATGAGGCCGGCAATGGCGCCGCCTACACCAGCGGAAATAAAGGTTGCCCACATAAGACGCTTACGCGGCAGCAAGATGGCGTAAAGCGCAGGCTCGTTGACACCGAAAATCGAAGAGACAAGGGCGGGAATGTTGACGGCAGCATTTTCCTCGGAATCCTTGGTTCGGATGACCATGCCAAGCACAGCACCGGCGATGGCACAACCGCCTGCATACACGAGCGGGTTAATGAGGTCATAGCCGTAGGTTGCGACATCGAGAAACCACAGCGGGATGATACCCCAGTGCAGGCCGAACATGACGAGCAGGCTCCAGAACGTGCCGATGACGAAGCCGGCGATGGCGGGCTGGAAGTTGATGAGCATCAAGATGATCTGGGCAACGATGTTGGAGAGGACCGTCATGACCGGACCGACCACAAGCAGGCCAAGGATGCCGCAAATGAGGAGCGTCAGGATGTTGGAGAAGAACGAGCTCACAAGCGCGGGCAGCGCGTTAGAAAGGGCCTTGTGCACCTTGGAGGCAATCCAGACGATAAAGATCGCAGGCAGAATCGTCGATGAGTAATTCTGCATGATCAGCGGGATGCCAAAAATATCACCGTAGACATTGGACTCGAAGACCGTACCGGCGCCGAGCGTGTAGAGCGGATCTCCGCCCATAAGGGCAACGAGCGTCGGGTAGACGAGGATACCGCCGAGCGCCATTCCCATAACGGGCTTAAGTCCGAACTTCTTGGCCGACGTCCAGCCAATGATTAGCGGAAAGTAATAGAAGACCGAATCTCCGATTGCCGAGAGCGTCACATACGTATTGCTGTCCTTGGCAAGCCAACCGGCAACCGTGCAGAGCGCGAGCATCGACTTGATAAAGCCACCGGCCATAAGCACGCCAAGAACCGGTTGCAGAATCTCGGAGATGATGGCAAGCAGACGCGAGAATGGATCGCTCTTTTTGACGTCGTCGCCTTCATCGATATCGAGCGCGGGTTTGGAGTCGAACCCGCCAATCTGAACGAGGTCGTTGTAGACGGCCTCGACAGTGGCACCAATCACGACCTGATACTGTCCGCCGGCCTGGATGACGTCAACGACGCCCTTCGTCGCCTTAAGCTCATTGGTCTGGGCGAGCGATTCATCCTTGAGGTGGAAGCGGAGACGCGTAATGCAGTGGCTCACGTCTAACACATTGTCTCGACCACCGACCTTTGTGATGATTTCATCGCAAAGCTTCTGGTATTTCATGGAATTCTCCTTTTTCTGAGCGGGGTATAGCATCGATTTCATGCCTCCGTAGTCGACGTGGGAGGGCAAGGAACCCGCTTCCCCCTTTGAAATCCGCGGACGCACGTACGCCCGGGATGGGGAACGGCAGAGAAGATGGAAGATGCCGATCACATGGCAATGAGCCTCATTGGCCCATATCACGCAATCAGGCCTACAGACGCGAATCTGCTGCGCCGAGAAGTCTCGTCGTCTGGCAGAACTTGTCACACAGACGTTCCGGTTCGCCCTGGGGAATCTGAGTACGCTCGGTCTCAAAGGAGAGGCCGTACTCGCGTGCCGGAAGGAAATACTCAAAATAGCCGTTGGTGTAACCGCAGACTATTCCCTCGACCGGACATTCGCGCTTCATGCGAATGCCCAGGTCGCTGCCGAGTTCACTCGGGAACACAAAGAGATGCAAGCCGCCCAGACTGATGACGGCACACTTAAGCGTGAGCGAAAAGTCGTCATGGGCAACGGTGTGATAGAACGTCTGAGGCTCGATGCGGTCGAGAACGACCTCGCGATCGAGCTTGATCTGGGAAATCGCCTCGGCAAGACCGGTCGAAACACGCTCAACCTCGGGAATGCCGCGTCCCTGGCGAAAATTGCGGTCGCTACAGTCGCCAGCAGCACCGACGACCATGGTCGGATAGTAACCAAGACTCTGAGCGAGCTTTTTGCCGGTAAGACCGGCGAGTTCGCTCGTGAGCTCTGTGCAGTCGGGTCCGACGCAAGCGGAATGCACCGCCCAGTTCACAAAGCCCGCAAATGGCTTGCCTTCGGTATCGAAGAACGACACCACGATAACCTCATTGTCGGCAAGCTCACCGGGAATGATGCGGTTGTCGTAGAAACCGGTGATGACTTTTTTGCCCATGCGACAGGTCGCAGGTCGCGCGTTGGCGCGGCACTCTTCGAAGCATTGACAGATGGTATCGAGGAACCAGCGATAGTAGTCCTCGTTGAGTTTTCCCGTCCACCAGCTGCGATGGTAGGCGACGATCGAAGTGTGGTCGTGCGTCGCGGAGAGCAGAACGCAGTCACGGTCGATTCCGTAGCGCTCGGCGAGCATCGTCTTAACCTCCTCGGCCATGCTCTCCTCAAACTCGAGAACATCGGCGTTGAAGAGAAAAACTTCGCGGTCGTCCTGTTGGAAAAGAATCGCGTTGGCGAAGACGTCGTCATGGACGCCTGTCGCAGGCTCCAGACGGTTGGGGAGGTTACGGTATCCGATTAGATAGATGTCGCCTTGCGGGGTAATCTTGCGGCGTGCATGTCCGATATTCATGCAAGTTCTCCTTTTTGTCGCGCCGCGTTCAAAGCGGCAAGGATGGTTTGGAGGAGGCGCTCATGGGAGCCGGCGGCAAAGCCGGAGTTCATGGCCTCATAGGTGATTTTCTCGTACGCATCGGGGGCCGGCAGGTACTTCTGTCCGCCGTTGACGAGCGTGGCAAAGAACACAGAGCCGGACCGAGCGGCGCGCACAGTGGCGCCGAATGCACTCGAGACCTCGGGTTGTACGCCGACAAGCTCGACGTTTCCCAGCCGGAGTAGATAGACCCTCGTGCGCTGCTCGCCAGCGGCATGAAACTCATACGTTCGGTGCGGAGCCAAAGAGTGAAAATCGGCGCGTGTCTGAGCGGGCAGGAGAACGTCGACCGTGCGGGCACCGATGCCGGTAGCGTCATCCTTACGCGCCATGCGAGCGGCCTCGATCAAAGCATCGCCCAAGGCCTGCCCCTGCTGGTGCAGCATGCGGTATCCGTCCTCATGGGCATCGACCGTCTGCTTAACGCCGGCCGCATCGAACATGACGTTCATGGCGCGCTCCGCCGGACCTTGGTCGCCCGCGGCGCCTGGCAGCAACAGGGCAACGCCGCCCAGCTCGCGCTCGAGTGACATGGCGGCAAAACCAAAGAGGTCTCCGCTCGCCATGCGCCTCCCCTCGGAGTCGCGCGACCCGTCGAGCACGGAGGACTGAACGTCCGCCGTCGCGAGCATGGCAACATACTCGCCCCCGGCATCCCTTATGGCGAGTACGGGCATCGTGTGGTCGGCAAACCCCCTGGGATTCGAGCCCAACCACCAGCCGGCAGGCGTCTCAATGTCGCGATTAACGTTCACGGGGCATTCGCCCTCCACAGCGGCGAGCGTGGCAGAGCGAATGCCCGCAACAGCGCGCTCGACAGCCGTGCGGGCGGCAGCGACGAGTGCTGCGCGATAGCGCTCGTTGCGATTGCGGGTAGCATCGTCGGCAAGATGCCCGGGAGTGCGGACGTGAGGCATGGAAAACGTGTGGGTAGGAACCACCCAAGAATAAGCACCGCTGCAATTGGCGGCATCCTCAACAACCTCACGCAGATCGGCGAGTAGAGCCGGAGCGATCGAGGTGACCTCAAGCGAAAGGACGCAGGCGCGTCGCCCCGTCCCCTCGATGATAAGGGCACGGGCGAAGACCTCATGACGGAGTTCGTCGAAACCGTCGAACGGCAACACGTCCCCAAGATCGATGGCCACACGAGCGGCCCCAGCCCTCATCTCTCCTTCGTCCATGGCAGATACTCCCCTCTGATTGCCGCTCACTCGACACCGTACAGTTGCTGCGC
>DBEYUK010000032.1:0-37808 GCA_048181625.1 Collinsella sp. | reverse complement strand
GTCGCGCGAGGACGGAGGGCCGGAGTGGGGCGACAGGGCCGTGTGGGAGGATCTCCACCACAGGGACCCGTACCCGTTCTGGCTGGATTAATGGATAGAAACGGATGTTCTATCGGGACACACATTTTGTCCTATAAGCCTTTATTGCACGTTGGGCGGGCTTGCAAACCGTTCGGACGCTAAAACGAACCGACCGCGCCTTCGCGTTGCCGAGGGTGTTCATAAGTGGATAGTATGGGCTTACTTATTACAACGTGTGCCGCGTCCGGGAAGCGCGGTGCCGCTCATTGGGAGGAACAACATGAAAAAGAAGCTGCTGCTTGCGCCCCTCATGGCCGTCTTGGTTGCATGCGTGGTCGTACTTTCCGGCTGTGGAGGTCCTTCGGTTGAGGAGCTCATCACCGAGGATCTTACGACACAGTTTGACGAGGTCAAGAACGGTGGCGACGACTTCCTCTCTGGTCTGGAGGAGGCTTCGGGCGACGAGTTCGAGCAGCTGGGTATCGATCCCAAGGAGTACGCCAAGACCTATCTCGAGGGCTTTGACTACAAGATCGGCGACGTGACGGTCGACGAGGACAAGGGTGTCGCGACCGCCGAGGTCTCTATCACATGCAAGTCTATGAACAAGATCGTCGAGGACTTCTCCACCCAGTATCAGGAGAAGGTCGCTGCGCTTGACACGGTTCCTTCCGATGACGAGCTGTACAAGATGGCCGGTCAGGTTATGGTCGATGTGACCAAGGCCACCGAGCCCAGGAAGACCACGGTTATCTTCAAGTACACCTGCAACGACGATGGCGAGTGGTCTGCCGACGACTCCGTCAACTCCGAGATGATGGATGCAATGCTGAGCTAGTTCGTTGCGGCGTTTTACCAAACGCCGCAACTGCTCGACGCTGCAAGCCCGCCAGAGCGGCAATCTGCCTTTCAACTTCGGCGGCATGACCAAAAGGTCAATGCCGCCTTGTTTCAAGGCACCTTGCTCGCTCTGGCGGGCTTTCGCTGTCGTTGCCAAAACAACGTCGTTTCCTTGGTTGGCTTAAAGTGGCACTTTTACCTGCGACGTTGCCATCGCTGAAGTAGTCATTGGGAAGGCGGCAGCTGGGGACGTTCCTTTTCTGCCGGCAGTTGGGGACATTCCTTGTGCTAGCGTTGCATCGAGTGCTTGGGAAACCGCGACCCGGTTTTTGGCCGAATAGTGGGTCGCATTTTCCGGATGGGGTGGGTTACGGAAAGTGCGACCCGGAATATTACTCTGAAACGGGATGCGGTTTCCCTGATGCGCCTCAAACGGAAAGCGCATCCCATTCCGGAGCTCCAAAACGGGATGCGCTTTCCGCGCGGAAGAATTGTCGCAGCTGCGTTAAGCAGTGTCGCTCGTTACTCGCCCAGGATCAGCGCCGCGAGCTCGTCCTGGGTGTCCACCACGTAGTCGGCGCCGGCGGCTTCCAGCTCTGCGCGGCCGCGGAAGCCCCAGCTGACGCCCGCGCTCTTAAGGCCGGCGTTGTGACCGGTCAGGATATCGACATTGGAATCGCCTACGTAGAGCGTGGTCGACGGATCGGCGCCCAGCTCCTCCATCACATGCAGCGTGACGGGTGCTTCGGGCTTGGGGGGAAACGCATCGACGCGGCCCTGCACCAGCGCAAAGCGCTCGGAACCAAAATACTTCTCGATAAGCGGAGCCGCCGAGACGTGGTCCTTGTTGGTGAGCACGGCAAGCTGCACGCCCGCCGCGTGCAGGCGGTCGAGCATCTCGGTCGTGCCGGCATAGGGAGCGGTGTGGTCCTCCTTGTGCTCGCCGTAATAAGCCCTAAACTCGGCAAGCGTCTGCTCAAACATGCGACCGTCGCCCGCATACTCGGCAGGCATAAAGCGTTCGACCAGCTTGAGCATGCCGTTTCCCACCTTGTAGCGGTACTCGTCAACGGCAAACGTGGGCCAGCCGTGCATCTCGCAGGTATGGTTGCCGGCGGCTGCCAGGTCCTCGAGCGTGTTGAGGATGGTGCCGTCCAGATCAAAAATCACATGGGAATAATCCGCTGCCATGGGTGCTCCTGCCGCTTGAGTTGTAAAACGCACCCCATAATACTGGGCATGCGTGCCGGGCATGTTTGGAATCTGAATATCTTTAATAGCCCTGAGCCTTTGTCGTTAGCAAATTCTCGGCAGCTGCTCTCCCACGAGCATGTCGAGGATGCGGGTCGAGCCCCAGCCGGTGCGCACGCGCACGGCGGGATGGGCACTCTCGGCAAGTGGCAGCACGCGACCGATGATGGCGGCATTCTCGCCGTAGCGGGCGGCGCGCATGGCGCTCAGCGCAGCGTCGGCTTGCTCGGCCGGCACGACGGCAACCATCTTGCCCTCGTTTGCCACCTGCAGCACATCGTAGCCGAGCATTTCGCAGGCGGCCTGCACGTCGGGACGCACGGGCACGGCATCCTCGTCGACCTCCATGGCAACATTGCTGGCCTGGGCAAACTCGTTGAGTGTGGACGCCAGGCCACCGCGCGTGGGGTCGCGGAAGCAGCGTGTGTCGGGTGCTGCGGCCAGAACGTCGGCAATCAGGTGGTTGAGCGGTGCGGCATCGCTTTCGATCGTGCTCGAAAACGCCAAGCCCTCGCGTTGGCTCATGATGGCGATGCCGTGGTCGCCCAGCGTACCCGACACCAGAATGACGTCGCCGGGGCGGCAGTTGGCGCCGCTGAGCGCCACGCCCGTGGGAACCTCGCCCACGCCGGCGGTATTGATGTAGACGCCGTCGGCCCCGCCGCGCTCGACTACCTTGGTGTCGCCCGTGATTATGGACACGCCCGCCTCATGCGCCGTTTCGGCCATCGTCTGCACAATCTGGCGGAGCTTATCCATGGGATAGCCCTCTTCGAGGATAAAGCCGCACGACAGGTAGCGCACGTTGGCGCCCGAGGTCGCGACGTCGTTGACGGTTCCGCACACGGCAAGGCGGCCGATGTTGCCACCGGGGAAGAACTGCGGCGAGACTACAAAGCTGTCGGTCGACATGGCGATGCGCCCGCTCGCGGGCAGCGCGGCGACGCCGGCATCGTTGCCCTCGAGCAGCTCGGGCGACCCAAAGGCATCCAAAAAGACCTCGTCGATGATGCGTTTCATCATCTGGCCGCCGGAGCCGTGACCCAGCAGGACGGTGCTATCGGTAACGCTATGGGACATATCGAAAACTCCAATCGTGGGTGGAATTATATGGGTGAGGCTCAGCGTCGACCGGTCCGCCGTCCGTTAGAACGGCGGAACCAATTAGCCTCGGTAGCGGAAATATGCTGCGCAGCTGCCCTCGGAGCTCACCATGCACGGGCCGACGGGGTGCTCGGGCGTGCAGGTGCGGCCAAAGAGCGGACAACTGCTCGGCGTAATGGCCCCGCGCAGCACGTCGCCGCAGCGGCACCCACGCGGCTCGACCGTCGCCTCAACGGGCACGTCAAAGCGAGTGCGGGCATCAAAGCGCGAGAACTCGGGGCGGATGGAAAGGCCCGAGTTGGCAATCGGCCCCAGTCCGCGCCACGTGGTGTCGCATGGCTCAAACACCTGCTCGACCAGCTGGCGCGCCACGGGGTTGCCGTCTGCGTTAACGCCACGGCGGTAGGCGTTGTCGATCGCGGGCCTGTCCTCGACAACCATCTGGACCAGCATGCAGATGCCCTGCAGGATATCGACCGGTTCAAATCCCGTGACCACGCCCGGGGTATCGAACTCGTCGACCAAAAAGCTAAAAGGCGCCAAGCCCGTGATGGTGGCGACGTGCCCCGGCAGGATAAATCCGTCGATGGCGGTCTCGGGATCGTTGGCGATGGCGCGCAACGCCGGCGGCGTGGTCTTGTGGGCGCAATAGACCGAGAAGTTCTGGAGCCCGCGTGCATCGGCCTCCAAAATGGCGGCGGCGATGGTGGGCGTCGTAGTCTCAAAGCCCACGCCCATAAAAATGACCGGGCGATCGGGGTTTTGCTCGGCAATGTCGAGCGCGTCGAGCGGGGAGTACACAATGCGAATATCGCGCCCCGCCGCCTTTTGCGCAGCGAGCGAGGTGGATGATCCGGGCACGCGCATCATGTCGCCAAAGGTGGTGATGATGGCGCCGTCTATGTTGGCGAGCGCGATCGCATGGTCGATATCGCGGTTGGCGGTAACGCAGACGGGGCAACCCGGGCCGCTCAGCAGCTTGAGCCCCGCCGGCATAATGGAGCGAAAGCCATAGCGCCCGATGCTCACGGTATGCGTGCCGCAGACTTCCATAAGGTTGATGGCGCGGTCGCCGACAAGCTCATGAATGCGCTCGATGAGCTCGCGAGCCAGCTTGGGATCGCGGAATGCCGAGAAGTCGATACCGGAGCGCGCCGGCTGCTCGGCCGCCACTAGTATGCCTCGGCCGGGTTGGTGGCAAGCTGGTCTTCTTCGACCAGCTCGGACATGGCATTAACGAGCTCGAGCGTTTCTTGCGCTTCCTGCTCGTCGACAATCTGGATGCCAAAGCCGGCGTGTACGAGAATGTAGTCGCCAACCTGCGCCGTCGGCACGAGTCGCAGCGACACGGGGCGCTCGACGCCCATCATGTCGACGGTGGCCTTGATGTCGTCGTCGCGTTTGACTACTTTACCGGGAACGGCAAGGCACATATTGTTCCCCTTTTATACGCTTTGCGCTGGACGGGCGCTCAATAATCCATCAGTTGATGGTAGCGCTCGCGGGAGTCACGAGCAAACGCGTTACACCTGTGAGACGGCGGCGCGCAGGCTGGCAAAACGGCCTATAGAGACGCCGTCTGCGCGAGGCGAGCGCGAGCGATGGCGGCCTGACCGTAGGCGATGCAGCCGTCGTTGACGGGCACGGCGTGGGGGACCAAGACGGCAAGACCGGCGTCTTTGAGGTCGTGGGTAAGGAGCTGAAGCAAAAGTCGGTTCATGAACACGCCGCCCGAGAGCGCGACGGTATCGATGCTTTCGCGCGCGCAGATTTCGCGTGCGATTCGTGCCGAAGAGCGCGCGATAGCGATGTGGAATCCGAGCGCGAGCCGGTCGGCGGATTCTCCGGTCTCGATTCTGCTCAAAAGTGCCTCAAAAAGTGGCTTGGGGTTCAGAATGAGAGGGCTGTCCGAGGCATCCTGGACAGTTAGTTCAGATACGTATTTTTTAGAGTGGCTCTGGGTGGCAAAAGCCGTCTGTGAGGACTCCAAATGGGTCGATTTGGGGCCTGTGCCGGGCGCGCTTGTCGCAAATAGGGTGTCTGGAGAGCCTTTTTTGGCCAAAGTTGAGGCAAAAATGCCAGACAAGGGGTTAGTAGTTAATACGTATCTGAACAAACTGTCCAGAGACGTTGAGACGGATGCGGATACGCCCACCTGATTGCCAGCGAAACGGCTGATTTCGCCGTCAAGCGCGCGCCAGGCGGCGGCTTCGAGTTCTATGGCGGGTTCGCCCTCGTAGGCTGCCTTGTCGCAGGTGCCCAGAATTGCTGCCGCGGCATCAAAGAGACGCCCCATGCTGCTGGTACGCGGGCTGTTGATGCCGCGCTCGATCATGGTGGCTGTCACGCTGCGCGTTTGCTCGTCGAGGGTGCCCAAAAGCCGAGCGGCACCTGGGTGTTCGAGCAGGCCGAGTTCGCTGAGCAGGGCAAAGGCGTTGCGCCGAGCGTCGCGTACGGACGCTACGCCACCGGGTAGGGCCCAAGTGCGCAGATGCGCTGCGCGCTCAAAGTCAGCAAGGCCAGCGACAAGAAACTCGCCGCCCCAAATGGTCCTATCGGTGCCGGCGCCGGTGCCGTCAAAGGCGATGCCAAGGACGCGCGCGTCGGTTGTAAGCTGGCCCGCGGCGATAGCCTCGGCCATTACGCTCGCGATATGCGCATGATGGTGTTGCACCTCGACGAGCGGCAGATTGCATTTTCGCGCCTGATCGCGCGCCCACTGGCTCGATAGATAGCTGGGATGTACATCGCAGGCCAAGGCGGCGGGCGCCAAGTCAAAGAGATCTTCCAAGCGCGTGCGCGCGGCGTTCCAGGCATCGAAGGTCCCGCCGTTTTCAACATCGCCGATATGCTGCGACACAAAACAGGTTGCCTCGCCGTTCGTCCCTTCACGCGTGAGCGCAATCGTGGCCTTTTGTTGTGGCCCGCAGGCGAGCACGCAGGACGGAGCGCCGTCGAGCGCCGGCAACGGCAGCGGCTGGGGTGCATATCCGCGAGCGCGGCGCACGGGCATAACAGCGCCGTCGACCACGCGCACCACGGAATCGTCATAGCGCGAGAGGATTGCGCGGTCGTTACCGAGCAACGCGTCGGCGATGCCGGCGGCAACGAGGTGTTCCCAGGCAAGGTCGTCGTCGGTCTCGATGGGTTCTTCGCTCAGGTTGCCGCTGGTCATGACGAGCGCGTGCATACCGCAGACTTCTGCCGCGGCAAGCAACAGATGCTGAAGCGGGGTGTAGGGGAGCATAACACCGAGCTCGGGAAGGTCGTGCGCGACAGACGGTGCGAGCGCGAGGGCGTCGGGGGAACCGCCGCTCTCGCAAACGGCACGTCGGCGCAGCAGCACGATGGGGCGAATACTGCCGGCCAGCAAGCCGCGCTCAACGTCGCTGACATGGCACAGGCGTTCAACGTCGGCAAGGTCGCGCACCATAACGGCAAGCGGCTTGTTGCTGCGGCGTTTGCGACGGCGCAGCTCGGTTACCGCCTGCTCGTTGGAGGCGTCGCATGCCAAGTGAAATCCGCCCAGTCCCTTGATAGCGACGATACCGCCGTTGGCCAGCAGCTCAACGCTGCGCTCGATGATAGCGTCGCTGGCCTCGCGTGTGGTGCCGACGGCCGGTGTCGCGGACGAATTCCCGCACGCATCGCCGTTTACGGCCTCGCGCCACGTAATATGCGGCCCGCAATCAAAGCAGGCATCGGGCTGCGCGTGAAAACGCCGGTCGAGTGGGTCGGCATACTCCGCGGCGCACTTGGGACACATGGGAAAACAATCCATCGACGTGGCCGCTCGGTCATAAGGCAGCGATCGGATGATGGTAAAGCGTGGGCCGCAGTTAGTGCAGTTGATAAAGGGGTAGTGATAGCGTCGGTCGACGGGATCGAACAACTCGCGCAGGCAATCATCGCAGGTGGCGATATCGGGTGAGACGAGCGTGGTGTGCGCGGTCTGATCCCGCGATGCCACAATGCGAAAGCCCTTCTCATCGGCAGCGCTCCAGCCGCCAGGCTCCAAATCTGCAATATCGACTCGCTCAACGCGAGCCGCCGCGGGCGCATGCTCAGAAAGCGCGGCAACAAAAGCATCGAGCGCATCGGCCGGAGCGTGCGCCTCGATATGCACGCCGTCGCCCGCGTTGAGCACCCAGCCGCAAATGCCGTGCGTCATGGCCTCGCGATACACAAACGGCCGCATGCCGACGCCCTGCACAATGCCCGTTACATGGATATGCGCATGCCGCATGCGACCCTCCTTCGTTGAAATGTGTGCTGTTACAGCCCCAGGCTCTGCTTGGTGGCGGCGCACGTGAGCTCGCCGTGCTTAACGCCGCGCAGGCCCAGCAGGCGGTCGGCCAGTTCGTAGACGCGCTCGCCGCGACCCTTGAGCGCCAGAATCTCCAAGCAGTTGTGGTGATCCAGATGCACGTGCATGGTCGATACGATCTCGTCGGTGTAGTCGTGCTGCACTTCGTCCAGACGGCGCGTCAGGTCGCCGGTATGGTGGTCGTAGATCATGGTGAGCGACCCGATAACATGCTCATCGGGCGTGCGCATCTGCTCCTTGGCGATCGAGGCGCGAATCAGGTCGCGCACGGCCTCGGAGCGGTTGGCCACGTCGCCGCGGCGCGCGATCTGTTCGTCAAAACGGCGCAGCAAGTCGTCCGGTGCGGTAACCGAAAAGCGGACCAGCTCGGAGCCGGAGCCACTACAGTGGCAGCCTGCGTCACCGTCCGCCCCGTGCGGATGCTCGTGATCGTACCCGCAGCCGTGCTCGTGTTCGGCCACGTTACACCAGCTTCACGGAGCCGACGGAGTTGTGGTCGGCCTCGATGGCTTCCTCGTAGCCCTCGAGCGCGTCGTGGGCCTCGTGCAGCGCGGCCATGGCTGCCTCGAGCTTGGCGCCGATGCGCTCCATGTCAAAATTCTCGGTCGCATGCAGCAGCTGATGGCTCCACTCGTGAGCGAGCTCGATGGTGTCGTCGACCTGCTTGACGCTCATGGCAAGCTGGCTCATGTTCATTCCAACATCATGCATGGAAAATCTCCTTTTGTATGGGGCAGTTCAGTGGTTCAGATTTTACTACGCCCGCTCTGTGCGCAGCTGCATAAGAAAACGGGTGCGAGTCTGTGTGACTCGCACCCGTTCACTGGGGGCTGTTTGTAACTACCATACTATCCGTGGTCGTCCGCGCCGCGCCCGGCAGTCCGGCGAGCGGTGCAAAAGCGCTCATGGACGGCGGGTAAGTAACAAGCGTATTACAGATGCTTCTCCAGCAGCGCCTGCAGCCTCGCCTTGGGCAGAGCGCCAACCGAGCGGTCAATCTCCTCGCCGTTCTTAAACACAATCAGCGTGGGGATGCTCATGACGCCATATTTCATGGCCAGGTCCTGGTTGTCGTCGACGTTGCACTTGGCAACGGCAAGCTTGCCCGCCAGCTCATCGGCAACCTCGTCAACGATGGGCGAGAGGGATCGACAGGGCCCGCACCACGGTGCCCAAAAATCGACCAGCACGGGAAGGCTGCCGTTAACGACGGAATCGAAGTTCTCGGGGGTAATCTGATTAATGTCAGCCATGGTGACCTCCATAATGCGACGCGGCTCGGCCGCGTAAAACTCAGTACGACCGTGCTTATACCCAGCCGCCCGCAAAGCAACCACTCGCGGGCAGCTCTTTTATATAATGGTGGGCACGCAAACGATTGGAGGGCGCATGTCCACGTCACAAAGCCAGAAAAAAGAAGCCATCGCCCAGGCGGCCGAGCAGGAGCTCACATCGCTTGCGGTCCGTGGCGTGCGTATCGCGGGCAACGCGTGCTCACCGATCGTACTGGTCAAAGGCGATTTGGACGAGGCCGAGCGTTCGGGTGGCGAGCTTGCCGCCGGCCCGGATGGCGCGGCGTTGCGCAAGGCGCTTGGGGCCATCGGTTACGCGCCCGAGGATTTTTGCGTGCTGGCAAGCGTCGCCGGCGTGGGCGACGGAGCGGTCGCGGTGGGCGAGACTCTGCCGTGCGAGCTGTTCCGCGAGGCGCTTGAGGCCTTGGACCCCGAGGCGGTGCTACTGCTCGACAACAACGCGGCTGACGCCATGCGCGAGACCTACGCCGATATGCTTGTGGCGATCGATGACTTCGACACCGCCATGCTCAAGCCCGGCCTGGTCGCCCATGTGCAGGGCCGCCGCGTGCTCGCACTCGACGGCTTTGAGGCAGCACTCACCGACAAGGCCGCTAAGCAGCGCATGTGGGCCTACATCAAGCAGCTGACTCCGGCGGCCGCCCCGCTGTAGCGAGCCCGCGTCGACAAATGACCCCGAGCGGGCGAGCCGTACCCGCGGAACGCAAATCCGTCGCGCCCGCGCCCTTACATCACAGCACGCAGCTCAAACCGATCGCCGTTAATGCGGAACTGACAGTTGCCGTTCATGCGCTCCACGGCAAGTTTGATGCTCCTGGTGCCAAAGCCATGGCCCGCATGCCGGGTCACGGGCATGCCGTCGACCATGCGCGGCGCGCGGTCAAACGTGTTGGAAACTAACAGCAGCAGCTGGCCGTCCTCTAATCGCAGGTCAAAGTCGACGAATCGCTTTCCTTGGGGTGCGGCGCTTGCGGCGGTGATAGCGTTTTCCAAGGCATTTGAGAGCACGCTAAACAGGTCGGCGTCACCTACGTGGATGGTTTCGGGTACGGCGGCGCGCAGGTTGGCGGTAATGCCGTTTCTATTGATATCCGAGCTAAATGACGAAAGCGCGATGTTTACGGTCTCGTTGGCGCAGAAGCGGCGTACGGCGGTGCGATCGCCGGCTTCGCAGAGTTCATCGATGCGTTTGAGCGCCTCGTCGGTGTGGCCCTCCTCAATTAAAGCGGCCAGGCCGCGTAGGAAGTGGCGCATATCGTGGCGAAGAATCGACAGCTCGCGCCCAGATTGACGCCAAGCCTCGAGCTCTTTGATGGCGGCGCTGTCGCGGGTTTCGAGCATCCAGCGCTCTCGCTCGGCGGTTTCCTTTTCTTCGTATTCGCGTAGGTAAACGGCAAGAAACATAAGGTAGAACGCGCAGAGCGCAAATGCCAAAAACTCAACCGTTACCACCGAGCCCGAGTGGAACAGCGTGGTGTAGACGTTGGTGGCATAGTCAAAGACGTAATAGACGAGCGGCAGGATTAAAAGGATGCCCAGCTCGGTGGTGCTTTTAATCGCCAAGCGCGGACCGATGTCGCCGGCCCAATGCAACAGGACGGCAAAGACGGCGAGTGTGGTCGCGATGCGCGTCAGATAGTACGCGATCTGAGAATCGGTTGCGGCAAAGGCGGCGATGCCCATCCAATTGCTGAACTGGCAGCTCAGATAGGCACTCGTAATGCCGAGCACGGCAAGCAGCGGGCTCAGGCGGTAGCGCGCGCACAAATAGATGACGAGCGGCAGATGCACGACGAGCGGATATACCTGGCGGGCGAAAAGCTCGCCGCCGACGGCATTGGCGAGGCCAAATGCGCATCCAGTTACGGCACCGACCAGCACCAGTTCAAGCGCATGACGCCGGTTGATCTCGATACCGCACAGCGCCGCCGAGGCAAAGACGCCAAAGAGCAGCGTCGTGGCGTGGTGGATTGCCCAAAGGACCATTTCGACCGAGGAGACCATCAGTGTCTCCCACCCTCAAAGCGAACCGCAAAGTAGGCGTCTTGGAATCCCTGCTTGCAGCTGCGCGAAAGCGGGATGCACGCACCCGAGCGCATGACGATGTCCGTGCGGTCAAAGTGATCGATATTGCGCAAGTTGACCTGGTAGCTACGGTGGCATTTAAAGAAGGTGGCATTTTGCGCCAAACGGTCCTCGACGCTGCGGAACGACTCGAGTGCCTCGATATCGCGTCCGTCGCGCAGGTGGAAGACCACGTGCTTGTTGCGCGCCTCGGCATATTCGATGTCGGACAGGCGCAGGGCGTGGTAGCCAAAGGACGTTTTGATGACGAGTTCGTCGGTCGCTGACGGGCGCATGCTCGAAAGCTCGTCGAGCAACTGCGCCAGGCGTTCGTAGGCCACGGGCTTGAGCAGATAGTCGAAGGCGCGGACCTCGTAGGATTCAAGCGCGAACTCGGGCGACGAGGTGAGGAACACCAGGCGCACGGCGGTGTCGGCCTGGCGCAGTTCGCGTGCGGTGTCCATGCCGTTGACGAGCGGCATGATCATGTCGAGCAGAATGATGTCGGCTGGCGATGCGGCATGGCGGGCCAGCAGGTCCTCGCCGCGCGTGACGAGCGCAACATCGACCGTCGTGCCCGTCTCGGTCGACCAACGGTCGATCATCCGGTGCAGTCTATCTAGAAAAGCGACATCATCGTCGCAGGCAATAATCTTGAGCATTCTAAGCCCCCTTAGTAGTTCGATTTTGCCACATTGGGTGCGGACCGCTTGTGGGGGTGCGGACCGTTTGCGCCCCACGGCGTGCAACTCGCGCCAAGCGGTATTGCGGTGGCGAAAGATGCCCCCTGCGCCATCGAGAGCTCAGCTATCCTCAGCTTGCCAGTTCGAATATGGACCTGCCACATGATTGAATCTTTATTTCAACTTTACACCTAGGTTTACAGCTGTCTTGTCAGCTGTAAACCTAGGTGTCATACTAAAGCCCCAAGATTCGCCAAAAGAGAGGGGCCTTGATGGCACAGAGCGCGAACATGGATGCGTCGGAGCTTGCACGCGATATCGCGGCCGGCCTGGCATCGGCAACGACGGCAACGGAGCGTGCGGCACTGGTGCCCGCAGAGCTCGTCGAGGCCATTCAGCAACTAAAAACCCAACGTGACGCGGTGATCCTGGCGCACTATTACGTGGCGCCCGAGGTGCAGGCCGTGGCTGATTACGTCGGCGACAGCTTCTACCTGGCCAAGCTCGCCAAGAGCCTGCCGCAGCAGACCATCGTGTTGTGCGGCGTGGAGTTTATGGGCGAGAGCGCCAAGCTGCTCAACCCCACCAAGACCGTGCTGCTGCCCGAGCCGGGCGCGGACTGTCCCATGGCGCACATGGTCAAGCACGAGACGGTCGACGCGGCGCGCGCCGAGTACGGCGACGACCTGGCTGTCGTCTGCTACGTCAACTCCACGGTCGAGATCAAGAGCTGGAGCGACGTGTGCGTCACCAGCTCCAACGCCGTTAAGATCGTGTCCGAGCTGCCGCAGCAGCATGTCCTGTTCATTCCCGATCAAAACCTGGGACGCTTCGTAGCCGAGCAGGTGCCGCAAAAGCACGTCATTCTCAACAACGGCTACTGCCCGCGCCATCACATCATCACCGTCGAGCAGATCGTCGACGCGACGGAGGCCCACCCCGACGCGCTCGTGCTGGCGCATCCTGAGTGCAAGGCCGACGTCCTGGCCGAGGCCGACTACATCGGCTCCACCGCCGGCATTATCAAGTACGCCGAGGAGTCCGACGCGAGCGAGTTCATTATCGTGACGGTCCGCGGCGTGCTCTACGAGCTCGAGCGCCGCTGCCAGGGCACCGGCAAGAAGTTCTACTTCCCCGCGGTGCAGCCCACCTGCGTCAACATGGATCTTATCACGTTCGAAAAGCTCGTGCGCTGCCTGGAGACGGGCGAGGGCGAGGTGCAGATCGGCGTGTCGGACGAGGCTGCCGACCAGGCCAAACTCACGCTCGACCGCATGCTCGAGTACGCAGCACGCTAGAACGATGTGTCATGAGGGGCAGTCCCTTATGCCACATTACAAGGGAGAGGATTCCTGTGGAAACCAAACAATACCCCGACATGGAGTGCGACGTCGTTATTGCCGGCTGCGGCGTAGCGGGCTTGTACGCGGCTCTCAACCTGCCAACGAGCACGCGCGTGATCATGCTCTCCAAGGGCGCTGTCGACGAGTGCGATTCGATGCTCGCGCAGGGCGGCATCTGCGTGCTGCCCGAAGGCTCGGACTACGATGCCTTCTTTGAGGACACCATGCACGCCGGCCACTACGAGAACCGCCGCGAGAGCGTCGACATCATGATTCGCTCGAGCCGCTCGGTCATCAACGACCTGCTGGCGATGGGCGTGGACTTTGAGCGCAAGGCCGACGGCAGCCTCAATTTTACCCGCGAGGGCGCACACAGCCGTCCGCGCATTGCCTTCCATGCCGATATCACCGGCAAGGAGATTACGACCAAGCTGCTTCAGGCTGTCCGCAAGCTGGACAACGTGCAGTTTTTGGAGCACGTGGCCATGACCGACATCCTGACGGGCGAGCGTGACGGCGCCACGGTGTGCACCGGTATCGTCGCCGTTCCCGTGGACGAGAACAACTCGGTTCGTCCCGCCGACGAGCTGGTAAATGCCGCCGAGGGCGCGCATGCCGGCGAGCCGTTTAAGATCCATGCCCGCCACACGCTGTGGGCAACGGGCGGCATCGGCGGCGTATACGACCACTCGACCAACTACCCGCAGCTCACGGGCGACGCCTGCTACATCGCTCAGGAGCATGGCATTAAGATGGAGCACCTGGACTACGTGCAGATCCATCCCACGGGTCTGTTCTCGCCGCAGCCGGGTCGCACGTTCCTGATCAGCGAGAGCTGCCGTGGCGAGGGCGCGATTTTGCTCAACGCCGCCGGCGAGCGTTTTACCGACGAGTTGCAGCCGCGCGACGTTGTCGCCGCCGCCATCCGCGAGCAGATGAAGCAGGACGGCACCGAGCACGAGTGGCTGAGCTTTGCCCCCGTCGAGCGCGACGTGGTGACCGGGCACTTTGCCAACATTCGCGCGCGCTGCCTGGAGGACGGCCGCGACATCTTGGACGAGCCCATTCCCGTTACGCCGACGCAGCACTACTTTATGGGCGGCGTGTGGGTCGACAAGGACGGCCGCACCTCGATGCCCGAGCTCTACGCCGCGGGCGAGACGGCCTGCAACGGCGTTCACGGCAAGAACCGCCTTGCATCAAACAGTCTGCTCGAAGCACTGGTCTGGGGTCGTCGCGCCGCGTGGTACATGCGTACCGGCGAGTCGCTGGCCGTGGAGCAGGCGGGCGATCCCGCGCTCGATGGCCGTCATCGCGCCCTGAGCGCCGACGCCCTGGCAATCGATGATTTGGCCCGTGCCGCCGGCACGCAGGCCGTGGAGGAGTAGACCATGAATCCCATTACCATGAAGCTCGTCGTCGATGATCTGATTCTGCAGGCTCTGCGCGAGGACATTACGTTTGAGGACGTGAGCACGGCGAGCGTGTGCCCCACGGCGCGTCCCGCCACGGTGGAGCTTATCGCCAAAGCCGATGGCATCATCGCCGGCCTGGATGTGTTCGCTCGCACCTTTGAGCTGCTGGATTCGCAGAGCTCGGTGCTGCTCGACGTTGCCGATGGCGACGAGGTGCACGCCGGCGACCATGTGGGTCAGGTGCGCGGCGATGCGCGCGTGCTGCTTTCGGGTGAGCGCGTGGCGCTCAACTACCTGCAGCGCATGAGCGGCATCGCTACCTATACACACAGCATGGCTGCGGCGCTCGAGGGAACCAAGACCGTGCTCGTCGACACGCGCAAGACCACGCCGGGCATGCGCGTGTTTGAGAAGGCGGCGGTTGAGATTGGCGGCGGCAGCAACCACCGCTACAACCTGTCGACGGCCGTCATGCTCAAGGACAACCACATCGATGCCGCCGGCGGCGTGACGCGTGCGATCGAGATGGCGCGCGCCCATGCGTCGTTTACCACGACGGTCGAGATTGAGTGCGAGAACCTGGACATGGTGCGCGAGGCCGTGGAGGCCGGCGCCGACATCATCATGTTCGACAACATGACCCATGACGACATGACCGCCGCGATTGAGCTTATCGCCGGTCGCGCCAAGACCGAGTGCTCGGGCAACGTGGACGCCAGCAATATCCGCGCGCTCGCCGACCTGGGCGTTGACTTTATTAGCTCGGGCGCGCTGACACACTCCGCCCCGATCCTCGACCTCTCACTTAAGCACCTGCGTCTGCTGGACGGTAAATAATGAACGCCCGCGAGCGTCGCCGTGCCATCATGGACGTGCTCGAGGTGGCCAAGGAGCCCGTTTCGGGCAGCGCACTTGCCCGCGAGGTTGGCGTGAGCCGTCAGATCGTGGTGCAGGACATCGCCCTGCTGCGTGCCGATGGGCACGATGTCGTGGCCACCAACCGTGGTTATGTGCTGCAGGAGGCCCCCAGCAGCCCCGCCGTGCCCACGCGTCTTGTTAAGGTGCGCCACAGCGTGGAGCAGGCGGGCGACGAGCTTACGAGTATCGTCGACGCCGGCGGCGCCGTGCTCAACGTGATCGTCAACCACCGCGTGTACGGCAAGATCACGGCCGACCTGGACATCCGCAACCGCCGCGATGTCGAGCGCTATCTGCGCGATATCGAGAGCGGCAAGAGCTTTCCGCTGCTAACGGTGACGAGCGGCTATCACTTCCATCGCATTGCGGCGGAGGACGAACAGACCCTCGACGAGATCGAGGCCATGCTCAAGGAGAAAGGCTACCTTGCCGATTTAATGCCCTACGAGGATGATCTCTCGTAGCCGACGCTGCATCTATAAGTTGCGGTGAAATAGTTCCTAAAATCGGCATCTAAGCCATAAAACAGGAACTATTCCACCGCAACTGCCAAGGGTCCCGCTCCAAATTAGCTGCCCACACATGCAAAAGGAGGCCTCCGCGGCGATGCGGAGGCCTCCTTTTTTGTGCACGGTGTACTTTTGAGTGTGCAGGTGGGGGAGTTGTTACTCCTCGACGATCTCGGTGATCGCGCCAGCGGGGCAAGCGTCCTGGCAAGCGCCACAGGCGACGCAGGAGTCCTCGTCAGCGACGGTAGCGACGTCCTGGAGCTCCAGAACGCCAGCGGGGCAGGAGTCGACGCAAACGCCACAAGCGATGCACTCGTCGGCATCAATTACGGGATGAGCCATGGTAGTTTCCTCTCTGTTGACCGACGCTACAGGCGATGCGCGCCGGTTTGATTCGGGCAAAAACATACCACGGGAGCGACCGTTTGCAATACCCTCTGACCGGCATCTTCATACCGTTCGCCGAGTATGCCAAGGTTTACTAAAAAATGCGCAGGTGGGGCCGTTGAGCTGCGCAAATGTTAGCTAAAGGTGACTTGAAATATAGGGCGATTGAGCGTGCTTGCGGAAACCGCATCCCATTATTTTGTCGAAAAACGGGTTGCAGTTTCCGGTTAGGCCCGCTAGCGGAAAATGCGAGCCGGTATCAGCTCTCAAAACGGGACGAGCTTTCCGCAAGGCGGCCCCAGGCACCCCCCGGACGCAAACCTCAGCCATCTCTACATAGATCTCGATAGATTTGCCGAGAACTCAATCAGCGCATCTACCTGCGCATTTAAGAACCTAAACTCTCGGCAATAAGAAATCTTATATGAATTGACTTAGATTTTGTATATTCCGGCCCATAAGGGGATACACTACATCCTGAAAGACAAGCCGAAACACCGTTCGGCAGACCGCCGAGTCGGTGCAAACGCACAAGAGAGAGGGAATTTCTAATGGGCAAGATTCTTGGTATCGACCTTGGTACTACTAACTCCGCTATGGCCGTTCTCGAGGGCGGTTCTCCGACCATTATCGTGAACGCCGAGGGCGACCGCACCACCCCGTCCGTCGTGGGCTTCCGTGCCGACGGCGACCGCGTCGTGGGTAAGGCCGCTAAGAACCAGGCTGTCACCAACCCCAAGAACACCGTGTTCTCCATCAAGCGCTTCATGGGCCGCAAGTACTCCGAGTGCACCTCTGAGATCAAGACCGTGCCGTACGAGGTCAAGGAGGGCCAGGGCGGCCGTGCCGTCGTCGACATCGAGGGCAAGGATTACACCGCCGAGCAGGTGAGCGCCATGACGCTCGCAAAGATGAAGGCCGACGCCGAGAAGTATCTGGGCGAGACCGTCACCGACGCCGTCATCACCGTCCCGGCCTACTTCAACGACGCTCAGCGTCAGGCCACCAAGGATGCCGGTAAGATCGCCGGTCTCAACGTCAAGCGTATCGTCAACGAGCCGACCGCTGCTGCCCTGGCCTATGGCCTGGACAAGCAGGGCACCGACCAGCGCATCCTGGTCTTCGACCTGGGTGGCGGCACCTTCGACGTCTCCATCCTCGACCTCGCCGACGGCGTGTTTGAGGTTCTGTCCACCTCGGGCGACAACCACCTGGGCGGCGACGACTGGGATCAGCGCGTCATCGACTGGATGGCCGACAAGTTCCAGCAGGAGAACGGCGTCGATCTGCGTCAGGACCCCATGGCCCTGCAGCGTCTGAAGGAGGCTGCCGAGAACGCCAAGAAGGAGCTCTCCGCGGCGCAGCAGTCCACCATCAACCTGCCGTTCATTACCATGAACCAGTCCGGCCCGCTGCACCTCAACTACACGCTGACCCGCGCCGAGTTCGAGAAGATCACCCGCGACCTGCTCGAGCGCTGCAAGCAGCCTGTCACCAACGCCCTGCGCGACGCTAAGCTCAAGCTCTCCGATCTGACCGAGGTCATCCTCGTCGGCGGTTCCACCCGTATGCCCGCTGTCCAGGATCTGGTCAAGACCATGACCGGCAAGCAGCCCAACATGTCCGTGAACCCCGATGAGGTCGTTGCCGACGGCGCTGCCGTCCAGGGCGGCGTGCTCACCGGTGACGTCGAGGGCATCCTGCTGCTCGACGTAACCCCGCTGTCGCTGGGCGTTGAGACCATGGGCGGCATCATGACCAAGATGATCGACCGCAACACCACGATCCCGACCTCCAAGACCGAGGTCTACTCCACCGCTGCCGACAACCAGACCAGCGTCGAGATTAACGTGCTCCAGGGCGAGCGCGAGCTTGCCCGCGATAACAAGTCGCTCGGTAAGTTCCAGCTGACCGGTATCCCGGCTGCCCGCCGCGGCGTGCCGCAGATCGAGGTCACCTTCGACATCGACGCCAACGGCATCGTCAAGGTCTCCGCTAAGGACAAAGGCACCGGCAAGGAGCAGCAGATCACCATTTCCGGCTCCACCGCTCTGTCCGACGACGAAGTCGATCGTATGGTCAAGGACGCCGAGGCTCATGCCGAGGAGGACAAGAAGCAGAAGGAAGAGGTCGAGGTCCGCAACCAGACCGACAGCCTGTGCTACTCCACCGAGCAGACCCTCAACGAGCTGGGCGACAAGGTTTCCGCCGATGTGAAGTCCAAGGCCGAGGCCGCTATCGCCGACGCCAAGAAGGCGCTCGAGGGCTCTGACGTCGAGGCCATCAAGGCCGCTGGCGAGTCCCTGCAGTCCGTGGCCTACGAGCTGGCTCAGGTTGTCTACGCCGACGCTCAGCAGCAGACCGACGGTGCCGCCGGTGCCCAGCCTGCCGACGATGACGTTGTCGACGCCGACTACGAGGTTGTGGACGACGAGGACAAGTAATCATGTCCGCCCGTAAAGCTCGCACGGAGGCGGTCGCCGCTGGCGCCGCCCCCGTTGACTCTGAGGAGAAGGACGTGAAGATTCCCGTAGAGGCCGTCGACGACACCGAGGTCAACGAGGCCGAGGCCGCCGAGGCTGCCGAGAACCAGGTAGAGGATTCCAACAAGGAGGCGACGATGACCGAGGACGAGATGGTGGAAGCTGCTATCCGCGCCGGTGAGGAAGCCGCCGACAACGACTTTAAGCTCAAGTTTGAGCAGGCCCAAAAGGAGCTTGCCGACGTGCGCAACGAACTCGATGCTGCGGCAGAGGCTCAGAAGGCCGCCGAGGACAAGGCAAAGGACGCCACCGAGCGCACCGCCCGTCTACAGGCCGACTGGGAGAACTTCCGTCGCCGCACCGCCAACGAGCGCATCGCCGAGCGCGAGCGCGCGACCGAGAAGCTCGTCACTGCGCTGCTGCCGGTGGTTGACGATATCGAGCGTGCAATCGACCATGCCCGTAGCCAGGAGCTTTCCGACGATTTTAAGCAGTTCGTCGATGGCGTTGACGCGGTGCATGCCAAGCTGCTCGATGTGTTTGCGCACGAGGGCGTTGAGCCCATCGACCCCAAGGGCGAGGCGTTCGATCCGCTCGAGCACCAGGCCGTGGGGCGTGTCGAGGACGCATCGCAGTACGACGAGACCGTCAACGACGTGTACCAGAAGGGCTACCGCATGGCGGATCGCATCCTGCGTTCCGCGATGGTGACGGTGACCTACGGTGGCGAGAAGCGCCCCGCACCGGAGCCCGAAGCGGCGCCCGAGGATGCCACGGCCGATACGGCCGAGGGCACCGAGGAGTAATTGAGAAGGGCCCCGGGGCAACACCCGGGGCCCTTTCTGGCCAAGTGCCATATGACAGCATGAGCCGCCGTCCGCAGGGGCGGCGGATATAACAGGAGAGGAGCTACGATGGCTGCAGGCAAAACCTTCTATGACATCCTGGGCGTATCCAAGAGCGCCTCCGACAAAGAGATCAAGAGCGCGTTTCGCAAGCTCGCGCAAAAATATCACCCCGATGCCGGCGGCGACGAGGCCAAGTTTAAGGAGATTAGCGAGGCCTACGAGACGCTTTCGGACGAGAAGAAGCGCAAAGAGTACGACCAGATGCTCATGTTCGGCGGCATGCCGGGCGCGGGCGGCGCGTATGGCGGTAGCTACGGCGCCGGTGCCGGCGCGAGCGGCTGGGGCGATATCTTCGACAGCATCTTTAGCGGCAACGGCGCCTGGGGCAGCGATTGGGGCTCGGGCTTTGCCGGGGCCGCGGGTAATGCTGGCGCGGGCCGCAGCCGTGCTCGCAAGGGCGGCGACCTGTCGCTGACCGTCGATGTGACGGCCGAGGACGCGTTTCGCGGCGTGACGCACAAGGTCACCTATCGCATTCCCTCGACAGGCGAGCAGCAGACCATTACGGTCTCGGTGCCTGCGGGCGCGGTAGACGGCGGCAAACTGCGTTACAAGCGCCGCGGCGAGTATGGCGTTGCCGGCGGCGAGCGCGGCGATCTGGTCGTGACCACGCACGTGGAGGAACATCCGCTGTTTAAGCGTAAAGGTGCCGACGTGACCATGGAGGTACCGGTCTCGGTCTACGAGGCGGCGCTCGGCTGCACGGTGGACGTGCCGACGCCCGGCGGTGCGACGGTTCGTCTGAAGGTGCCCGCGGGTACCCAGACGGGCAAGAAGTTCCGCTTTAAAGAGATGGGCGCGCCTGACGTTAAGCATCGCGGGCGCACCGGTGCGCTGCTTGTCGAGATCAAGGTGCAGGTTCCCACGAGTCTGTCCGACGACGAGCGCGATGCCATGACCAAGCTGCGCGAGGCCGACACGCGCGACTACCGCGAGAAGGTTAACCGTTACAAGGCGACGTACTAGGGCGGTCGCGGCGCACGCCCGCGCCCGCGGGCTTATGATGGACGATAACGAGACGGAAAGGGGTCAGGTAGCATGGCCGAGGACAATAGGAACAAACCGCTGTACATGATCAGCGTGGCGGCCGAGTTGACCGGCATGCACCCGCAGACTCTGCGCGTCTACGAGTCCAAGGGCCTGGTGAACCCCCAGCGCTCGGGCGGCAACACGCGCCTGTATTCGCGTGCCGATATCGAGCGTCTGGAACTCATCAACCAACTGACCGACGAGGGTATCAACCTCGCCGGTGTGGTGCGCATCCTCGATATGAAGGAGCGCGCCGAGGAGCGCGAGCGCGAGAACGAAAAGCTCCGTGCTCGCGTGCGCCAGCTCGAGGACGAGCTGCATGAGTACAAGATGCAGAAGAAGATCACCGCCCTGGCCCCGCGCGACGGCTCGGTCAACCCCGAGCAAGTCATGCGCAAGCTGCTGGGCGCCGGCGGGGATTTGTAGTTACGCGGGTTTACCAACCCGCGTAACGGGCCGACGCTGCGCCCTTAGGTTCCGCCGTTCTAACGAACGGCGGACCAGTTGACGCTGCGCGCCGCCCAGAGCGACAATTTGTCATTCAAAAGGCAAGGCATGACCAGAAGGTCTATGCCTTGCCTTTTTCATGCCAACTTGTTCGCTCTGGACGTCGCTCGCTGTCCGTCCTCTACCTGCGGCGTTGCCTTGCTCCGGATGCGGTCATTGGGGACGTTCTTAAATGACTAGTCGAAAGGGACGCTCTTGCACTAAATCTGCCGGCCCACACCGGGTTCATCCTTTACTTTACCGAGATAAAGTGAACGTGTAGATTCGTAACCCACTCGCAACCGTTCTATGGCACGATATTGAACGAATGTATGCTATGCGCCCAAATCTTTTGGGCAGAGTGGGAGACAGTATGGTCAAGCTGTACGAGGACGGCGTCTACCTGCGCGGCGGCAGCGAGGTTGTGCCTGCGGCCGAGGCTGCCGAGCGCGGTATTACGCAGACGCCCGAGGACGCCAAGCGCGGCACCATCGCGTATTCGATCCTCCAGGCACACAATACGTCCGGAGATCCCGAGGCGCTCAAGATTCGCTTCGATGCCATGGCGAGCCACGACATCACCTTTGTCGGCATCATCCAGACGGCGCGCGCCTCGGGCATGGAGCGGTTCCCGCTGCCTTACGTGCTCACCAACTGCCATAACTCGCTGTGCGCCGTGGGCGGCACCATCAACGAGGACGACCACGTCTTTGGCCTCTCGGCTGCCAAGAAGTACGGCGGCATTTTCGTCCCGCCGCACATCGCCGTCATTCACTCCTTTATGCGTGAGAACTTCGCGGGATGCGGAAAGATGATCCTGGGCTCCGATTCGCACACCCGCTACGGCGCCCTGGGTACCATGGCCGTGGGCGAGGGCGGCGGCGAGCTGGCCAAGCAGCTGCTGCGCGACACCTACGACGTTGCCTATCCCGGCGTCGTCGCCATCTACCTCACGGGCGCCCCGCGCCCCGGCGTCGGCCCGCACGATGTGGCGCTCGCCATCATCCGCGCCGTCTTTGCCAAGGGCTACGTCAAGAACAAGGTAATGGAGTTCGTGGGCCCCGGCATCGCGAGCATGACGACCGACTACCGCAACGGCGTCGACGTCATGACCACCGAGACCACCTGCCTGTCGAGCATCTGGGCCACCGATGAGGACACGCGCGCGTTTTTGGCCATGCACGGCCGCGGCGACGACTACCGCGAGCTCAAGCCCGCCGATGTTGCCTACTATGACGGCTGCGTCGAGGTCGACCTGTCGAGCATCAAGCCCATGATCGCGCTGCCGTTCCATCCTTCTAACGGCTTTGAGATTGACGAGCTCAACGAGAACCTCGAGGACATCCTGCATGAGGTCGAGCTCGAGGCCGCCAAGATCGGCGAGGGTAAGACGCACTTTAGCCTGCTCGACAAGATCTTCGACGGCAAGCTACACGTGCAGCAGGGCGTCATCGCCGGCTGCTCGGGCGGCAACTACGACTCCGTGGTCCAGACTGCCCGCGTGCTTAAGGGCGCCAACACCGGCTGCGGCGAGTTTTCGCTGTCGGTCTATCCCACGAGCCAGCCCGTGGCGCTCGAGCTTACACGCCGCGGCTACATCTACGACCTCATGGAGGCCGGCGCGATCGTGCGCACGGCATTCTGCGGCCCGTGCTTTGGTGCCGGCGACACGCCTGCCAACAACGGCCTTTCGATCCGCCACACCACGCGCAACTTCCCCAATCGCGAGGGTTCCAAGCCGGGCAACGGCCAGCTGAGCGCCGTGGCCCTGATGGACGCCCGCTCCATTGCGGCGACGGCGGCCAACGGCGGCGTCCTGACGCCGGCGACCGACCTGCCCGAGGAGACTTGGGACGAGGCCTGCGAGTACACCTTTGACGACGCGCCGTACAAAAAGCGCGTGTACTGGGGCTTTGGCAAGGCTGAGCCGGCCGACGAGCTGGTCGAAGGCCCCAACATCAAGCCGTGGCCCGCGATGGAGCCCCTCGGCGACGATATCCTGCTCAAGGTGTGCTCCAAGATCATGGACCCGGTCACCACGACCGACGAGCTCATTCCCTCGGGCGAGACGAGCTCCTTCCGCTCCAACCCGCTGGGCCTGGCAGAGTTTACGCTGAGCCGCCGCGACCCGGCCTACGTGGGACGTTCCAAGGAGGTCGACGCTGTGGAGAAGCGTCGCGTTTCCGGCGAGGCCGCGGGCGACCTGGCGGCGCTCGATGCCGAGCTTGCCGGCGTGTTTGAGGCACTGGCCGGCGCGGGTGTCGCGGCCGATGCCAAAACGACCGAGTACGGCTCCATGCTCTATGCCAAGAAGCCCGGTGACGGTTCTGCCCGCGAGCAGGCTGCGAGCTGCCAGCGCGTAATTGGCGGCCTTGCCAACATCGTCCACGAGTACGCCACCAAGCGCTATCGCTCCAACGTGATGAACTGGGGCATGGTGCCCTTCCAGATGGAGGCCGAGCCCAACTTTGAGGTGGGCGACTACATCTTTGTGCCGGGTATCCGTGCTGCGCTCGATGGCGACCTGAAGGACATCGCCGCCTACGTGGTGCGTGCCGACGGCACGGTCGAGCAGATTGAGCTCTACATTGCCGATATGACGGCAGAGGAGCGTGCCATCGTCAAGGCCGGCTGCCTGATCAACTACAACAAGTTCAAAGCCGCTGCCGAGTAACGCACTTAATTGTCCGCCCGGGGCCTACCCTTTCCCGCCCGCTCACGCGCTTCGCGAGGGTCGCGTTCGGGAAAGGGTAAGCCCCGGGCTACATTTCTGCGTTCTCGTTGGGTCTTGAGGGACGCTAAAAATAGACTTGCTTGAAGCCGCTCCTGTTATCGGGGCGGCTTCTTTTTTGTCGAAAACCGCCACAAAGGGGACAGGCACCTTTGTGGCGGTGGGGAACGAGCTCGATGTTGTTGTGATCGTTGAGCGGTATGTTAATGAGCGGCTCTACAGAATTTCATCCGGGTTGGCGGGTTTGGTTGTTTTGGGGATGCCGAGTTTGGATGACGCGAAATCGTCAACATCGTCCTTGATTCCATCTTTGGTGTAGACGGTGACCGTATAGGTGCTGTGCCCGAATTCGCTCTTGTCGCGTGTCGCCCAGGCCTGCCAGTAGGCAGCCCCGTTTCGCCCTTTGATTTTTCCGACACGGCGGAGTTCTGTTCGCTTTAATTGCTGGTTGCTATAGATGGTTCGACCGGCCTCCTCGGTGAGCCCGCACTGTCCAAGCAGCTTGTCGAGGACTTGGTTCATGTGGCGCTCATCGGTGTTTGGTGCGTAGTCGTAGGCGAGGGTGATGGAGTCGAGTGGCTGGTCGTCGATCAAATAATTCATCGTCTGAGGTTCAAGGCTGAAATAGGGGGAGCATCCGTCGACCTTGCCGAGCAACGGTAACTTGGACTGCCAACTTCCGGTGGGAATTGCATATTCGTAGATCACGCCACGGCAGACAAAGGAGAGCGAGGTGGCACGCGAGCCGGCGTCGATCATCCCGCAAAGATCGAAGGGCGAGGCGATACCAAAAGAAAAGGGCGTGATGACGATAAGGAAGAGCATCACGATGGGTATGGCGAGAATGGCGATGACGTTGCGACCGGTGGAATGAGACGGCTTCATATGCGCTCCTCGAGACAAAGATCTGTTGAGGATAGGCAGAAATGGATATGTTCAGAGAACAATTCAAGTTTAATCTCATGGCGCGAGATGGTCGACCGTTAGCGTCGAAAACCACCACAAAGGTGCCTGTCCCCTTTGTGGTGGTGGGGAGTGGACGGCTTCTTTTGGTGATAGTGTTAGCTGGAGGTATCATTAGGGCACATGGCGCGGGTTTGCATTGTGGGGTGTTTTGCCGTGAGCCGTTCTGCCCGTATTGGATTGATTGTCTTGGCGCTTGCGATCGCTGTGGTTGGCTCGGGCGCTGTCGGTATGGCATTTCTACCTGCTGCGGTGACGGAGCCGGTGGTCAAGCCTGTGACTCAATCTGTCGAACTTCTGACCGGCGAAGACAAGCCCGAGACCATTACGGTTGATTTTGATGAGCAGCCGGCTGTGCTGGGTATTAGCAATTATCCGTGTATTCAGCTTGGGGCCATGCGCTATACCACGGATACAAGCCTGATCGATAGGGCGTCCGAGCTACTCAAGGGCAAAACATTTAAGCGTTGGTACGGATATGCGTCCTATCGGGCAAAAGCGAACGACATGGTTGGCGGATGCCATTCGTCCATCGAGTTGGACACCGCGAATGGCGCCAAGTTATGTGATGTCTCGTACGATCCTGGCTACGAGGGCAATGAGGGGCCGGGCATCTACATCATGGACGGCGATGTCGCCTATGTCATGGAGGGCGACCAGACCGAGCTCAACGATTTTATGGGTCAGTGTATCCAAGATGCCTATGGACAGACCTGCTTGCCCGATCCGCAGACTGCACGCGATAGTGGGTCTGCCCGCACGTGGCTGTTCGAGGATGAGATGCCCTGGAACGCCAAATCGGGAAGCACGGGCTCGGCAAGTAAATAGAGACTGCAACCACCACAAAGGTGCCTGTCCCCTTTGTGGTGGTTTTCGGTCTGTCTCGATCTGTAACATCTTGGCCGCTAAAAGTGGGCCTGGTGTTACAGATTTAGATTTTTGATCCGGGTGTTTTCTGTTCGTCTCGATTTGTAACAGATAGAGCTCTATTTGCTGACTAGATGTTACAGATTTAGATAAACGGGTGCCGTTGGTCATTTCATCTTGATTTGTAACATCTGGAGCCATAAACAGTCGCTAGATGTTACAGATTGAGATAGTAAGGGGACGAGGCCGTAGCGGGTGAGCGCACCTGCTCCCTATCTTTCAATCACTCAGAAAATCTTATATATAGAGACTTAGATTTGTGTATAAGATCGTACAAAGCTGGCAACAATACTTCTCGAACAACGTGAAGCCGCCCCGTAGGGCGGCCACCCCAAGAGAGGTGATTCCATGAGAATCGATAAGCTAGCAATGACGTCGCGCGAGGCGCTGCAGACCGCCATGAGCACGGCTGCTGACGCGCAGGCCGGCGCGGTGGAGCCGATTCACCTGCTGTCCGCCCTGCTCGGTGCCGGCGAGCGCAATATCTCCGTGATCATCGAGCGCATCGGCGCTGACCCGGCCCAGCTCGCACGCTCCACGCAGGATGCCATCGACCACGCGCCCAAGGTTTCGGGCGAGGGTCAGCAGATGGGTCTGTCTAACGAGCTCGTCCGTGTCATCGAAAAGGCCGAGAAGAAGGCCACCAAGATGGGCGACAGCTTTGTGGTGACCGAGCATCTGCTGATGGCACTTGCCGAGGACAAGGGCGAGGCGGGCCGTGTGCTGCGCGATGCCGGCGTGACCAAGGAGCGCATCGAGCAGGTCTACGAGGAGCTGCGTGGCGATGACCGCGTGACGTCTGCCGAGGACAAGACCCAGTTTGAGGCACTGGAACAGTACGGCCGCAATATCTGCGACCTTGCCCGCGCCGGCAAGCTCGACCCGGTCATCGGCCGTACCGACGAGATTCGTCGTACCATCCAGGTCCTGTCCCGTCGCACCAAGAACAACCCCGTGCTCATCGGTGAGCCGGGCGTCGGCAAGACGGCCATCGTCGAGGGCATCGCCCAGCGTATCGTGGCCGGCGACGTGCCGAGCACGCTGCGCGACCGCGACCTCATCGAGCTCGACATGAGCGCGCTGGTCGCCGGTGCCAAGTACCGTGGTGAGTTCGAGGACCGCTTGAAGGCCGTGCTCAAGGAGGTTCAAAAATCCGAAGGCAAGGTCATCCTGTTCATCGATGAGCTCCACACCATCGTGGGCGCGGGTGCCACCGAGGGCTCCATGGACGCCGGCAACATCCTGAAGCCTGCACTCGCCCGTGGCGACCTGCACGCGATCGGCGCGACCACGCTCGACGAATACCGCAAGTACATCGAGAAGGACGCGGCGCTCGCCCGTCGTTTCCAGACCGTTATGGTGAGCGAGCCTACCGTCGAGGACACCATCTCGATCCTGCGTGGCCTCAAGGAGAAGTACGAGATCTTCCACGGCGTGCACATCACCGATAGCGCGCTCGTGGCAGCTGCCGACCTCTCCGATCGCTACATCGCCGATCGCTTCCTGCCCGACAAGGCCATCGACCTGGTCGACGAGGCCGCAAGCCGCCTGCGCATGGAGCTCGACAGCATGCCGGTCGAGATCGACGCCACCACGCGTCAGCTCACCCAGCTGCAGATCGAGGAGCAGGCGCTCATGAAGGAGACCGACGACGCCTCCAAGGAGCGTCTGGAGGCCCTGCGCCAAGAGATCGCCGAGGTCCAAGAAAAGCTCAACGTGCAAAAGGCCGGCTGGCTCAACCAGAAGAACGCCATCGACCACGTGCAGGAGCTTAAGGGACAGCTCGACGAGGCCAGAAGCGAAGAGGAGCGCGCGACGCGCAACGGCGACCTGGGCCGTGCGTCCGAGCTGCGCTACTCCGTGATTCCGGGTCTGCAGCAGCAGATTCAGGATTCCGAGGCTGCGCTCGAGGCACAAAAGCAGAAGGACGGCGAGGGTCTCAACGAGCAGGTGACCTCCGATGAGATCGCCGAGGTCGTGAGTGCCTGGACCGGCGTGCCCGTGTCCAAGATGATGCAGGGCGAGCTCGACAAGCTGAAGGGCCTGGAGGGTGAGCTGCATAAGCGCGTCATCGGCCAGGACGAGGCCGTCTCCGCCGTCGCCGCGGCTGTGCGCCGCAGCCGTGCGGGCCTCTCCGATCCGGACAAGCCCATCGGCAGCTTCTTCTTCCTGGGCCCCACCGGCGTGGGCAAGACCGAGCTCGCCAAGGCACTTGCCGAGTGCCTGTTCGACGACGAGCGCGCGCTCGTGCGTATCGACATGTCCGAGTACATGGAGAAGTTCAGCGTCCAGCGTCTGATCGGTGCGCCCCCGGGATACGTGGGTTACGACGAGGGCGGCCAGCTCACTGAGGCCGTGCGCCGTCGTCCGTACTCCGTGATCTTGCTCGACGAGATGGAGAAGGCCCATCCAGATGTCTTCAACGTGCTGCTGCAGGTGCTCGACGACGGCCGTCTGACCGATGGCCAGGGTCGCCAGGTGTCCTTCAAGAACACGATTATCATCATGACGTCCAACGTGGGCTCCAAGGCCATCGCCGATCTGTCCGGTAAGGACGAGGAGGAGATGCGCCATCAGGTCGACGCCGCCATGGCTCAGACCTTCCGCCCCGAGTTCCTCAACCGTATCGACGATATCGTGGTGTTCCATCCGCTCGGCATGGCGCAGATCGAGAAGATTGTCGACATCCAGCTTGCCGACGTTCGCGCACGCCTGGCCAAGGAGCGCATGACGCTTGCCATCACCCCGGCGGCCAAGCAGATGCTCGCCGTGGGTGGCCTGGACCCCGTGTTCGGTGCCCGTCCGCTCAAGCGCCTGGTTCAGCGCGAGGTCGTGGATGCCATCGCCGCCGCTATCATCGACGGCACGGTGCGCGAGGGCGATCAGGTGACGGTCGATGCCGGCAAGGACGGCGGCTTTACCGTCGTGTGCGACAACACGCCGGCGGCCACCTACGAGGTTCCCGACGCCGAGTAGATTTTGGGACATGCCTTAAAATCTACCAGCCGTCTCTAAACACCAAGGGCGGCGGATCCAATTGGGTCCGCCGCCCTTTTTCGTGCGACAATCGATGATGTTGAACGGATGCGATGCGAGGAGCTATGCAGATGAAAGACGAGATCAAGACAAGCGCGCCGGCGACCGATGCCGCACCCGCCGCACCCAAGCCTGTGCCTAAGCCGGCACCCAAGCCGCGCGACCCCTACATCCGTGCCGAGAACGAGGACGACGACGGCTACGATCCCTACAGCGATCGCCGCCCCGAGCGTGAGCCGATGTTCGAAGCCGATCCGTGGCGCTGAGTGCTACCCAAAAGGCCACCAACAAGTTGCGGTGAAATAGGGACTGTTTTGCGGTTTGACCAGCAAAAACAGTCCCTATTTCACCGCAACTGCGTTAGGGTTTTTTCTGCAGGGGGAGGGTAGTCAAAAAAGCCCCGTCCCAAATTGACTGCTCGGGGAGTCGCATTCGAGTTTGGTTGTCCTCTCAGCCACTCGGCATCCTTCGAGCAGTAATAATGAAAAAACTTGCTTAAGTGTTAATCAAGTTAGACATAATCTTGCTCTCTAATTAATCAAGAATCGCTATAATTTTGATTAGCTAGAGAGCAAGATTGGAGAATCATGGCATTCAACGACTTGATCGCCCAGAAAATAAAGGACTTTGAACAGCAGGGGGTTCCGCAGGTCTTTGAGCGAGACCTTGATCTAGGAAACCCACAGGAGCCAAAGCGCGACAACATCGTAAATGTGATTGTGGGGGCCCGCCGTTGTGGAAAGACGTATCGCCTGTATCAGGAGATGCGGCGGCTTCAGAGCCGGGGCGTCGAGCTTGACCGGATGCTTTACTTCAATTTTGAGGATGAGCGCTTGCGCCCGTATGAGCCATCGTTGCTGGTGGACGTGCTTGACACGTTCTATGCGCTGTATCCTGCTGCTCGAACCGAGGGCTCTTACATTTTTTTTGACGAGATCCAGGAAATTCCCGAATGGGGTGCGTTTCTGCGGCGTGTAGTCGATACGGAGAAGGCGACCGTCTATGTGACGGGATCTTCTTCTAAGATGCTGTCCTCAGAACTTAAGAGCGAGTTCAGGGGTCGTTCTCTTATACGGGAGCTTTTTCCGTTGAGTTTTTCGGAATACGTTCGGTATAAGACGGGGAGCGTTTTCGAGCCAGATGCGACCTTTTCCCCAAGCGATGCAGCGCTGCTTCGACATCATCTGATCGGATATCTTGAACGAGGGGGATTCATCGCGACGCTTGAGCAGACGCCCGCAGACGCGATTCAGCTGCTACAGGAATATGCTTCGCGAACGGTCGCTATGGACGTCATTGAACGGTACGACGTCAAGAACCCTCGCCTGGCATCGCTGTTCCTAACGCGGTGTATGGCATCTTCGGGACGAGAGCTGTCGGTGAACAAAGTGTACAACGAGTTCAAGAGCAGGCAGATACCCGTCAGTCGTAATTCGCTCAGCGACTTACTTGAGTATTACGAGGATGCCTATCTGCTGTTCTCCGTGCCGGAGTTCACGCGTTCACTGGCAAATAACATGCGGTCTGCGTCAAAGGTCTACGCTGTCGATCCTGCGATGTTTGGAGCATTCTCTCCCGCATCAGCATTGGACCAGGGCCAGAGGCTCGAGACCGCAGTGTTCAATGCGCTAAGAAGAAGGACTCCCGCGGTGAGGACCGGCTCGGTCTGCCGCCTGCTGATCAAAGAGAAGAGCAAAAGCCATGAGGTGGACTTTGTGGCTGGGGACGCGCTTCTCATGCGGGCTTATAGCCTGATTCAGGTGAGTGCGGATATGGCAAGTGAGAAAACGCGCGAGCGCGAAATTGCCGCGCTTGATGCCTCGATGGCCCAGTTTGATCTTGGCGAGTCGGCAATCGTTACCATGGATGAACAGACCGATATTCCATGCGAGCACGGTGTGGTACACGTTATGCCCGCATGGAAGTGGCTCCTTGCCTAATCATCTATGGACCTGTGGGGTCAGGACCTCCTGGCTCCTTCGTCACAGTTGGGGAGCACCTTGCTGCGCCAGGCTAGTCCTGGGCTTTGATGCTCGGCAGCAGGATCTGCGCGAGGTAGTCGGTCTCGAGTTTGGTCGCGGCGTCTGCGTTGCCGTTTTTGCCAACCAGGTCGTTCTTGATCTGACTATAGGTGTAGCGGTTGCCGGTCGTCAGCTCGACAAGCTCAATGGCCGTGTCCATGGGGTAGGTCGACACGGGATTCTGGGTGCGCCCGTTGATAGTCTGGGGCACCACGTACGGATAGACGGGGCCGCTGGCATAGACGGTGTAGCCGTTGCCCAGGCTGACCGTGCCCAAAACCGTATCGCCGTCATCGGGTGTAAAGGTTTCGCCATCGCGCACGGCGACGAGCGTCACGAGCGGCGTATTGGCGTCGTCGCCCAGATAGATGCATAGCGTGCTGTCGTTTTGCCAAGTTGCGACCTTGCCGTACCACTCGACGGGAATATCGAGCTGGTAGAGGTCGGTTGCCTTGTGGCGAGCGTCAGCATCACGGGATGCCTGTGCCTTTTGCGCGCTCACGGCATTGACGGCGGCGTCGCGCCGCGCGGTTGCTGCCTGCTGGAGCGCTTTGGCAGCCGCGGCGGAGCTCGCACCGCCCTCTTCGGCATACTTGGCGGCGGCATCGATTTGGTCGTCAGTCACCGTGTCGGCCGAAGGCACCTTGAGCTTAAAGGTGGCCTGGGCACTTAGATCCTGTCCATCGCTCTTAACGGTGACCTGCGTCTTGGTGGTCGGGACGGTATAGATGGTGCCGTCGGCCGCGATGGGGGAGGCAGCGATGGAGAGCGTGTAATCGCCAGGCAGCAGTTTGATGCCGCGGCCGTGCTCGTCAACATAAAGCGTTTCGCTCACGGAGGAGCCATCAGCGTCCTGGCCGCTCACCTGTACGGGAATCTTGGAGCCGGTAGAACAGTCGAGGCCCGCGGCATGCACGCCAATCTGCACTGACATCATCGTGTGGGCATTGGCGGCGACAGCGGCAGCCTGCTCTTGCTGATATCCGTTCCAGGCGGCATAGCCTACGCCGCCTGCGACGAGCGCGACGGCCACAACGCCGGCAACCATCAGGTTGCGGCGCTTGGGCGGCATTTTACGATGACGAACCTCGGCTTCGTGCGCCGAGGGAACGGACGGCAGGGGAATATCGCCCATGGCGATGGTCTCGTCCACGGCAGGCGCAGAGCCTAAGCCAGGGAGCTCGCGGGTCAGCGAATCTTCGGCCGGCAAGCTGTCGAGCAAGACGGTTTCCTCGCCCGTATCGGATTCGGGCCGGTCGTCGGCCTTGCACTCGGATTCCTCGTGCCCCGCCTCGTCTTCGGTGGGCGCGGCGCCATCGTCTTCTGCATCCTTATCATCGGGCTGCACATCAACGCTCGAATCGTCAAACGCAATCTCGGCCAGCGCGACCTGGTCTAGGCTCTCCAGGGCCTCGGCACACGCTTCTGCATCTTGGGCCGCATCCTCTTGGCCCATCGTCTCATCTTTCATATATCCCCCAAGCTCAATATCGGGACAACACTGTACCCAAAAATGGAGCCATATAAAGCGCATGCGAAATATAAGATCCGATTTAACCCGAGCGCATCGTTCGGTCGCATCCTCGCGGCAGCAAAAAGCCCCCGGAACGCGAACGAATCACATTCCGGGGGCTCTGCAATGCGTTGAGTTGCGCGGAGCCGGCTATGCCGCTTCGTGCTCAAGCGATGTTTGCGTCAGGCGCGTTACTCGGCGTGCGCGTAATCGACCTTGGCGCGGCGAGCAGTGGCCTTCTCCCAATCGCTGGTGCCCTCAAAGACATCCTGCTTGTAGGGGTTGCGGCCGAGCTTCTTAGCGCGGTAGGCGATGTAGATGATTGCGGCGACGTTGGCGATCAGTGCGGCGATCGAGACCGCGGTAGCGGCGCCGGGGTCGAGCGTGGAGTGGGTCACAAAGATGGACTCCTCCTGGAAGTACGGGAACACCTGGGCAAACATGCACCAAATGGCCAGCGTAAAGGCGCGGTTCTGGATCCAGCCGCCCTTGTTCCAGATAAAGGCGGCGACGGTGGGCGCCAGCAGCAACGCAAAGCCGCAGAACCAGGAGTGGGTGGGCAGGCAGTTGTAGGTGTAGCAGAAGTTCCAGATATCGTAGGCGATGATGTAGACCCAGGTCATGTCGGGCCACAGCATATCGGTCTTGTCCTCGGAGGCGTAGACGCTCCACCAACCGGTCATGCAGAAGATGTTGATGAGACCGGCGATGCCGTTGAACACGTTGTTCCAGCCGGCCAGCTGCGTAGCACCTTCGGAGGTGACCCAAGTGGACTGGCCCAGGACAAAGAAGTGATAGGCGCTCTCGAAGTCGGACACGACGGCGATCAAGATGTTGATGGCGACGATCACAAACGGCCACGCGCGGAACCAATGCGCCTTGCCGATCTTTCCCCACTGGTACTTAATGGCGATGAAGCCCCAGCAACCGGCCAGCGCCGCGTATACCTTGGCGTAGTGGAACCAGCTGTTCTGGTACACATGGGTGGGGTTGGTGAGTGCCCACTCGGCACCCTGCGAAACGCCGATGGCGATGGCGACGCAGTAGATGGTCATGGCCAGCGGAGCCACGCCAAAGATGATTGCCGCGCCCAGCTTGGTGCGGCGGCCGACCTCGTTGAGCACGATGAGGCCAATAAAGACCATGGCCCAGCCGGCCCAGTGGATAAGGGTATCGCTACCCCAAACATCGAACAGCATGCTGCTCTCCTTTCACACGCCCGCGGCCCCTCTTCTGATCGCGGGCAGTTTGGCCAAATGTCGTCAGTTCTGGGGCATGCGCTCCGGATACTTGGCGGTATAGCCCTCGATGTGGAGTGTCGAGGCGATGATTTCCTTGACCGTCTCGTCGGGCACATCGGGGTGCGTGCGGATATACATCAAAAGACCCATGATGAGGGTGTAGAACGTCTCGTAGACATGGTCGATGCGTAGCTCGTGATGGGCGACAAAGTCCACCACGGTGGTGTCGCAGATATACTGCGCCACACGCTGGACCACGTTGTGCAAAAAGCCGCCGTAGAGCGCGCCGCTGCTTGAGGTGAGCGTACTCGGCAGCTCGTGGCCGCTGACGACCAGGCGCTTAAAGAGCGGGGCGACGGTGTCGAGTGCGCCCTCGATATCACCGACGGTGCGGTTGGCATTCCACTGCTCGAGCTCGGAGATAAAACCGTCGATCGCCTCGTCCATGACGGCGGTGACAGCGGCGTCCATGTCGGCAAAGTAGTGGTAGAACAATGAGCGCGTGCAGCCGGCTCGCTTGGTCACGGCCGAGACGGATAGATGCGACACGCCTAGCTCAGAGCTCACGGTGCGCACGGCGGCGAGGATCTCGCGACGGCGTTCGTCGCCCGTCAAGCGCTTTGCCGCGCTATCGGATGCGGGGACGGCATCGACCACAGAGGTATCTGCTGTGTTGTTGCTCATGTTTTGCCGCCTTTCATCCTCTTTTGCCTGACCGTTCGCCTAACAGTCTTGAATATTGTTGACGGTTCGTCAATACTATTTTTGACACAATGTCAACTAATGGCGGGTGAACGGCATGGGGGCATGCCCGGCCTGCAAAAAAGAGGGGTGCCGCGGTCTCGCCGGGCTGTGGCAAGAGAAGGGACAACCATGATTCTCAACGGACCGGGGATTAGCTACACCGAGCCCGACATCGGTTCGGAGTTCGTGCCGCCGCTGCCGGAGCATCCGCGCGAGGCCATCGTCAAGCTGTGCGAGCACTGCACCAACCGTCTGCTGCATCGCGATGAGCTGCTGGGCTACGAGTACTGGTCGTTTGCCGAGGCCGCGACTGACGAGCAGGCCGAAGTGCTCTGCAAGATGAAGATGCGCCGTCCCTATACGCTGCCCGAGATGGTCAAGCTCACCGGCATGCCCGAAGCCGATATCGAGAAGATGCTCGACGATATGAGCTACACGGGCCTGCTCGAGTACAACTGGGAGAATCCCGAGCGCGCCAAGCAGTGGGTGCTGCCCATGCTGGTGCCGGGTTCCGCCGAGTTCCTCAACATGCGCGTGAGCCAGCTCGACGAGCACCCGGTCTATGCCAAGTTCTTTGAGCAGGCGTCCAAGGGGCCGCTGTCCAAGGCTACGCCGATGGTGCCGCCCGGTGGCGCCGGCATCGGCATGCACGTCATTCCGGTCGAGAAGGCCATCGACGCCGCGAGCACCTCGGTGCCGATCGAGCATATCGAGCACTGGCTCGACAAATACGATGGCAAATATGCCGCCAGCACCTGCAGCTGCCGCGCGAGCCGTCGCGTGATGGGTGAGGGCTGCGCCGACGACCCCGCCGACTGGTGCATTGCCGTGGGCGATATGGCCGACTATGTGGTTGAGACCGACCGCGGCCATTACGTGACGCGCGACGAGGTCTACGACATCCTGCGCCAGGCCGAGGACAACGGCTTTGTGCACCAGATCACCAATATCGACGGCGAGAACAAGATCTTCGCTATCTGCAACTGCAACGTCAACGTGTGTTATGCCCTGCGCACCTCTCAGCTGTTCAACACGCCCAACCTGTCACGCTCGGCCTATGTCGCCAAGGTCGAGAAGGACAAGTGCGTGGCCTGCGGTCGCTGCGTTGAGGTGTGTCCGGCCGGCGCCGCCAAACTGGGCCAGAAGCTCTGTAGCAAAAAGGCCGGCGGACAGGTGCCCGAGTATCCGCGCCAGGAGCTGCCCGATGCCACCAAGTGGGACCACACCAAGTGGTCGCCCAACTACCGCAACGACAACCGCATCGAGACGCACGAGTCCGGCACCGCTCCCTGCAAGACGGCCTGCCCCGCGCACGTTGCCGTTCAGGGCTATTTGAAGCTCGCGGCGCAGGGTCGCTATGACGAGGCCCTAGCACTCATTAAGCGCGAGAACCCGCTGCCCGCTATCTGCGGCCGTGTGTGCAACCGCCGCTGTGAGGATGCCTGCACCCGCGGCCGTGTGGACTCCGCCGTGGCCATCGACGAGGTCAAGAAGTTCATCGCCCAGCGCGATCTTGATGCCGCGACCCGCTATGTCCCGCCCGTGGTGACGCCGACGCGCGCTGGCGGCTTCGATCAGAAGATCGCCATCATCGGTGCCGGTCCCGCCGGCCTGTCCTGCGCTTTCTACCTGGCCGAGAAGGGCTACAGGCCCGTCGTGTTCGAGAAGAACGAGCGCCCGGGCGGTATGCTTACCTACGGTATTCCCAGCTTTAAGCTGGAGAAGGACGTTATCGAGGCCGAGGTCGAGATCATTCGCCTGATGGGTGCCGAGTTCCGCTATGGCGTGGAGGTCGGCCGCGATGTGACGCTCGACGAGCTGCGCGAGCAGGGCTTTAAGGCCTTCTACGTGGCTATTGGCTGCCAGGGCGGCCGCCTTGCCGGTATTCCGGGCGAGGATGCCGAGGACGTGACCGTGGCCGTCGACTTCTTGCGCGAGGTCAACAGCGGCAAGATCGACGCGCTGCCCGGCCGCACCATCGTGGTGGGAGGCGGCAACGTGGCCATCGACGTGGCCCGCAACGCCTGCCGCCTGGGCTCCGAGCACGTTGAGATGTTCTGCCTGGAGAGCGAGGCGCAGATGCCCGCCAGCGAGGAAGAGCGCCGCGAGGCCATCGAGGACGGCGCACACATCAGCTGCGGTTGGGGTCCCAAGGAGGTTCACCTGGACGAGGCCGGTCGTGTGTGCGGTATCACCTTTAAGCGCTGCACGCGTGTCTTTGACGACGAGGGCCGGTTTGCGCCCGAGTACGACGAGAGCGACCTGCGTCGTGTCGATGCCGACCGTGTCGTCATGTCGATTGGCCAGTCCATTGTGTGGGGCGACCTGCTGGCTGGCTCCAAGGTGGAGCTTGGCCGCGGCCAGGGTGCCCTTGCCGATCCCCAGACCTACCAGACCGCCGAGCCCGACATCTTTGTGGGCGGCGACGTCTACACCGGTCCGAGCTTTGCCATCGACGCCATCGCTGCCGGTCACGAGGCCGCCGTGTCCATCCACCGCTTTGTGCAGCCGGGCTCCACGCTCACCATCGGCCGCAACCAGCGCCGCTACACCGCGCTCGACCGCGACGATGCTGTGATCGAAAGCTACGACAACGCGAGCCGCGAGGTTGCCCACGTTGACCGCGAGCGCGAGAAGGCCGCGCCGTTTAGCGAGTACGTCGAGACCTTTACCGAAGAGCAGGTGCGCGCCGAGACCGCCCGTTGCCTGGGTTGCGGTGCCTCGATCGTCGACCCCAACAAGTGCATCGGCTGCGGCCTGTGCACCACCAAGTGCGCGTTCGACGCCATCCATCTGGATCGCGACCGCCCCGAGTGCTCCACGATGGTCAAATACGAGCAAAAGCTCCCAAGCCTCGGCAAGTACGCTCTAAAGCGCGCCATCAAGATTAAGTTCGGTCGCAAGTAAGTAGCCATAACGGGAACGGCGGAAGAAAAAGTGCATGAATTGGGGATCGTTTACCACATCATTCGCGATGTCGAGAATGTAGCGCGCGCTCATGGCGTGCGTCGCGTTTCGAACGTAACGTTGCTGTTGGGCGAGGTCTCGGGCGTCGTTCCCGACTTGCTGCTCGACGCTTGGCGCTGGGCAGTAGATAAAAAGCCTATCGCGCAGGGCGCGGAGCTTATCGTGGAGTCCGTCGAGGCCGTGACACATTGCGAGGCGTGTGGCTGCGACTACGCGACGGTCGAGCACGGCAAGACCTGTCCCCATTGCGGTAGCGGCGAGACATACCTGCTGCAGGGCCAGGAGGTCATGATCAAGCAGATCGAGACCCCCGACGAGGACCCGGCAGACGCTGTCCCCGACGGCCCTTCCGACGTCCCCGACGCCGTCGACGCCGCCAACCCCCTCCACATCGCCTAGGATTCCCTATAAGTTGCGGTGAAATAGTTCCTAAATCCAGCCTTCGGGAGTGCGGACAGAAAGTTGGACCGCGGGGCGGTCCGGACTGGAGGTTCGCATGTACAGCAGGGAGAAGGTCGAGCTCTTCCTCCTGGCGACGGAGGACGGCATGGGGCCCACCGCCGCCGCGGAGTTCGCGGGGGTCA
>DBEYUK010000031.1:0-3284 GCA_048181625.1 Collinsella sp. | reverse complement strand
CGAGCGTCGGGAAGACACGCCGAGGTCGCCGCGGACGGGTTGATATAGGGAGAGGGCCTGACCCCATATCGTTGGGGCCAGGCCCGATTTTGCCTCTTGACAATGTCCTGCTCATATTAAAAGGAACGTCCCCATCTGCCGAATTAAGCGAGACTCTCCAGCACGCGACGGAGCTCCTGTTGGACGGCGTGGTCGCGGTTACAACCCACCACGCGATCGGCCACCGCCTTAAGCGCGGGGCGCGCGTTTTCCATCGCGCAGCCCGTGCCGACAAAGCGAATGATCTCGTAGTCGTTCATCGAGTCGCCAAACGCCATGACCTCGTCGCGTCCAATGCCGTAATGCTCCGCGAGCTGCGCGATACCCGAGGCCTTCGACACACCAGGCTGCATGGCATCGATCCACGCGTTGCCCGAAGGCGCAAAAGTAAAGAGCTGACCAAGTTCGCGCTGTAGCACGTACGCGCTGTCCATAACCGCACTGTCGTCGCAAAAGATACTCGCTTTGATGATATTTACGCTGGGATCGGGCAGCTCCCAAATGCGCTCGGCATTGGGAAGGTCCTTATCGACCTCACGCACGAACTTGCACTCGTCATCGAGCAGGAAGGACTTGGTTCGGTCAAAGAGCGCAAGATGCAGATTGGGAAACGTCCTGACGGCTTGGGCGAGCCTTCGAATCGCCAGGTGGGAATACACCTCACGGTCTACCATCTTACCGTCGGCGTAGACCTGGGCGCCGTTAGCGGCGACAAAGTCCATCTTGTCGCGAACGGGCGCAAAGAACTCGCACAGGCGATCGTAGCGACGACCTGACGATGCGGCGAAATGCACGCCATGCTCGTGTAGCGCCAGAATCAGTTCGTAGGTCTCGGGAGGCACCTGGCCGTTTTCGTCAAGCAGTGTGCCGTCCATATCGGATGCAATCAGTTTAAACATAGAAAAGCTCCCTTCGGGCTTGTTGGAATCGAACGTGTATCCGATTCCAACGTACCCAAAGGGAGCTCAAATAAGACTCCGCGGGCGTAAACGTTACAAGGACCTGGCAAATAGCTCACACATGCCAGAGGTCCTACGGTCGCGACGTCAGGCAGCCCGCCAAAGAGTGTCCCCAACGACTAGTCGTTTAAGAACGTCCCCGATGACTAGTCGGCGTAGGTGAAGGTTGTAACGTCGAACATGCCCTCGGGGCGGATGCGGAGCGTCGGGATGACCGGCAGGGGCAGGAAGATGATGCCCATGATGGGGTCGAGCGGCGGCTCAATACCCATGGCGCGCGCCTTGACCATAAAGTCGTCGTGCTGCGCGGCGACATCCTCGGCCGTGCCCTCACTCATCAAGCCACCGAGCGCCAGCGGAATGCGCGCCACGACCTCGCCGTTGCGCACCAGCACGTGACCGCCCTGGCCCACGGCCTCAACGGCGGCCATCATATCGGCGGCGTTGTCGCCCACGACGCACACGTTGTGCGAGTCGTGTCCGATCGTCGAGGCGATGGCACCACCCGTGATGGTAAAGCCGCGCACCCAGCCGCGGCCGATGTGCTTGACAACGAGTCCCAGGCCAGCGGGGCCGTCACCGTCGGCGCCCTCGGCCTGCAGCGACACGCCGCGGCCGTGGCGCTCGATCAGCATAATGCGGCGCAGGCCCTCGGCGTTCTCGGGGCGAACCATGCCCGTGATGGCCTTACCCGGCACCACGTCAATCACGGCCTCGCCCGGCTTAAAGGCATAGTCGAATACGTCGAGCGAAAGCTTCGGAAGTTTAACGGAAGCACGCAGCTCATCGGCAAGGGCCGCAACCTCGGCCATCTCGGGTGCAATCTCGCCCACAAAGGTGCCGTCCTGCGCCACCAGAGCACCGGCGGCATATACGCGATGCGGAGCCATGGCAAACGTTAGGTCGTTGAGTACCAGCAGGTCGGCACGCTTGCCCGGGGCGATGGCGCCACGCAGTTCGTGCGGGTCGCGGCAACCGTGGTCCAGGCCAAACGCCTCGGCCGTGGACAGGGACGCCATAGAGATGGCAACCACGGGGTCAATACCGGCCTCGATAGCCACGCGGCAGGCATTGTCAATCATACCGGTCGAAAGCGCATCGGAGGGAGCACAGTCGTCGGTCGCAAAGCAGCAGCGACGGGCACGGGCAGGATTCTCCAGCAGCATTGGAGACAGGTTGGCCAGGTCGTGGCTGCACGTGCCCTCACGCAGCATCACATACATGCCGCGGGACAGCTTGTCGAGTGCCTCCTCGGGAATCGTCGACTCGTGGTCGGCGATAATGCCCGCTGCGGCATAGGCGTTGAGGTCCTTACCGGCAACGAGCGGCGCGTGGCCGTCAACCTGCTTGGACGGCGTCTGGTTGGCAGCATCGATGCGAGCACAGGTCTCGGGGTCGGCCATAAAGACGCCCGGCAAGTTCATCATTTCGCCCAGACCAAAAACATCGCCCGGATGCTCGGCAAAAAACGCCTGCATATCGGCAGCCGAAATAACGGCACCGGCCTGCTCGTCGGGCAGCGCGGGCACGCACGAAGGCATCATGTACTTGATGGAGATGGGTGCGCGGCGGCCGTCCTCAATCATAAAGCGCAAGCCGTCGAGACCGGCAACATTAGCAATCTCGTGGCTGTCGGCAATGGCGGTGGTAGTACCGCGCGTCGCGGCCATGCGAGCATACTCGGCGGGACGGATGTTCGAAGACTCGATATGCAGATGCCCGTCAATAAAACCGGGAGCGAGATAGCGACCCTGGCAGTCGATAACATCGGCAGCCTCGTAGGTACCGGAGGCATCGTCGCGACCGTTGTAGAGCACGCCGACGATCACACCGTCCTTGACGGCAACGCTACCGGGCGCCACACGCTGGCCATACACGTCGACAATCTGCGCATTGGTAAACAGCGTGTCGACGGGCACGCGCCCCTCGGCAGCATCGATCACAGACCTCATGACCTCAACGGACATACATACTCCTTTAACCGTAGAAAAAAGCTGCGGAGCGGACAGGCCTTCACCGCAGCAAACCAATAGCCATTGTATGCCCAAACGATGGGTCAACAATACGCCTCTCCGCTTAATGGCATCCGCCACTTGGTGCAATGAGGAGAGGTTGCTTTGCACCAATGACAAGGAGCGTCCCAAAGTGCCGGCACAGACGATATGAGCAGGACATAAAAACATTGAGAGCCCCTGCTGCATGAAAGACCGCGGATTAGGCCGACAATGGTGAGTGTCTAATTCAGCCGCGGCGGCCACGCCGCATTCATGGAAGGGGCTCCCATGC
>DBEYUK010000030.1:0-20409 GCA_048181625.1 Collinsella sp. | reverse complement strand
CGAGCGTCGGGAAGACACGCCGAGGTCGCCGCGGACGGGTTGATATAGGGAGAGGGCCTGACCCCATATCGTTGGGGCCAGGCCCGATTTTGCCTCTTGACAATGTCCTGCTCATATTAAAAGGAACGTCCCCATCTGCCGGCTAGAGGCACCGAAGAGGATGGCGTAGGTAGTGGATTCGCCGAGCTTGAGCTCGTCGCCGGGATTGAGTTGGGCGGAACGGCCGGGCTCGACCTGAATGCAGACGCGCGTGGCCCCGTTTACCACCACGGTTCCGTTGGTGGACGACAAGTCCTCGACGTGCCAGATATTTTGAGCATCGCACCAGATATGGGCATGGCGGGCCGAGACATCGTCGCCGACGTCGGTAATATCGCCCTCGCCAGTGGCCAGCGCGCCAATCTCAACACCCTGCTCACTCGGCTGAATCCAGCGCGGGGCGCTCACGACAAAACTGTTTTGTACGCGCAGCAAGCCCAAGGGGTGCGCCGGGGCGGGTTCGCGTTCGCCCGCGGTCATCGACATGCCAAGCGAACGCGGCGTGGATGTGCCTCCGCCACAGGTCGCGTGCGCGTAGTCGATGGCATAGTTCACCGAGGACCGCACATCCGCCGAACAACCGACGGCGACAAACAGCACCAGCACAGCCTCGGCGCGCTCGGCGGGCATGAGTTCCGCCGCCTGGGACAGGCGATCGAGCGCGTTGCGATAGAGATTCGTGTCCTGGTGGCACTCTTCGAGCGCGCGTACCATCGGTTCACCTGCAGGACCGCACACCATATTGATCACAGCCGTGGAGTCCATGGGATTGCGCTGGCGCAGGGCCAATTGCGACATAATACGCGCAGCCGAGGTACCGTATTCGGCAAAGTAGCGCTGCTGAAGCGTGCCGACCGGCGCGCGAACGATAAAGCGGGAAACCCAAGAGCGATCGGCGGCTCGGCTCTGCGGGCTGCGGCCGTCGGCGAGCGGACGGGACGAAAGCACCAAGCCGCACAGCTCGATATGGTTCAGATGCGCCGCGCGCTTAAAGATGTCAAACATGGCCCCGCATGGGGTGAGCTCAACTTGAGATGCCATGACCTAGGCCTCCTTGGTCGTAGAAATAGAATCGGACGATACTTCGACAGGTCCGCCAAAAGTACGGGCAGCTGCGGCTCCACCGGCAAGCGGAGTCGCCATCTGGGCTTTTGTGCGTCGCGGTGCCGAAACGGGAAGTTCAAAGGCAAAGCCCATCGCAAGCAAAAACCACGTAAGCGTATAGGTTGCAACCAGAGCGGCAACAAGGCCGCCCGTCACGGCGCGTTGGGAAAATACGCTACATGCAGCCACAACCAGCACCGGAACCTCGCAGGCAGAAAGCGCAAGCACACCCTGCAGGAACCCCGAGCGCCGATCGCGCGCAAGTGCCCCCGCGGCAACGCCGGCTATGCCTGGCAGCGCCAACGCCAGTGCGGCAATAATACCCGGTAGCGACCCAGACCACACGAGCGATCCCAAAGTCGCCGTCACGCGAGCGCCCGACGCCAGCAGCGCGGCCGAAACCACGACCACAGCCCAAACCACGCTGCAAACGACCGCCGCACCGATCATCGCCGCGCGACGAACCGCGCGGCCAGACGCATCCATGGGGCACGGCGTGAGCGGCTCGCCGCGGAGCGAACGACCGACATTTTGCGCATAGTGGTCACAAAACGCCGAGAGCGCCGCCTCGACCGCCGCCGGCTCGGGACGATCTTTTTGATGGCTGGACAGACAGGCCATCACCACGTCGAACAGCCAGGCATCGACAAACGCCAGCGCATCGCGTAGCTCTTCGGAATCCGGCTCAAGCCCTAGCTGCTGGGCCTGCTCGGCCGCAGCGAGCGCCACATCGGGCTCACGACGAAGCAGCTGAGTCAAATCACAACCGGGCGCATGGGCACCAATGGGATAGTCGGGCCGCGTGTCCATCTTGAGACGGTAGGGGCTCGCGATGTCGCGCGTCTTTTTGCGCGAACCCGAGGCGCCCGAAGTGCTCGGCGCGGCTTCGTATGGCGCGACGCCGGCAATGAGCTCGTAAACCGTGCTTGCCGCGGCATAGACGTCAATCGCCGGCGACATACGTAAAGCGCGCAGGTCGGGAATATCGTCGGTGAGCATCTCGGGCGGGGCATAGGCAACCGTCGCGCGACGCAGCGTGGCATAGCGCTCGGTAAAGGATGCCTTGCCGCCGGTACCGGCCACGGCCGACGCAGGCTCAAGCGCCAGCGACGAGCCAAAGTCGATCAGGCACAGGTCAAAGGTGCCCTCGGCAAGCTGCCGGTCAAGCGGTAGACGCGCCGTGCGCACCATAATATTAGCGGGCGAGATATCGCGATGGACAAAGCCCTCGCCCACCAGGCTCATACGGCAGAGCAGATCGAACAGGTCGCGACCCAGACGCGCCGCCACAAGCGGCGACAGGCGTCCGGCATCGTCCACGGCAAGTCGCGAACGCAAGCGGGCAAGCGTCTCGCCCTCGACCCATTCCATGACAATTGCAGGCACACCGTCGACCTCGCCCCAGCCATAGAGGCGGGGAAAGCCCTTAAGGCCCGAAAGGGCGCGATGGCATTCGTATTCCTCGCGAAACGCCGCCTTGAACTTGGCGACCAGCGCCTCGTGAGCGGCATCGTCGTCAAACTCATCGCGCGTCGGCAAGATGAGCTGTTTGAGTGCCACGGCCTCGCCTTGGGCGTTGACGGCACGCGTCACGCGGCCGATACCGCCACGGCGCATGGTGGCATCGTCGGCAAACAGCATCGTAAAACGACGCAGATAGGCAGGCAGTTCGTCCTGGCCGAGCGCAATGGCCGGCTCAAACCCGTCGACACGCGCCAGGCGCAGACCGACCATGGGATCGCGACCGAGCGATTATGGTGTGGTGGATGCAAGATCGGTCATCATAGGGCAAGCGCCGCCACGTTATTGTTGAAGTTACCGAGCGCGACGTCATCATCGCCGTAATGGCCGACCCATTGACATAGGTTGGTGTAACAGCCCCACAGATTGGCATACTGCTGATACCACTTAGATTCGGTCGAGAACCTTTGTCGACCGAACTCAGCACGGATGGCAAACATGTCATTCGCCAGGCTGTCGCACGGTCTGGGATCTCCCGTAGAGTTATAGGTCGAGACCACGTCATTGGCACGAGAAACATAGCCGTCGAGCATGTTGTACTTGGTCACAAGCCAACTGTGAATGCTCTCTTCTTCAGCAGCGGAAAGGCCACCGGAGTTTGTATCGTTGTCAGTGTTGCCGCCCGTCGAGCCGCCGTTTCCAGACCCTCCGGTAGAGGAACCCGACCCAGAGCCGCCGCCCGAACTCGATGAATCCGAGCCGGAGCCAGAAGTATCCGAGCTACCGGGCTTTCCGGACTGCTGGGCGTCCTGCTCCTTCTGCTGCTCGACCTTATTCACCGTTGCCGCCACGCTATTGTTGGACAACCGATCGATGATCTTGGTGTTGGTGAGCACGATGGTTTTGTCATTGGCAAGCGTGACTTCGTTGTCCGGGGCCTCGGCGCCGTCCGCATCGTCAGTGCCAAACACAATATGCGCGACCACACTTGCCCAAGCATATCCAGTCGTGGTACCCAGATCACTTTTGACCTCATGCCCCACGCGCGGTTCGCGTGCGGCATGCGCCTGCATCATGGACGGCACGGTCATGCCATAGGCAGAAACGCCAGCTATGACCAGCACCAGCGAGCAGGACAGCAGTGCGTACGCCCGCGGCGCCAAGCCCAGTCGGCGTCGCATGCGCACCGCGGCGCCGCGCTTTGTCTGAGTGCCACCGGGCCGCATGCGTTCTCCTCCAAGAAAAACACACCGCTCAGAAGCGGCGCATTCATTCAAATCCATATTTGAGTGTATCAGCGAACCTAAAAGGTTGCAAAACGAATGGGCAAATTAAGGATGCGAGCGGAAGCATCCATGCGATAAGCGGATACGAAGCATCTTTGTTGCACAACAAACTCACTGTCGCACGGGGAAAATATGACTACCCCGTGCATCGCGAGGAAAACATACGGCAGGAGCAGGCTCGCCACCTAAATCGCGCGACGGGCCTCGATGGCGCGCCCAAGCGTAAGCTCGTCGGCATACTCCAAGTCGCCGCCCACGGGAAGGCCGCTTGCCAGACGCGACACCTCGACGCCCAACGGCTTGATGGTACGGGCCAGATAGCTCGCCGTGGTCTCGCCCTCGATGTTGGGGTTGGTGGCGATGATGACCTCATGGATATCCTCGTGACCCAGACGCGCCAGCAGCTCGCGGATGTGCAACTGCTCGGGACCAATCTTGTCCATGGGGCTGATCACGCCGCCCAGCACATGGTACAGGCCATGGTAGCTGCCCGTGCGCTCGATTGCCTGGACATCGCGCGGCTCACCCACCACGCAGATGCGGGTGGTGTCGCGCATCGGGTCCTGGCAGATGGAGCACTCGTCGGCCGTGGCGTAGCTAAAGCAACGGCTGCAAAAGTGGACCTCCTGCTTGACCTCCAGGATGGCCTCGGCCAGGCGGCGGGCCTCCTCGGCATCGGCCTCGAGCAGGTAATAGGCGATGCGCTGGGCCGACTTGGGACCAATGCCCGGCAGACGGCCCAGTTCATCGAGCAGTTTTTGCAGACTGTGATTCGCACTCATATATATGCGTGTCTTAGAACGGCATGCCCGGGATGTTGAGGCCGCCGGTGATGGCGCCCATCTGCTTGTTGGCGAGCTCGTTGACGCCGCGGACGGCCTCGTTGACGGCAGCCATGATCATATCCTGCAGCATATCGACGTCCTCGGGATCGAGGGCATCGGGATCGATGGTGAGGTTGACGAGCTCCATCTCGCCGTTAACGGTCACCTTGACCATGCCGCCGCCGGCAGAGGCGTCGACGGTCTGGGACTTGAGGTTCTCCTGCGCGGCGGCAAGCTGCTCCTGCATCTTGCGAGCCTGCTTCATCATCTGCTGCATGTTCATACCGGCCATGATGGCTCCTTTACGTGCGGCCGCGCGACAAGCTGCAAGGGCAGCCGGAGCACGGCGGGACTTTCAAACTCAAAAATCGTACCACGGCGCGGGGCAAGCAAGCGGGGCGGACGTGTTCCCTCAGTCGATATACATGTCCTGGAGTGCAAGCCGCGCCCAAAGATTATGCAAAGTTGAATAATTCGCATCTGCATAATATTGAAAGCTAAATCTTGTAGAGCCGGAATCCGGCATTTTCTGCATCCAGCTAGATAACAAAATGCCGAACCGCTGCTCGAGGCGGCGCTCATGATGGCAGGGTATAATTTGATTGTCACAGACAGCAATTTGGAGGTGCCTCCATGAATGCCCCCGACGCGCTCCAAAACATCCGCTCAAAACACCCCGTTGCATATGTGATTCTCTATCTCTTTGTCGGCTGGGCATTGCTGGTTGTCATCACCCATGCTATAGCCTTTGGAGCAGAACTGCTGATAGCCAGCTCGGACCAGCCCGTCGTCAAATGGGAAGCGACCGATGAGTGCACCGACGGGACCCGGACCGTTTACTACAACAGCCCGTCCCTCTACCAAGAGTTCAAGGTCAAGATAAAGGACTTCAAGATTGTCGATGCCGAACCGGGCTCTTTATTGACAATCGGAGCAACCGTCAACGCCGAGCAAGTCGAGTACACGGACAGCCATGCGACGTATCGTATCGACCTCAGCATCCTAGGCCGACCGTCACGTACCTGTCTGCTCGAATGCGATATACGCGGCGCCACATTACACATGTCCGAAATACAGATACGCCCGGACAAAAGAAAGTGATATATGGCCAAGTCGAAACAGACTAGGCATTAGGCATAGACTCGGCCGCCTTCGTAAGCAAAACGCAAGATAAGCGGGGCGTTATTACGCACAAAATCATCGAGTTCTTTGAGGTCCGCTTCGCTAAAGCCCTCACGTGAGACCCAATTGAATGCCGGCAAGATACACTCCGCTGTGTCAAAACCCCAATCGCGCGGGCGCTCCACAACAACCTTCACCGTGTTGTCCTCCCGAACTTCGGAATACGAAACCTGCGTATCGTCCTCAAGGCGGACATATTCCCACATCATAAGCTCGCTCCGTTCAAAGAAATCTTTTCTTGAGCAGCATACCCGCCCGCACGGTTACTCCACCGGTTTGAAGATGGTGGACTGACCGAAGACGCTGCGGATGAGGGCTTTGGCCTCGTCCTCGGTCTGCGGGATGCTCGGGGCTGCGCCCTGGTGGCCGAAGGGGCTGCCGGCGCCGGGGTTGGACTCCCAGGGAGCCGCGGGGACGTCGTCGCTTGTGGGGGCCGTGGGTGCCGCCGTAGCGGGCTTAGGCGCGGGCGTCGCACCCGGCACATCGAACGGAGGCAGATCATCCCCGCTCGCATCGCCAGCGAAGCCGCCGACCATAGCGTCGTCGTAGGGCACCTGCTCGGATTCCCACGGCGCGGACTGCGCGGCAGGCTGACCCTTGGGGGCAGCCGAGCGCTCGGGCGCTCGGGGCGCGGGCTCGGTCGGGAGCTTACCCGTGGCAGGAGCTCCGGCGGGGTTGTCGGAGCGTAGCCAGGGGGCTTTGCCCAGGTCAGACGACTTGGGCGCGGGCGAGACGGGCTTGGGCGCGGGTGTCGGAGCAGCCGGTTTGGGCGCCGCGGGCTTAGGCGCCGACGGGGTCGAAGCCGCTACCGGCGCCGCTTGCTGCTGCGGCGCGCTGGCGCTCGAGGATGCAGGGGCCGCCGAGGACACGGGTTGCGGGTCCGCAGATGCCGCAGCCCGTGCAGATGGAGAATGCTCCTCATGTTGAGGAGCCGGCGTGCCACCCCCATCCAGGACATAGTCGACGGTACGATGACCGAAGACCGCGCAGACCGTCGGCAGGACCACCGACTGCGTATCGGCGCGACCGAGCATCTTAATGGCAAAAGTCGAACCCGCGGGGAACGAGACCGTGAGCTTGGAGCCGTCGTCGGCCGTGGCGCGGGCGTTGAGCAAAAGCCCTGCGTAGGAGGCCTGACGAGCCTTGACGCGCTCGACGACCTCGGCCCATTTGCGCTGGAGCTCGCCGGCGTCCTCAACCGCGGGGGTCTCGGCAGCACCGGCGGCGGCAACCTGGGCGGCGTTGTTGGGCTTGGACACCGACACGGTCGATGCAGCAGGCGCGGAAGCCGGAGCCGCAACGGGCTGAGGTGCAGGCGTTACAGGTCTGGGCGCCGGCGCAGGAGCCGCGGACTTGGTCGCAGGCTGGGCAGCCGGAACAGCAGCGCCGCGGTCCCAAGGCATACCGCCCTGGCGCGCGGACGTAGCAGCGGGGGCAGCGGATGCCGCCGGAGCGGCAGCACGAGCGCCCGAAATGAGCGTCGGCTGTTGGGCAGCAGCGGGTACGGATGCTGCAGGCGCGGCGGCCTGAGCAGCAGCCACGCTCGCCGGCACGGCGCCGTTGGCAATCATGGCCTCCAGGCGTGCCACGCGCTCGGCCAATGCCTCAATCGTTAAATCGGCCTCGGGACGCGCCAGACGCGTGCAGGCAATCTCGAGCACCAGGCGCACGTCGCTCGCGCCCCTCATCTCCAGTGCGGCATCGTCGAGCACCGTCAGCACGCGGGCCAGGCGGTCGGCAGGATGCTCGCCAAAGGCAGCGGCCTCGGCAGCAAGCGCCTCGGCCTGCTCGGAGCCGCCCTCAAACAGCTCGGCACGGGCACCGGCAACGCAGGCAACGTACACGTCGCGCACATGCGCCACCAGGTCGCGCGTCAGCTCCAGCAGGTCATTGCCCTCCTCGACCTGCGCACGGATCAGTCCATAGAGCTCGGCAACATCGCGATCGGCAATGGCGCGGGAAAACTCGCCCAGAATCTGGTCCGAAACCTCGCCCAAAAGCGAGCGGGCGTCGTCCGCATGCACAGAACCGTTGCCAAAGACGCTCAGCTGCTCCAGCGTGGAAAGCGCGTCGCGCATACCGCCCTTGGCATGGCGCGCCACAATGGCGAGTGCCTCGTCGTCGTAATCGAAGCCCTCCTGCTCGCACACGTAAGACAGGCGATGCTCGATATCCTCGTTGCCGATGCGGTGGAAATCGAAGCGCTGGCAGCGTGAGAGAATGGTCTCCAGAATCTTTTGCGGGTCGGTGGTGCACAGCACAAAGATCACGTGTGCCGGCGGCTCCTCAAGCGTCTTGAGCAGCGCGTTGAACGCCGCCGTTGTGAGCATGTGGACCTCGTCGATGATATAAATCTTGTACTTGCCGCGCACTGGGGCAAAGTTGACGGAGTTGATGATCTCCTCGCGCACGTTGTCCACGCCGGTACGGCTTGCGGCATCGAGCTCGTAGACATCGGGGTGGTTACCCTCGGCAATGAGCTCGCACTCCTCGCAAGTACCGTCGGGCATGCAGCCGCTTGCACCCTCGGCGCGCGCCGCCTCGGCATTGCGGCACAGCAGCGCCTTGGCCAGAATGCGCGCCATGGTGGTCTTGCCCGTGCCGCGCGGTCCGCAGAACAGGTAGGCGTGGGACAGGCGCCCCTCGGTGATGGCGTGCTCGAGCGTCGAGACGATATGCTGCTGGCCCACCACGGAGTCAAAGGTGAGCGGGCGATACTTTCGGTACAACGATTCCATGGGTGCTCCCCCGGGTATACTGAGTCTTGTTGCCGCGGCGGCCATGCGGTCGCACGGCATACTGCATTCCATAATAACCCGTACAGCGAGCCCGCCGCGATAGGAGTCCAAAGAGCATGGCAGACGCAGAGAGCAACCTCGTTCCCTCCGAAGCAGCCGACCAGGTCGAGGTCGCGCTCGAGGAGCAGGCCGCAGCCGATGACGGCATCCTGTACCTCAACGAGTACCAGTACGAAAACGACCTGGTCACCGACTTCGCCCGCCTGGTCGCCTCGCCCAGGCGTCGCGGCTCGCTGTATGTCGCCGCGGCAGTTGCCGCGCTCATCGGCATCGGCATGCTGGTGGCCGGCGGCAGCTGGATCAAGTTCGGCGTCGTCCTGATCGTATTCGGCGCCTTTTTGGCCTGGTGGAGCAAAAACCTGCACCACACCCTCGCCCGCGACTATATCGACGCCGTTGAGGCCGACGAGTCCATGGGTGGCCGCTATCGCCGCGTCGCCGCCAACGAGGACGGCCTGATGGTTTGGGGCAAGAGCGGCAAGTCGCAGTTCTTCCCGTTTGAGAAGCTCGACCACGTGCTCGACGGCGAGCGCATCTTTGTGGCCATGTTCGCCGACCAGGGCGTGACAATCCCCAAGGACACCTTTATTCGCGGCGATGCCGAACAGTTCGGCCCCTTCCTTAAGGCGCGCATCAACAAAAAACTCCGCATCGAGACCAAACGCAAGAAGATGAAGGCAGAAAAGGCCGCCGTCGAGGCCAAGCAGGGCGACAAGCCCCAGGAGACCAAGGGCAAGCAGCGCAAGCAGAAGAAGAACAAGAAGAAGCGCTAGGCCGGACGCAGGGTCCAGACCCCAGACGGAGCTTAAATTGAATGTCGCCCACCCGAGCGTGCTACACTAGCAGCATCTATGCCACCGCGAACGGCTCGGCTCCGCGCCCGCCGCTCGCAAACGAACTTTAAACGCACGAGGGTTGGCCATGCCGCTTTTCTCGCAACATACCGCCCGGTTCTCGCCGGACGTTCCTTTGGAGGGCACCAGCTCTCGCGAGCTGCTCAAGCGGTACCAGCCGCTCGAGACACTTGCGACCGGCGGTTTTGGCTCCATCGAGATCTGCCGCGACACGCACCTGCGCCGCCGCGTCGCCATTAAGCGCATCCCCCTTATCAACGGTGCCGGCATGCCCGCCAGCGACATCATGGATGTCCTGCGCGAGGCGCACACTGCCGCTATGCTTCAACATCCCAACATCGTGCAGGTCATCGACTTTACGCACGACACAGCCTATGCCTACCTGGTTATGGAATATGTCGATGGCATGTCGCTGGCCGAGTTTTTGCATCGCGTGGACGGCCACTCACTTACCTTTGACGAGGCCGCGGCCATTGCCGATGCCCTGGGCCAGGCGCTCACCTTCGCCCATAGTAATGGCGTACTCCACCTGGACATTAAGCCCGCCAACGTGCTCATCGACCACTCGGGCAATGTAAAGCTCACCGACTTTGGCATGGCGCGACTGTCGTCCGCCGGTGGCTTTGGCGGCTCGCGCGGCGGCACCATCGGCTACATGCCGCCCGAGCAGCTCGATATCGAGACCGGCACGGTCGATGAGCGCGCCGATGTCTTTGCCCTCGCCTGTGTGATCTACGAGGGCTTGTGCGGCAGCGCTCCCTTTATGGCAGCCACGCCCGCCGACTCGCTCGACCGCATCATCGGCGGCGTCACCTATCCCAGCGAGCTGATACCACACTTTCCCCCGGGAGCCGAGGCCGCGCTCATGAGCGCGCTCTCCCCCATGCCGCAGGACCGCCCCAACAGCATCGAGGCATTTTGCGACCAGCTCCTTGCCGGTCTGGGCAGCGTGCGCGAGGGCCGTCGCAGCCTGGAGCAAATGGTTGGCGAGCTTTCGGATGACGAGCAGGAGCTCGACGGTATCGAGCCGTCGCACTACGAGGACGACGCCATCGAGGTCGACCCCGCACTCGGCTGGGCGGGCACGCGCTGGAGCCATGCGCGCGACTACACCACGCGCATTATCTCGGCGCTAACGTGCGGCACCTTTAGCTTTTTGCTGATGCAAACGGCCGGGGTCGCGGCGCTTCCCGGCCTGGTCATTGCGGCCATCGCGATCGGCGCGGCGGCTGGCCTGGCCTCCCAGATTGGCTCGGCCATCTCGGCTGTGGGCTTTTTGGTGCTCATGGCCAACGCCACCATGCAGGCACAGGGCATCCTGTCGATGCTGCCCGTCGCGGTGATCTTTGCCGCCGCCATGTCCGGTTGGTGGATCGCCTGGGGTCGTACCGAGGCTGCCGCGAGCGCCGCGCTCACCTGTGCACTCGCGCTTGGCTGTCTGACCGGCAATACCTTCCTGGCAGCTGGGGTCGCCGCCGGCGTCGCGTCATTTTGGCTTGGCCCGACAAGCGCCGCCGCGGCAACGGGCATGGGCGCGCTTTTTGCCCGTCTGGCCACGGTCGCGCTTTCAGCCGGAGGCGTGCTGGGGCTCGGTAACGTTGCCGCAGCGCTGGGAGACCCGCTCCTTTGGGCTGCCTTTGTGCTGGTCGCGGCAACTGCCGCAGCGTCATCCGCGCTGCTCAATGCCCATGCCAAGCGTGCCGATCAGGGCTCAAACCTTACCGCAATCGCCGCCATCGCTGTCACCGGCATCGGCTGCGCAGCGGCGTCCTGTCTTGCACACCATATGGAAATTGCCAGCCTTGCAGCCGCGGTCGTCGCCAAGGCGGCGGTTGCGGGAATCCTATCCTCTATAATCGTTGGGATATGCCTATATTTGCTCGGATACCAAAGAACCTATACGGAGAGTGATCTTTCGTGAACTTCCTGAACATCTTCGAGGACCACGTGGCCGGCATCTTCGGTGCCACCTGTGCCCCGTTCTCCTTTAAGAAGCTTGCCAAGCAGGCCGCTCGCGACATGGAGGATCAGACTCTGGTGATTAACGGCGTCAACACGGCGCCGGCACTCTATACCATCCTTATCGCCGCCGACGACGATCCCATGCTCGCCCCGTTCTACCCCGAGCTTTCGCGCGAGGTCCGCGAGTTTGTGAAGGCGCAGGCCGAAAAGCGCCGCTATGTCTTTGTCGGCGAGCCCCTCGTGCGCTTTATGATCGATCCGCAGCTGCGCGCCGGCAAGTTCTCGGTCTTTGCCGAGAACGTCGATGCCCCCACGCTCGGCCGCCTGTACGAAGAAGAGCGCGCCTATCAAAACGGCCTGGGCCAGAACAACTCCGCGGCAAGCCGTGCCGCCAGCGCCCCGCGCGCCGGCCAGCAGCAGTTTGCTGCCCCGCAACAGCAGCGCCCCGCCGCCATGCCCCAGCAGCAGCCGACGCCTCGCGCCGCCGCTCCCGACCCGCTTGCCGTGGCAGACCCCTTCGCGCCCAGCGTCCCCGACCCCGCCGCTCCCATCCCGGTGCCGCAGACCGTCTCGCGCGACGCGCTTGCCGGCATGGGCGGAGCCGCCGCGACCGGTGCCGCCGTGGGCCTAGGCGCCGCAGCCGGCATCGCCTCCAACATGGCGAGCACTCGCGCCCCGCAGCGCCCGCTCGCCCAGCTCGTCGACGTCGTGAGCGGCGAGAGCCATAGCATCACCTCCGCACAGGTGACCATCGGTCGCGAGCGCTCAGTTTCCGACATTGCCCTGCGCGACCCCAACGTGTCGCGCCGCCACGCCCAGCTCACCTTCACGGGCTCGGATTGGTCGATCGAGGACCTCAATTCCACCAACGGCACGCTCGTCAACAACCGCCGCATTACGCGCTGCCCGCTGCGCAACGGCGATCTGCTGACGTTTGGCCTGAGTACCTTTGAATTTAGGGGATAGTCGCTTATGAACATCGATATCGTCCTTTTTGCAGGCCGCATCGTCCTGGTCGCCCTGCTCTATATCTTCTTGTTCGCCGTCATGAAGACCGGCGTGGGACTTGTGCGCGGGCAGCGCCGCGACTCGGCTATCTGGACGATTGATGTGGACAAGGGTCCGCGCGGTATCCGCGGCATCCACGTAGACATGCTCGGCCCCGTCATCGTCGGTCGCTCGCCATCTTCGGACATCTGCATCAACGAACCGTTCGTCTCGGCCTCGCATGCGCGCTTTTCGCTGCAGGGCCCGGCGCTCATCATCGAGGACCTCAACTCGCTTAACGGCACGCTCGTCAACGGCCGCCAGCTCGTGGAGCCCGCGACGCTGCGCGAGGGCGACGAAGTCCAGATTGGCGACGTGGTCATGAAGGTGAACCGTCGATGATCGACGAGGAGAACAAGTCCGCAACTATGACCGAGGCGCCGGCTGCCGCCGCAGCTGCGCCGGCCCACGCCACTCCGGCGGACTCCACACCCGTGGAGCCCGAGGACACCGTGTTCTCCCTGCCTCTTTCGCATGTAACGCATGATATTTCGGATCTCGCCGATAACGAGGACGAAGAGGATGCCGTAGCGGCGCCCATCGGCGCACATGCTGCGGAACAGCCCACAGCGCCCGAAGCAACCCCAGCGCCGGCTCACTTTGCAGAGCCCGTCGCCGCGGCAATCAACGAGAGCGCTGCGGTGTTTGCGGCACCCGAGCCCGCCGCGCCGGCGTTTCCCATAGCCCCGGCATCCGAGGTTGCGCCCGCGTCTACGCCGGCGCCCGAGGCGGGGACATCCCCCGAGGACGGCCCTGCACCCAAGACCCCGCAGCCTGCGCCCGCAAGCGAGTCCGATGCCGTGGCCGAGCCCGCCGCCCAGTCGCAAAGCGCGCCCGCGGCGTCGCACTTTGCGACGCCCGAGCCTATAGACGTCAGCCCGCAAGACGACGAGTCGACCGCCCGCGTTTCCGAGGAGCCCGACTCCCCGGACACCGGTGATTCCGAATCAAACGCCGAGACCGACACCGTCTCTCCCGGTGACACCGCCGAGATCGACGTTGCCGCCGTTGAGGCCAAGCTCAAAGACCCCGGCTCGACCATGAGCTTTGAGCCCCTGACCGAGGAGCGCATCGAGACCGACTCGACCTATGATGCCGGTACCACCACGCAACTCATGTGGGGCGCCCGCTCCGACGTTGGCTGCGTGCGCCCGCACAATGAGGATTCCTACCTGGTGCAGTCGCCGCTCTTTTGCGTATGCGACGGCATGGGCGGTCACGCCGCCGGCGAGGTAGCCTCTTCCATCGCCGTCGAGACTATTGCCAAGACGGCCCCGCAGTCCGCCGACGCAGCGCACCTGGCCGCAGCCGTCGAGGCAGCCAACGCCGCCGTAATCGAGGCGGCCCTGAACGGCCTGGGCAAGCCCGGTATGGGCTGCACAGCCACCTGCGCCTATATCGAAAACGACACGCTCGCCATCGCCCACGTGGGCGACTCTCGCGCCTACCTGCTCCACGAGGGCACGCTCATCCGCGTGACCCGCGACCACTCCTACGTGGAGGAGCTCGTGGACGCTGGCGAGATCACGGCAGACGAGGCTCGCGTCCACCCCAACCGTTCGGTCATCACCCGCGCACTGGGCTCGGACCCCGCCATGTATGCCGACCACTTCACTCTGCATATCGAGGAAGGCGACCGCCTGATCCTGTGCTCCGACGGCCTCTCGAGCATGATTCCCGATAGCGATATCGAGAACATCGCCACGCAGTCCTCAACCGCGCAAATCTGCGTCGACAACCTAGTGGACGCGGCGCTTGCTGCCGGCGGCCACGACAACGTGACCGTAGTAGTCGTTGACCTGGTTGACGATGGCGTTATGCGCGAGGCGCAGCGCGTGCGTCGCCGCAACGTTACTATCGCCGCCATTCTGGCCCTCGTCTTTGTGCTGGCAGCTGGCATCTGGGCCTACACGGGTGTCACCGGCTCGTACTACCTGGGTACCTACCAGGGCAATGTCGCCGTCTGGCGCGGCCTGCCCGGCAAGCCGCTCGGACTCAAGCTCCACTGGCTCGAAAGCGAAACCAGCATCAAGCTATCCGACCTGCCCGAAGACACGCAAAACCGCCTCAAGGCGGGCATTCCGCAAACAAGTGTCGACGATGCGCAGGACACGATATCCAAGTACCGCCACCAGATCGACGAGGAGCAGACCCGCCAGGTGATCGACGCGCAAACGATTCGCGACAACACCAATCAGGGATCGACCTCCGAATCAGATTCCGAGAAAACCGCCGAACAGTCCGCCGAGGCCGAAGCCTCCGATAAGAATTAGAAAGGGAGTGCCGCTTATGAGTCGCCGCAACACCGAGCTGCTCTTGCTCATCGCCTCGGCGTTCCCCGTCATCCTGCTGTATGCGATGTACGTCCTCACCGCGGGCGCTGCCATCTCCTTTGAGACGCTCGCCGTACCGATCGGCCTCTTTGCCGCCTTCGCCGCGGCACATATCGCCGTGCGCATCTTGGCGCCCGGCGCCGACCCCGCCATCCTACCCATCGTATTTATACTTTCGGGCATCGGCATCACGTTCGTGACGCGTCTCGCCCCCGCTCTCGCCATCTCACAGCTCATCATCCTGTTTGTCTCGGTGGCCCTGATGGTGGGAACGCTTGCACTGGTCAAAAACCTCGACGTGGTCATGCGCTACAAGTACACCTTTGGCATTATCGGCATCATCCTGCTGATGCTGCCCATCTTTATCGGCACCACGATCTCGGGCTCCAAGCTGTGGATTCGCATCGCGGGCTTTACCATCCAGCCTGGCGAGTTCGCCAAGGTCTTTATCGTGCTGTTCCTGGCCGGCTACTTGGCCGAGAACCGCGAGCTGCTCTCCATCTCCAACCGCAAGATCCTGGGCTTTAAGATCCCTCGTCTGCGACTGCTGCTGCCGCTGTTTGCCGTGTGGGGTGTGTGCCTGCTCGTCGTCGTCTTCGAACGCGACCTGGGTTCGGCCGTGCTGTTCTACACCATCTTCTTGCTGATGCTCTACGTTGCCACGGGGCGCTTTTCGTATGTCGTCATCGGCCTTGCGCTCTTAGCTGTCGGAGCCGTGGGCGCCTACAAGTTCCTATCGCACGTTCAGGTGCGTTTCCAGGTTTGGGTCGATCCGTTTAAGGACGCCCAGGGCCAGGGCTACCAGATCGTCCAGTCGCTCTTCTCGCTTGCCGATGGCGGTCTGGTCGGTGTTGGCATCGGCAACGGCATGGCCAACAACATCCCTGTCGTCGAGTCCGACTTTATCTTCTCGGCTATCGGCGAGGAGATGGGCCTTTTGGGCGGCGGCGCCGTGCTCATCCTGTTTATGCTCTTTGCCGTGCGTGGCCTCACCACAGCTGCCCGCGCTAAATCCGACCTCGCCGCCTTTAGCGCCACGGGTCTTACGGCAGCCATCAGCTTCCAGGCCTTTTTGATCGTGGGCGGCGTCACCCGCCTGATCCCGCTGACCGGCGTCACCCTGCCCTTTATGAGCCAGGGCGGCTCCTCGCTGCTGGCGAGCTTTATCATCGTCGCGCTCCTGCTGCGCGCCGGTGACGAGGCTACCGGACGCGAGGCCGAGCTTACCGGCACCGGCACCATGGCCGCCATCACCGATGATCAGGTCGCATCTGCCGCCGCCCCGACGGGCACGCGCTTTGCCACCTCGTCTTCCTACGGCAGCGGCAGCCATTCCGTCGGCTCGCGCATGCGACGTCGCCTGCTCGACACGCCTGAATCCGGTGTGCTCGGCCGCGTTGCGCTCGCCAACCGTCTAACCCGCGCGGTGCTCGCCTTTACGGCGCTGTTCGCCATCCTTATCGGCAACCTCACCTATGTCCAGGTCATTAAGGCCAAGGACTATCAGGACATGCCGACCAACAACCACACCATCGCCCGCTCCAAGTACATCCAGCGCGGCTCCATCATCACGTCCGACGGCGTGACGCTGGCCGAGTCGCTGCAGCAGGAGGACGGCACCTACGTACGCTCCTACCCCAACGGTAACCTGGCAGCGCACGTGGTTGGCTACGTGAGCCAGCAGTATGGCACCACCGCCATCGAGAGCGTCATGAACGACACGCTCACCGGTTCTAAGGACTACTCCAGCTGGAACAATGCCATCGCGTCGCTCGCGGGCCAGACCCAGCCGGGCAACACCGCCAAGCTCACCATCGACTCGCGTATCCAGACGGCGGCCGAGCAGGCACTCAAGGGCTTTAAGGGCGCTGTAGTGGTCATCGACCCGCGTACCGGCGCGGTGCTCGCATGTGCCAGCTCGCCCACCTACGACAACACCAACATCGATGCCCTGCTGCAGACGGGCGGCGGCGAGGACGGCTCCATGTACAATCGCGCCATGGACGCGCTGTACACGCCGGGCTCCACGTTTAAGGTCGTTACGCTTTCCGCGGCACTCGAGACCGGTACCGCCAGCCTGACCAGCACCTACCAGGCGCCCGGCTCCATGGACATCGGCAACGCACCGGTCACCAACTATGCCAACGAGAGCTACGGCACCATCAGCCTGCAGCAGGCCTTTGCCGTGTCCTCCAACGTCGTCTTCGGCCAGGTGGCAAACGAAGTTGGCGCAAACACGCTCGTACAGTTTGCCAACGCCTTTGGCTACGGCCAAAAGCTCGGCCAGGACCTGACCTCCGCGGCCTCCATCATGGCCGACCCGTCGCTCATGACCGAGTGGGAGACCGCCTGGGCCGGCGCCGGCCAGCCTGTCGGCATGGACCACACGCCCGGCCCGCAGACCACCGTCATGCAAAACGCCGTGATTGCCGCCGCCATCGCTAACAGCGGCGTGGTCATGGACCCGTACTTTGTAGCCCAGGTACTCGCCCCGGACGGAACCGTGGTCAAGACCACGCAGTCCCGCTCGCTGGGGCAGGCCGTCAGCTCCGCCACGGCCGACCAGGTCAAGCAGGCCATGCTTGCCGTCGTCCAGTCCGGCACCGGCACCGATGCCCAGATCCCCGGCGTCAAGGTCGCCGGCAAGACCGGCTCGGCCGAGACCGGCGGCACCAACGTCAACTCTATGTTCGTTGGCTTTGCACCTTACGATTCACCCACGGTCGCCATCTCGGTGGCCTTGGAGGATTTCGACAAGCATGACGTCAAGGCCGCCAAGATCGCCGGTATCGTCCTGACTGCGGCGCTTGCCGCACAGGGAGCGTGATGCCCATGATCGAATCGGACACCCGAGGCGCGCCGCGGCCTAAGAGTTAGCGGCAACGCGCCACACGGCCCCAGCGGCCACATCGTAGGTACTACACACATCGTTGAGCGAATAGTTATGTTAGGAGCAGGAATGGAACAGAGGGTCCTCGGGGGAAGATACCTCCTCAAGGATAAGGTGGGAACAGGCGGCATGGCGACCGTCTACCGTGCACAGGACCAGGTCCTCGACCGCACGGTAGCCGTTAAGATCATGCTGCCGCAGTATGCTGGCGACGCAACCTTCGCCGCACGCTTTAAGCAGGAGGCCCAGGCAGCAGCCGGTCTCTCCTCCCCCTATATCGTGGGCGTCTACGATTGGGGCAAGGACGGCGACACCTATTACATCGTCATGGAGTACCTGCGCGGCACCGACCTTAAGAGCGGCATCAAGAGCCACGGCGCCCTCGACCCCAAGAAGGTCGCCCAGATCGGCTCGCAGATCAGCTCTGCGCTTTCGGTCGCCCACAAGCACGAGATTATCCACCGCGACATTAAGCCGCAGAACATCATGGTGCTGCCCGACGGCAACATCAAGGTGATGGACTTTGGCATCGCGCGTGCCAAGAACAGCCACCTCACGCAAGACAACAACGTGCTGGGAACCGCCCACTACGTCAGCCCCGAGCAGACCCGCGGTCAGGACCTCGGCCCCACCTCGGATATCTACTCGCTGGGCGTCGTGATGTACGAGTGCGCCACTGGCCGCGTTCCCTTTGACGGTGACGACGCCATCTCGGTCGCACTCAAGCAAGTCAACGAGTTGCCTATTCCGCCGAGCCAGATCAACTCCGGTGTCGACGCCGACCTTGAGCGCATCATCCTCAAGTGCATGGAGAAGGACCCGGCAAACCGCTTCCAGACCGCCGACGAGCTGCGTCAGGTGCTCAACAGCTACCTGTCGGGCCGTGCCGTCAACGTCTCGGAGCCCACGCGCATCATCGGTGCCCCCGGTGAGCTGGGCGCCACCAAGACTCGCGAGCTTTCCGATCAGACGCGCGCCATGGTGCGTCCCGTCTCGGGCGTGAGCGGCCAGAATACCGCCCGTAGCTCGGTTTCGGGCTCCACCGGCTCCTACGAGGTCGAAGAGCCCAAATCCAACAAGAACAAGATCATCGCCGCCGTGGTGGCAGCCGTTGCCGTCATCGGCATCGTGGTGGCCTTTGCCACAGGACTCTTTGGCGGCGAGCAGGTCACCGTGCCCGATGTGCTGGGCAAGGACCAGCAGACTGCCGTCGAGCTGATCAAGGAAGCCGGCCTCGAGGTCGGCACCATCGACCAAAGCTACAACGACGATGTCGACGAGGGCAAGGTCGCCGAGCAGACGCCCAACGGCAACACCAAGAAGGCCAAGGGCACCAAGGTGAACCTGGTAATCTCCAAGGGTCCCAAGCCCTCCGAGAAGGTTGAGGTTCCCCAGCTTGTCGGCCTGACCAAGGACCAGGCCGAGGCCGCGCTGGCAAGCGTTGGCCTGAAGGGCAACGCCTCCGAGGAGGCCAACGAGGCCGATGAGGGCCAGGTCTTTGAGCAGGGCACCGGAGCCGGTAAGGAAGTCGCGAAGGGCACGACCATCTCGTACAAGGTCTCGAGCGGCCCGGATACCACGTCCGTCCCCGATCTGACCGACATGACCGAGGCCCAGGCGCGCAACGCCCTCGATATGGCAGGCTTTGGCGTCGACGTTAGCTACCAGGAGAACGACTCGGTTACCGAGGGCACCGTGATCAGCTGGAACCCCAGTGGCAAGCAGAAGCCCGGCGCCACGATTACCGTCGTCATTGCCAAGAAGTCCGGCAAGGCCAGTGTTCCGGGCAACCTGTACGGCAAGAGCATCTCCGCCGCCGTCACCGCGCTCAACAACGCCGGTTTCTATAACATCGGCTTCTGTGACCAGAACGGCAATCCCGTAAGCGGTAACGAGGATGCCACCGTTACGGGCGTCTCCCCCACCGGCAAGCAGTCCACCGACAGCACGATCACGCTAACAGTCGCACTTTCTGGCTCGGGCTCTGGCTCTGGCTCTGGCTCGGGCACGGGTGACGATTCCGGTACGACCAACTAGTCGCCACCCCACCGCTCATCACGGCTCTCGCCGCAAACATATTCGCTCACAGGCGCCCGCTTGCTCCCCCAGCAAGCGGGCGCTTCGTTTTTGACATGACATGAACCAGAAGAGCCCGGCACCATAGCGGTACCGGGCTCGATATTCCTCTGGTGCCCCCGGGCGGATTCGAAAACTCCCCCCCCGCGGGGAAATTGGTGACGCGGGTGTCGACGGCTCGAATCCGCCGGCAGCTCCCACAAACCAGAAACGGCGCTGCTCTCGCGACGCCGTCATAATCTTCTGGTGCCCCCGGGCGGATTCGAACCGTCGACACCCGCTTTAGGAGAGCGGTGCTCTATCCCCTGAGCTACGGAGGCATGTTGTACTAGTGTAGCAGATTTACTGCATCGCAATACGTCGCATGACTAGACTTCGAAGTTGCGGTGGAATAGTTCCTGTCTGAAGCATCTGGGGGTGCGGACGATTTCTTGGACCGCGCCTAGGCGTATCCAAGCTTCCTACGGTACTCCATCGGGCTCAGCCACTCGAGGGACTTCTTGATGCGCCCATCCCGATAGTACACGAGGTAGGCCTCGAGCCTCCCCATGAA